>JBIODE010000001.1:0-40909 GCA_044440325.1 Steroidobacterales bacterium
ACCGCCAGCGAGGCGGCAGCTGCCGGCGAGGCGGCAAATTCGGAAGCCGCTGCGGGCACGCTCGCGGCACACGTGCAGGGTCCGCCCGCCGTACTCGCGATGCTCACGAATGTGCGCGTGAGCGATTCACTCGGCGCGGCACTGCGCGCGCGCCGCGGCCTGCCGGCCGGTCACTCGATCATCACCGCCGCGGGCGAGTGGCTCGGGCGCGACTGGCTGCGCGTCAGCCGCGGGGGTGACCCGCATGCGGGTGTGATCGAACGCGAGCATCGTCTCAAAGCTTTACGCTCAGTCGGAGCCGCCACGGACGAGCGCGTGCGGCAGCTCGAGCAGGAGATCGTGGCGCTGCGCGCGCAGTTGAGCGCCGCCGAGCAGCATCGCGACGCCACGCAGGCGCAGATTCAGCAGGCGCATCGCCGCCATACCGAACTGCGTGGTCAACTCGAGGCGCTCAAGGCTCGGTTCGAGGAAGCCGGCCTGCGCCGTGCCCGCATCGGCACCGAATACGAGGCGGTCGAGCAGGATGTCCGTCAGGCGCAGGAGAGTCTGACGCGGGCGAGGCAGGCGCACGACCTTGCGGTCGACACGCTGGGCCGGCTCGATGAACAGCGGCTGGAGCTGGAAGGAGAGCGCGAGCTGCGGCGCGAGACGGCGGCCAGCGCGCGCGCGCAGGCGCAGGATGCGCAGCTGCAGATGCGCGATGCGCTGGTGCGCAGCGAGAGCCGGCGTTCGGCGCAGGGATCAATGCAGAGCGCACTGGCGCGCATGCTCGAGCAGCGCACGCAGCTGCACGCACGCCGCGAAGGCCTCGAGCAGGAGCTTGCCGGCGGCGACGCGCCGATCGCCGAGCTCGAGACGCGGCTGCAGGAGCATCTGGGACGACGGCTCGAAGTTGAAGTGGAGCTGTCGACCGCAAGGCGCACGCTCGAAGATTGCGATAACGAGTTGCGCGCACTGGAGCTGCGACGCGCGGATGCCGAGCAGCGAGTCGCGAGTGCACGCGATGCCATGGAGCAGGCGCACCTGGCTGCGCAGGAGTCGCGTCTGCGCCGCGAAGCGCTGCTCGAGCAGTTCAGCGCCACGCGCTGTGACCTGGCGACGGTGAGCGCCAATCTGGACGCCGAAGCGCAGATCGAGCCGTGGGAGCAACGCCTGGGGCAGGTGCGCGCGGACATCGAGAAGCTTGGCCAGGTCAATCTGGCGGCGATCGATGAGCTGGCGGAACAGACTGAGCGCAAGTCTTATCTGGATCGTCAGTTCACCGACGTCAACGATGCGCTCAATACCCTCGAACAGGCCATGCGCAGGATCGACCGCGAGACGCGCAGCCGTTTCGAGGACACCTTCAACCGCATCAATGCCGGGCTCAAGGACAAGTTTCCGCGTCTCTTCGGTGGCGGGCATGCCTATCTGGAGCTGGTCGGCGAGGATGCGCTCGAGGCCGGCGTGGCAGTGATGGCGCGGCCGCCGGGCAAGCGCAACAGCACCATCTCGCAGCTCTCGGGCGGTGAAAAAGCGCTGACCGCGGTTGCGCTGGTGTTCTCGATCTTCGATCTCAATCCCGCGCCCTTCTGCCTGCTCGACGAAGTCGATGCCCCGCTCGATGAACACAATGTCGGGCGCTTCTGCGACATCGTGCGCGAAATGTCATCGCGCGTGCAGTTCATCTTCATTACGCACAATAAGCTTACGATGGAGCTGGCCTCGCAATTGGTCGGAGTCACGATGAATGAGCCGGGCGTATCGCGGTTGGTCGCGGTCGACATCGACGAAGCCGTGCGCCTCGCGGCTGTCTGAGGGACCGTGGCTGCGCTGCGCTGGGTCTTGCTGCTCGCGGGCCTGTTGTTTCTGGCGGGCCTGGCATGGTGGGAGCTGCGCCGACCGCGACAGGCGAGTCGCGACGCGCACCTGCGCACCGAGACGCGGGAGGCCGTGCACAACGGGCCCGTGATCGATCTGCCGCCGCTCGGTGACGAAGAGCTGGGGCTCCCTGCCGCAGAGCCGCCGTTCACGGCGCCGCAGGCGGCGATGACACAGCCGGAGCCCACAGCACCGGAGCCCACAGCACCGGAGACCACTGCGGAGCAGCCCACACTCACCGTGTCCGCCGCTGTGTCGGGGCTCGTTGTTGCGGAGCAGATCATCGTCGAGTGGCCGCCTGAGGACGAGCGGCAAATCCTGAACCTGCGCATCGTGCCTACGGGCGCCGACCGCTTCTCCGGTCGCACGCTGCGGCAGGCGTTGGGCGCCTGTGGGTTCGTACACGGACGATTCGGTATCTATCATCAACCCGACGAACGCGGCCGTGCGCTGCTCAGTGCCGCGAGCCTCAGCCGTCCGGGCATCCTCGATCCGGCCAATATGGATTTTCAGCGCTTTTCGGGTCTGAGCCTGTTCGCAGTGCTGCCCGGTGCGATGCCGGCGCCGACCACCTTGGAGCATCTGCTCGAGGTCGCGCGCGACCTGTCGCAGCGGCTCGGGGGAGGTCTGCGCGATGAACAAGGGGCGCCGCTCGATGCGGAGCGGCTCGAGGCCTGGCGGCAGGCGCTGGGCAGCCGTGATGGCGGCACAAGCCACGGCCGCGCCGGCGGCGGCCACGACGGCGTGCCGGCGGAGCCGGCGGCGTGACTGATCCGGCGCGGCGCGCAGCGCGTCTGCGTGCATTGCTTGCTCAATACGACCATGCCTACTACCTGCTCGATGAGCCGCAAGTCCCGGACGCCGAATACGACCAGTTGATGCTCGAGCTGCGGACCCTCGAGGCGCAGCACCCGGCGCTCGTCACGCCGGACTCACCGACACAGCGCGTCAGCGGTGCTGTCGGCAGCGGCTTCGCCGAAGTGCATCACCGTGTGCCGATGCTATCGATCGACAACGCCTTCAACGACGAGGATATCGCGGCCTTCGACCGACGCGTGCGCGAGCGTCTCGGGCGCGAGGACGAGCAAATTGAGTACAGCGCCGAGCCCAAGCTCGACGGACTGGCAGTCTCGCTGACCTACCGCGCCGGCCACCTGGCGCTCGCCGCGACGCGCGGCGATGGCACCAGCGGCGAGGAGGTCACCGCCAACGTCCGTACGATCCGCGCGATTCCGCTGATCCTGCGCGGCCACGCACCACGGGAGTTGGAGGTCCGCGGCGAAGTATTCATGCCGCTGGCCGGGTTTAACAAGATGAATGCCAGGGCCAAAGCGGCCGGCGAGAAGATCTATGCCAATCCGCGCAACGCGGCCGCCGGCAGTCTGCGGCAGCTCGATGCGCGCGTGACCGCGTCGCGGCCGCTGCAGGCATTCTTCTATGGCGTCGGCGATGTGCGCGGCGGCACGCTGCCGGACACGCACAGCGGGCTGCTCGCGCAGCTCGCGGACTGGGGCCTGCGCATTTGTCCGGAGAACGCGGTGGTGCGGGGACTGGACGGTTTTCTGACCTATTTCCGCGCGCTCGGCGCGCGCCGAGCGCAGCTGCCCTACCAGATCGACGGCGTCGTCTACAAAGTCAATCGGCGGGCCGATCAGGAGACCCTCGGTTACGTCTCGCGCGCGCCACGCTGGGCGATCGCGCACAAGTTTCCTGCCGATGAGACCTTGACCGTGGTGCGCGAAATCGACTTCCAAGTCGGGCGTACCGGGGTGCTGACACCGGTTGCGCGGCTCGAGCCGGTCGCGGTCGCGGGCGTGATCGTCAGTAACGCGACGCTGCACAACATGGATGAAATCGAGCGCAAGGATGTGCGCCGCGGCGACACCGTGATCGTGCGCCGCGCGGGCGATGTGATTCCCGAGGTGGTGCGCACGCTGCCGGAGCGGCGACCGGCCGGCGCGCGCCGGCCGAAGCTGCCCGCGCACTGCCCGGTCTGCGGCGCAGCGGTCGTGCGGGTGCCGGGCGAGTCGGCGGCGCGCTGCAGCGGCGGCTTCAACTGCGGTGCGCAGCGAAAGGAGGCATTGAGTCATTTTGCCAGCCGGCGCGCGCTCGATATCGAGGGGTTGGGCGAGAAGTTGGTCGATCAGCTGGTCGAGCAGAAACTCATCGCCTCGCCCGGTGACCTGTACGAGTTGACGGTGGCGCAGCTCGCGGCGCTCGAGCGCATGGGCGAGAAATCGGCGGCCAATCTGCATGCCGCCATCGAGCGCAGCAAGCACACCACGCTGCCGCGACTGCTCTACGGCCTGGGGTTGCCGGGCGTGGGCGAGAGCACCGCGCGCACGCTCGCCGAGCACTTTGGCACGCTGGCGGCACTGCAGGCTGCGGACGCAGCGCAGATCCAGGAGGCGCCGGACATCGGTCCGATCATCGCCGCGGGTGTGCATGAGTTCATGCGCGATGCACGCCATGGACGCGAACTCGAACGCCTGCGCGCGCTCGGGCTGCAGTGGCCGGAGACGGCGCCCCGGCCGCACGCGCCTCGGCCGCTGCAGGGCCTGACGGTCGTGCTGACCGGGACCTTGAGCGGCATGACGCGCGAAGCAGCCACTGAAAAGTTGCTTGCGCTGGGCGCGAAGGTCAGCTCTTCGGTATCAAAGAAAACCAACTACGTCGTTGCCGGCGCCGAAGCCGGATCCAAACTGGCGAAGGCGCAGGCTCTGGGCGTGCCGGTGCTCGATGAGGCCGGATTTGAAAAATTGCTGCATATGAATTGAAAATCGCGCCGCCCCTGCGTTAGAGATTTTTCTCGACCATTGCGCTCTTGAGCAGATCGTCGGTGTAGCTCTTGAACTTCTTCTGTTCCACGATCTGCACGACGCGGTCCTTGACCTGATCGAACGGCGGCACGGGCGTCTCGCGCGTGTCGTCGAGGCGGATGACGTGCCAACCGAACTGCGACTGCACCGGGGCCTGCGTGTACTCACCCTTCTTGAGCGCCACGACGGCATCGGCGAACGGCTTGACCATGTTCGAGGGAGAAAACCAACCCAGGTCGCCGCCCTGATCCTTGGACGAGTCGATCGAATCCTTCTTGGCCAGATCCTCGAACTTGGCGCCTTTCTTGAGCTGCTCGATGATGCTCTTGGCCTTGGCCTCATCCGTGGCCGCAACCAGGATATGGCGGGCGTGGTACTGCGTCTTCGGCATCGCAGCAACCTGTGCGTCATACTCGGCCTTGGTTTCGGCGTCGGTGGGTTTCTTGTCCTTGAGGTAGTGCTCGACATCGGCCTGCTCGAGGATCTGAATGCGCGCGAGGTCGAGCTGCGAGGCTGTCTCGGTAGCCTTGTCGACACCGTCCTTCATGGCCTGCTGGGCCACCAGCTCGCCGCGAATGAGGTTATCCAGCAGCTGCGTGCGCTGCTCGGCGGTCAACTCCGACGAGGCCTTGTTGGTCGTCGACTTGACATAGTAGTCGTACATCTCCCGACTGATCGGCGTGCCGTTGACGGTGGCCACCGGCTTCTCCGCGGGGGCGGCGGGCGGGGCGCTCGTGGATGCGCTGTTGCTCGCGCGATTGCAGGCGGTCACGGCAAGGAGCAGCAACAGCGGCGAAAACTTAATTAAGTTCATCTTATTTCTCATGTGGTTACGCATATTAGTTAAAAACTTCCTCCGGAGTGAACGTCTGCAGCGACAGCGCATGCACCTCGGCTGCAAACAGCGGTGCCAGCAGCTCGTGCACCAGCCGGTGACGAGCCAGCGATTTGAGTCCGCGAAAATCGATGGACACAACTCGCACGCGAAAGTGCCCGCCGCGGCCGGCGCCGGCGTGCCCGACATGCGCCGCGCTGTCGTCGTGGATCTCGAGCTGCTGCAGCGTCAAGCGCGCCCGCAACAATCGGTCAATGCGGGTTGCCGTATCGGCGGCGGCCAGGGGCGTGCCGGCGCCGGCTGGCTCGAGTGCGCTCGTCACTTCACGCCCGCCTCGACGGGCTCGACCCGCGCGCTCAGCCACAGAGCCTGCACGATCGCGAAGACGGCAAACGCGGCGGTCAGGCCGAACACCTTGAAATTGACCCAGGCGCGCTCGCTCGCCGCGCGCGCGATCCAGAGATTGACCCCGCCCAGGACTGCGTAGAACAGCACCCACAGCGAATTCAACTGCAACCAGATGCGCCGCGGCAGCGCAGCGCTGTCATCGACCATCGGTTGGAGCAGACGCTGTGCCAGCGGGGTACGGCCGACCCACGCGCTTGCCAGCGCGGCGAGCGCCAGCAGCCACAGGAAGATGGTCGGTTTCCACTTCAGAAAGCGTGCATCGCGCATAATCAGCGTCGCCGCCCCGAGCACCAGCACCAGCGCCGCGCTGAGCACGTGCATGGGCGGCAGGCGCCGCAGCCGCAGCCAATCAACCGCCAGCAACAACACCATGGCCGCCATCAATACTGCGGTCGCGACGTAGATGCCGCCCAGATAGTAAGCCGCGAGAAACGCCGCGAGCGGCGCGAGGTCCAATAAGGCTTGCATGGAGTCATTTATATGCAATGAGGCCGGCTATCATATCGGAACTGCCCGCCGCGTCCTATGAGCCGCCCCGTTGAGTCAATATTTTGAACTGCACCCGCGCAATCCACAGCTGCGCCTGATTCGTCGGGCGGCCGAGATCATCCGCGCGGGCGGCGTAATCGCCTATCCAACCGATTCCTGCTACGCACTGGGCTGTCAAATCGGCGATGTGCAGGCGCTCGAGCGCGTGCGCAGTATCCGCGGCGCCGACAAGAATCATCACTTTACGCTGGTGTGCCGGGATTTGAGCGAGATCGGGCGCTTCGCGCGCGTGGACACCTGGCAGTTTCGCCTGCTCAAGGCCGCCACCCCCGGCGCCTTCACGTTTCTGCTGCCGGCCACGCGCGAGACACCACGGCGGCTGCAGCATCCCAAGCGCCGCACGATCGGCATCCGCGTGCCCGACCACATCGTTCCGCAGATGCTGCTCGCCGAGCTCGGCGAGCCGTTGATGAGCTCGACCTTGCTGCTGCCGGGGGAGCAGCTGCCGCTGACCGACGGTGCCGAGATCCGAGCGCGGCTCGAGCATCAGCTCGACGCGATTCTCGATGGCGGGCACTGCGGGATCGAGCCGACGACCGTGGTCGACCTCGCCGTCTCGCCACCGCTGGTGCTGCGCCAGGGGCGGGGACGGCTCGCCGGAGGCGAGTGGGAAGTCCTCGAGCACACACCGTATAATCCCCGGACCTTCACTTCAGGCCGCGCACGCGGGAACAATTACAAGGAATGAGCGCCGCTCCACAAGGTAAGCGTGTGCTGTCTGGCATGCGTCCTACCGGCCAGCTGCATCTGGGCAACTATCACGGCGCGCTCCGCAACTGGATCGAGTTGCAGTACCAGTACGAGTGCTACTTTTTCATCGCCGACTGGCACGCGCTGACGACCGGCTACGCAGACACCAGCGGTCTGCCGTCTGCGGTCCACGAGGTGCTGATCGACTGGCTGGCCGCGGGCTTGAACCCGGGGGTCTCCACGATCTTCGTGCAATCGTATGTTCCCGAGCATGCCGAGCTGCACTTGCTGCTGTCGATGATCACGCCGCTGAGCTGGCTCGAGCGTGTGCCAACCTACAAGGATCAGCAGGAGCAGCTCAAGGAGCAGGATCTGGCGACCTATGGGTTCCTCGGCTACCCGTTGCTGCAAAGCGCCGACATCCTGCTATATCGCCCCGCCTTCGTCCCGGTGGGCGAGGACCAGGTCGCGCACGTGGAAATCACGCGCGAGATCGCGCGTCGCTTCAATCACTTCTACGGGCGCCAGCCCGACTTTGAGCAGAAAGCCGAGCGGGCCATCAAGGAGCTCGGCGGACGCAACATCACCAATTATCGGGCGCTTCGGCGCCGCTTCCAGGAGAGCGGGGATCAGGCTGCCCTCGAGCGCGCACGCGCGCTGGTGGAGAGCAATACGCGTATCACGGTCGCCGATCGCGAGCGGCTGCTCGGCTACCTCGAAGGCTCATACGTGAGTATTCTGCCCGAGCCGCAGGTGCTGCTCACCGCGACACCCCGGGTGCCGGGTCTGGACGGCCGCAAGATGTCCAAATCCTACGGCAACACGATCTCGCTGCGCGAAGACCCGGATGCCGCGGCGGCCAAGCTCAAGACCATGCAGACCGATCCGGCGCGCGTGCGGCGCACGGATCCGGGCGATCCGGAGAAGTGTCCGGTCTGGGATCTGCACAAGATCTATTCCGACGAGACCACGCGTGCCTGGGTGAATGAAGGCTGCCGCAGCGCCGGGATCGGCTGTCTGGATTGCAAGAAGCCGCTCATCGAACGGATCGTCGACGAGGTCAACGGCATGCGCAGACGCGCCCAGGAATTTCAGGACAATCCAGAGCTGGTGGTCAACCTGGTGGCCGAAGGCTGCGAGAAAGCGCGCTCGATTGCCCGCGACACCCTCGAGGACGTCCGCCGGGCGATGCATTTGCGTCCGCAATGATTTAAAAGGGGCCGATGAAACCCGAGCTCAAGATCGTCGTCTCCAATCCGCCCGCGCCGCTCGGGTTGCCGGCGACGGCCGCGCCCGAGCAGGTCGAGATGCCCTTCGCCATGATCAACGGCGAGCCGATCACCGAGCTGCCGCGCGATCTGTACATCCCGCCGCAGGCGCTCGAGGTCTTTCTCGAGGCATTCGAAGGTCCGCTCGACCTGCTGCTGTATCTGATCCGGCGCCAGAACCTTGACATCCTCGACATTCCGATTGCCGAGATCACGCGTCAGTACACCCAGTACATCGAGCTGATGCAGGACCTGCAACTCGAGCTCGCCGGCGAGTACCTGGTCATGGCCGCAACGCTGGCCGAAATCAAATCACGCATGCTGCTGCCGCGCTCGGCCGATGCCGCCGACGGCAGCGAGGACGACCCGCGCGCCGAGCTGGTCCGCCGGCTGCAGGAATACGAACGTTTCAAACGCGCCGCGCTCGACATCGACCTGCTGCCGCGACTCGAGCGCGATGTCTGGCAGGCGAGTGTCGATTGCAGCGACCGGACGGCCGCGCGTACGCTGCCGCAAATCACGCTGCAGGAGATGCTGCTCGCGTTCAAGGAAGTGGCGCAGCGCGCCGCGATGTTCGCGCACCATCACGTGCGCCGCGAGCCGCTGTCGGTGCGCGAGCGCATGAGCAATATCCTGGCAGCGCTCGAACACGGCAGCTTCCTCGAGTTCTCGCAGCTGTTCACGCCGCAGGAAGGGCGCGCCGGCGTGACCGTCAGCTTCATCGCCATCCTCGAACTCATGCGCGAGGGGCTGATCGAGATCACGCAGACCGAAGCCTACGCACCGCTGCACGTGCGCGCGGCCTCGGCGGCTCGTACACTGCGCCTGGTCACCGACCCGGTCACTGACAATGGACCCACACCATGAGCGAGCCGGAATTGGACCATCCGATCACGCAGGCGATCAAGCCCATCGTCGAGGCGGGGCTGTTCGCCGCCGGCAAATCGCTGACATTGCCGGAGATCGCGCAGCTGTTCGACGAGGCGCAACGGCCGCCGGCCGTGGCAATTCGCGCGGCGCTCGAGGCGCTCGCGCACGAATTGGAGGGTCGCCCGATCGAATTGAAGGAAACGGGCGGCGGCTTCCGCGTGCAAGTGCGGCGCGAGTATGCGCCGGCCGTGGCACGGCTGTGGCCCGAGCGCCCGCAGCGCTACTCGCGCGCACTGCTCGAGACACTGGCGCTGATCGCCTATCGCCAGCCGATTACCCGCGCTGAGATCGAGGCGGTGCGTGGCGTGGCCGTCAATCCCAATATCGTCAAGACGTTGCTCGAGCGCTGCTGGATCCGCGTGGTCGGCTATCGAGATTTGCCGGGGCGACCGGAGCTGCTCGGTACCACGCGCGATTTCCTCGAATACTTCGGCCTCAGGAGCCTGGACGAGCTGCCCGCGCTCGAGCAATTGCGTGCGCTCAGCGAACTCGACCCGCAGCTGCGCCTGCCGGTCGCGGACGAGGCGGCAACGGCCGACAATGTCCCGGCCGACGCCGAGGCTGACACCGCCGCCGGCGATGACCGCGCGGCCAACGACGGCACCGCGGCCGGTCCGCTCGATGATGACCCGAGCGACACAGAAGACTCTTCGCAGGCCTCGGCCGAAGCCCCGCGCAGTCCCAGTCTGGTCGCGGCACCGCCGAGCGAGCGCGAATAGCCCCGCCGCGGCTGCAAATCGCCCCACCGATCATGGACGCCGCGCACTCCGCCGAGCGCCTGCAGAAGGTGCTCTCACAGCTCGGCTTGGCCTCGCGCCGCGAAGCCGAAGCCTGGATCCGCGCCGGACGCCTGAGCGTCAACGGCCGGCCCGCCGTGCTCGGCATGCGGGTGGGACCGAAGGATCAACTCAGGCTCGACGGCCGCCCGATCCGCCAGAGGCCGGGCGGTCCAATCGGCACGGTATTTCTCTGCCACCGCTCACCGGGCGCACCGCTGCAGTTGACCGGCCTCAGCCCCGGCGCCAGCGCCGATCTCGACGCCGGCAGCAGCATCGCCGCTCGCTTGCCGAGGCGGGCAGGCCGGCGCTTCATCAGCATCAGCCCCATGCCGCGGCCCGATGGTGGACTGGAGCTGCTGACCGCCGACGGCGCCCTCGGGGCGCGACTGCAGCGCGTCGTGCACACGGCGGAGGCGGAGTTTAATCTGCGCGTGCGCGGCGAACTCACACCGCTCCAGGAGGAGGGCATACGCGGCGGTGAGCTGGACCGCGGCGCCCGACTGCCGGTCACGGCGCTCGAAGCCTGTGGCGGTGAGGGCAGCAATCGCTGGTACCGATTGATCGTCACCGGAGCGAGCGGCAACGAAGTGCGCCAGCTGTTCGAGCGACAGGCGGTTACCGTGGTGCGTGTGCTGCGTACGCGGCTCGGTACGTTGAGTCTGCCGCGGGAGTTGTCCCGCGGCCGCTGGCGCGAGCTGCAGCCCGAGGAGGTCGATGCCTTCCTGGCGGGGCGCGCACCACGCGCGCGCGCCGCTCAACACCAGGCGGATCGAGACAGCGAGGACTGATTGTCCAGGCGACGGCCGGTCACGCCGCGGCTGTCCGGTCCCAGGAGCCACAGATACGGCTCGATGAGCCGTTCGGGCGGCGGCAATCCGCTCATGTCCTCGGCCGGAAAGGCCTCGCGCCGCAGGCGCGTGAGCGCGGTGCCGGGATCGACCGTATTGACCCGCACCGCCGTCGTGCCGGCGAGCTCCGCAGCCAATACCTGGCTCAAGCCCTCGAGCCCGAACTTCGAGACCGCATAGGCGCCCCAATAGGCCGCGCCGAGATGGCCGACCTCGCAGCTGGTGAAAATCACCGAGGCGTCGGCCGAGGCGCGCAGCAGCGGCAGCAGCACCTGTGTCAATGCAAATGCGGCTGTCAGATTGACATGCAGCACCCGGCACCAGGTCGGCACGTCGTAGTGCTCAACCGGCGCGAGCCGACCGAGCACCGCCGCGTTGTGGACTAGGCCGTCGAGGCGCCCGTAGCGCTGCGTGATTGCCGCTGCGAGCGCGTCGTAGTTCCGCGCCAGTGCGTTTTCCAGATCGAGCACGGCGATCGAGGCCTCGACGCGGCGCAGCTGCGCGATGCTCTCGTGCACCGCCTCGAGCTTGCGCACGTTGCGGCCGATGAGAATCACCTCGGCGCCGCGTTCTGCTGCGGCCAGTGCCACGGCGCGGCCGATGCCCTCGCCAGCGCCGGTCAGCGCGATGACGCGCCCGCGCAGTGCGTCACCGGCGGCGGTCTGCTCGCTCATGGGCCGCGCTTCATCCATTGTCATGCATCGCTATCCATCGCTAGCCAGTTTGAACTGTCCGCGCAGCGCCGCGCGCGCGGCGCGCCACGCGACGATATTGTCGAGCAGAGCGGCGGCGCGCGTGCGGCCGCCGCCGCGGCTGCGGCGCGCCGCCAGCGCCGCCCACACCAGCCGCGGCGCGAGCGCCGGCTGCCGTGCCGTATCGATCGCCGTCACCGCCGCGGCCAGCGCGCGCCGATGCGCGTCGGCGCGCGCCGCACGGGCCGCAGGCTCCGCGGCGCGACGCGCCGGGCGTGCATCGACGTCGAGGTCGGCAATGGCGGCGGCCAGCTCATCGGCCGGTGGCCGATCGCCCAGCAGGCCGCCCAGTTGGCACAGCAGCGCCGCTGCAAATGGCGCGGGGCGCTGCAGCGCCGGCGCCGCACCCGGCACCAGCCGTTGCGCGAGCTCGAGTTCCGCGGCGGCGACCAGCGCCTGCAGGTCCACGGGCTCGCCCGGGAGCTCGAACAGACGACGCGACCACCCGTGCTGCGGCTCGCCGCGCGCCATGCGCAGGCTCTCCTCGCGCCACCAGGCCAGGCGCAGATGCGCGACATGATGATCGAGCTGCGGGCTCAAGCTCGCGGCGATCTCATCGGCGAGTGCGAACAGCAGCTGCGCGCGCGGCCGGTGCGCGCGCGCATACAGCAGCACGAAGTAGCGAATCGAGTCCGGCGGCGGCCAAGGCACATCGGGAGCCGGCGCGCCGCTCAAGGCGGCGGCGCCGGCCGCCGGGGCATCGCATCGATCAGGCCAACCCAGGGCAGCAGCTGTAGTGGCGAGTCGATCCAGGCGTCGGCCGGCCATTGTGCCGGATCATCGGTCGCTGCGAAGTAACCGAAGCTCGCGACCAGCGCCACCATGCCGGCCGCACGCGCGGCCTGGATGTCGCGCAGGGCATCACCCAGATAGAGGCAGCGCGCTGGAGCCACGCCGATGCGCTCGGCCGCTACCAACAGCGGACGCGGATGCGGTTTGCGCTCCGGCAGCGTGTCGCCGCAGATCAGCGCGCCGCAATGCGCGAGCAATCCGAGCTCCTGCAGCAGCGGCTCGGCCAGCCAGCCGGGCTTGTTGGTCACCACCCCCCACGGGATGTGCGCGGCTTGCAGGGTCTGCAGCACCTGCCTGAAGCCGGGAAACGGCCGCGTCTGCACGGCCAGAGCGGCGCGATACAGTGCCAAGAAGCGGCTGCGCAGCCGCTCGAACTCACCGTCGCCGACGTACGGAAATCCCACCCGCACGACCGCGTTGGAGCCGTGGGAGACCTGCGCGCGGATCGGCGAGAAATCCAACGCCGGCAGTTGCTCCTCGGCGCGTAACGCATTGAGCGCCGCGGCCATGTCCGGCGCCGTGTCGAGCAGCGTGCCGTCCAGATCGAGCAGCACCGCGGCGAGCGATGGCGGCGCGCTGCGCGCCGCGGCAGGCTCGGCGGGGCTCTGGGCCGGATGAGCGGAATCGGCGCTGGACACTGCGAGGCTTATGACTCGCGTTCGAAGTGCGCGAGATAGTTGATGCCGGGGTCGCCGCGCACCGCGGCCGCGCCGGACAGCGGGTTGAATTGCACGCCCGAGATATCGCGCAGCGCGAGCTGTTGCGCCCGCGCCATGCGCGCGAGCTCGGCCGGCCGAATCAGCCGTGCGTATTCGTGCGTGCCGCGTGGAATCAAATTCAGCAGGTATTCGGCGCCGACGATCGCGAACAGAAAAGAGCGCAGCGTGCGATTGATGGTTGAAACGAACAGCTGTCCCGTCGGGCGCAGCAGGCGCGCAAGCGCCGCCAGCGTGCCGGCCGGATCGGGCACGTGCTCGAGCAATTCCATGCAGGTGATGACATCGAAGCCGCCGGCGTCGGTCGCCACCAGCGCTTCGGCCGAGCTCAAACGATAGTCGATGGCCAGTGCGCTCTCGCTCGCATGCAGCCGCGCGATCTCAATCATCGCCGGCGCCAGGTCCACGCCGACGACCTGCGCGCCGCGGCGCGCCAGTGCTTCGGTCAGCAACCCGCCGCCGCAGCCGACATCGAGCACCCGGCGACCGGCGAGTGCGGTGCGTGCGCTGATATAGTCGAGACGCACGGGATTGAGCGCGTGCAGCGGCCGAAAGGAGCCGCGCGCATCCCAGAATTCGTGCGCGAGCGCATCGAATTTCTCGATTTCAGTCTGATCTGCGCTCGCGGTGGCCGGCATCACTTCAGGTCCTCGTGGCTGCGCCGCAAGTATAGCGGCCCGAGGCACCAGAACGCTGCAATGTGTTAAGATTACCGGCTTCAAATGCCCATTTGACGTGACAAACTTTCCCAGCAATAAAGGCGGCTCGTGTCGGACATAGCGCGCGAAGTCGTACCCGTCAATCTCGAGGACGAGATGCGGCAATCCTATCTCGATTACGCCATGAGCGTGATCGTGGGCCGCGCTCTGCCCGACGTACGCGACGGCCTCAAGCCCGTGCATCGGCGCGTGCTGCATGCGATGCGCGAGCTCGGCAACGACTATAACAAGGCCTTCAAGAAGTCCGCGCGCATCGTCGGCGACGTCATCGGCAAGTACCATCCGCACGGCGACACCGCGGTCTACGACACGATGGTGCGCATGGCGCAGCCGTTCTCGATGCGCTACCTGTTGATCGACGGTCAGGGCAATTTCGGCTCGGTGGACGGCGACCCGCCCGCGGCCATGCGCTACACCGAAGTGCGCATGTCGAAGCTCGCGCACGAGCTGCTGGCCGATATCGACAAGGAAACGGTCGATTTCGTCGCCAACTACGACGAGTCGGAGCATGAACCTTCGGTGTTGCCGACGCGTGTTCCGAACCTGCTGATCAACGGCTCCTCCGGCATCGCGGTCGGCATGGCGACCAACATTCCGCCGCACAATCTCACCGAGATCGCCAATGCCTGCCTGGCGCTGATCGACGATCCCGCGCTCTCGCTCGCCGGCCTGATGCAACACGTGCCGGGACCGGATTTTCCGACGGCCGGCATCATCAACGGTGCGCAGGAGATCGTCACCGCGTACAAGACCGGCCGCGGCCGGCTCTCGATCCGCGCACGTGCGTCGATCGAGGAATATGACGACCGTGGCCGCCAGGCGATCATCGTCACGGAGCTGCCGTACCAGGTCAACAAGGCGCGGCTGCTCGAGCGTATCGCCGAGCTGGTGCGCAACAAGCAGATCGAGGGCATCTCGGAGCTGCGCGATGAGTCCGACAAGGACGGCATGCGCGTGGTGATCGAGCTCAAGCGCGGCGAAGTCGCGGAGATCGTGCTAAACAATCTGTTCGCACAGACACCGATGGAAACGGTGTTCGGCATCAACATGGTCGCGCTGCAGGACGGGCAGCCGAAAGTGATGTCGCTGCGCGAGATGCTCGACGCGTTCCTGAGCCATCGCCGCGAGGTGGTCACGCGTCGCACGATCTACGAGCTGCGGCGCGCGCGCGAGCGGGCACACATCCTCGAAGGTCTGGCGGTCGCGCTCGCGAACATCGATGAGATCATCGCGCTGATCAAGGCCTCGCCCTCGCCGGTCGAGGCGCGCGGCGCGATGATGGCTCGCGTCTGGCCGCCCGGCGCGGTGCCGCAGATGCTCGCGCGTGCCGGCGAATTCTCCACGCGCCCGGACGGACTCGCGAGCGAGCTCGGCCTGGCAGGCGCGGGCTATCGCCTGAGCGAGGTGCAAGCGCAGGCGATCCTCGACATGCGGCTGCACCGCCTCACCGGGCTCGAGCAGGACAAAATTCTGGAAGAGTTCCGCGGCTTGCTCGAGCAGATCGTGGATCTGTCGGACATTCTCGCGCGCCCGGAGCGGCTCACCGCGGTGGTGCGCGGCGAAATCGTCGAGATACGCGACAACTACGGCGATGCACGCCGCACCGAGATCAGCCGCGATCACCTGGACCTCAGCACCGAGGACTTGATCGAGCCGCAGGACGTCGCCGTGACCCTCTCGCATGCCGGCTATGCCAAGGCGCAGCCGGTGTCCGACTACCAGGCGCAGCGGCGTGGCGGCCGTGGCAAGTCTGCGACCGCGGTCAAGGATGAGGATTTCATCGAGAAATTCTTCATCGCGCACACGCATGACACGCTGCTGTGTTTCTCCAACCGCGGCAAGCTCTATTGGCTGCGCGTGTTCGAGCTGCCGCAGGCCGGGCGCGGCTCGCGCGGCAAACCGATCGTGAATCTGCTGCCGCTCGAGGAGGGCGAGAAGATCAGCGCGGTGCTGTCGATCAAGCAGTTCGATGAGCAGCATTTCGTATTCATGGCGACCAGTCTCGGCACCGTCAAGAAGACGCCGTTGAGCGCGTTCTCGCGCCCGCGCGCGAACGGCATCATCGCGCTCGATTTGCGCGGCGACGATACGCTGGTCGGCGCGGCGCTGACCGACGGGCAGCGCGAGATCATGTTGTGCACCAGCGGCGGCAAGGCGATCCGCTTCCACGAAGCGGAAGTGCGGCCGATGGGGCGCGAGGCGGCGGGCGTGCGCGGCGTGCGGCTCGCGGACGATCAGCGGCTGATCGCGTTGCTGGTGCTCGAAGCGGGCTATGTGCTGACGGCGTCCGAGAACGGGTACGGCAAGCTCACGCCACTGGCGGAGTTTCCGGGGCACGGACGCGGCGGTCAGGGCGTCATCGCGCTGCAGACCACCGCGCGCAACGGCCGCACCGTCGCGGCGCTGCAGGTGCAGTCGGGGCATGAGCTGATGCTGATCAGCTCGACCGGTACGCTGGTGCGCACGCCGGTGGCCGACATCTCGATCGTCGGCCGCAACACCCAGGGCGTGCGGCTCATCCGCCTGGGAGAAGGCGAACGTCTCACCGGCGTCGAGCGCGTCGTCATGATCGAAGGCGGGGTCGAGGAAGGCAGCAGCGACAGCGCCGCCGAAGAGGCCAGCCCGCCTTAGGTCCAAGGCTCCGCTCTGCTAGAATCCGCCGTTCATTGGTCTCGGCTTTCAACCTCTCTCAAAGAAGGTTTTCGCACCGTGCGCGTATTCAATTTTGCTGCGGGCCCCGCAGTTTTGCCGCTGGAAGTCCTGCAACAGGCTCAGGCCGAGCTGACCGACTGGAAGGCGACCGGCATGTCGGTCATGGAGGTCAGCCACCGCAGCAAGGCTTTCATCGCCGTCGCCGCCGAGGCCGAGGCGGATCTGCGCGAGCTGCTGGCGATCCCGCCGAACTACAAGGTGCTGTTCTTGCAGGGTGGCGCCACCGGTCAGTTCTCCGCGATCCCGCTGAATCTGGCTACGAGCGAGGCCACCGTCGACTACATCAATACGGGCGCCTGGTCGAAAAAGGCGATCGGGGAGGCCAAGCGCTATTGCAAGGTCAACGTGGCCGCGGATGCGGCGGCCTCGAACTACACCGGCGTGCCGGCGCAAGCGGGCTGGAAGCTCACCGCCGGCGCAGCGTATCTGCACTACACGCCGAACGAGACGATCGGCGGCGTGGAGTTTCCATTCATCCCGCAGGTCGACGTGCCGTTGGTGGGGGATTTTTCCTCGACGATCCTCTCGCGCCCGCTCGAGGTCAGCCGCTTCGGCCTGATCTATGCCGGTGCCCAGAAGAACATCGGGCCGGCGGGGATCTGCGTCGTGATCGTGCGCGAAGACCTGATCGGCCACGCGCGCGCCGGCACGCCGACGGTTTGGGACTTCAAGGCCATGGCCGATGAAGGCTCGATGCTCAATACCCCGCCCACCTTCGGTTGGTATTTTGCCGGCCTCGTGTTCAAGTGGATCAAGAAGCAGGGCGGCCTGGCTGCGATGGCCGAGCGCAATCGAGCCAAGGCCGAGAAACTCTATCGCGCCATCGATGAGTCCGAGTTCTACCGCAATCCGGTCGACAAGGGATGCCGCTCGTGGATGAATGTGCCGTTCATTCTCGCCAAGCCCGAGCTCGACCAGACCTTCCTCGCGGAGGCGAAGCAGGCGGGGCTCGCGAATCTCGAGGGTCACCGCTCGGTCGGCGGCATGCGCGCGAGCCTCTACAATGCGATGCCGCCGGCGGGCGTCGATGCGTTGGTCGAATTCATGCATGAATTCGCGCGGCGCAACGCATAAGGCCGGGCGCCCATGGGCTACCGAATCCTGACCCTGAACAATATCAGCGTGCGCGGCCTCGAGCGTCTGCCGCGCGAGCGTTACGAGGTCGCCTCCGCCATCGGCGACCCGCACGCCGTGCTGCTGCGCTCGGCCGACATGCACAAGCTCGAGATCCCGCCCTCCGTGCTCGCCGTCGCGCGCGCCGGCGCCGGCACGAACAATATTCCGGTCGGCAACCTGAGCAAACGCGGCGTGCCGGTGTTCAATGCACCCGGCGCGAACGCCAATGCGGTCAAGGAACTCGTGCTCGCGGGACTGCTGCTCGCCGCCCGCAACATCTGCCAGGCCTGGGCGTTCGCGCGCGGCTTGGGCGGCGATGACCGCGCCATCGACGAGGCGGTGGAAAGAGGCAAGAAAGCCTTTATCGGCTTCGAGTTGCCCGGACGCACCCTCGGTGTCGTGGGACTCGGCGCGATCGGTGTCGAGGTCGCCAATAGCGCGGTGGCGCTGGGCATGAAGGTGCTCGGCTACGACCCGCAGATCACCGTGCAGCGCGCCTGGCAGCTGTCCTCCTCGGTGCAACAGGCGCTGTCGCTCGATGATCTGTTCGCGCGCGCCGACGCCGTCAGCGTGCATGTGCCGCTGCTCGACTCGACGCGCGCGCTGGTCAATGCCGCGCGCCTCAAGCTCATGAAGCCCGACGGCGTCGTTCTGAACTTCGCGCGCGCGCCGATCGTCAGCGAGCCCGATATCCGCGCCGCGCTCGATGCCGGTCATTTGCACGCCTATGTCTGCGATTTTCCGAGCGCTGCGCTCAAGGACCATCCGCGCGCCGTGACCTTGCCGCACCTGGGCGCCTCGACCAATGAAGCCGAAGAGAACTGCGCCGTCATGGCGGCCGACACGCTGCGCGACTTTCTCGAGAACGGCAACATCCGCAATTCGGTGAACTTCCCGGAGGCGGTCCTGCCGCGCGTGCCGGGCACCACGCGCATCGCAGTCGCCAATAGCAACGTGCCGAACATGGTCGGCCAGATCTCCACCAGCCTGGCCGGCGTCGGATTGAACATCGCCGATCTGCTCAATAAATCGCGCGGTGAGTATGCGTACACGCTGATCGACACCGAAGGCGCCGCCGATGAGGCGTTGCTGCAGCGTATCCGCGCCATCCCGGGCGTGCTCTCGGCGCGCCTGGTCGTCCTGCCGCAGCCGGATTGATCGGGACCGCCATGGCACGACGCCGCGCTTCCAAACCAACTGCCAATGCCGCTGCAAAGACAGCCTCCGTGGCGGCTTCCGGCCGGGGTGGCACCCAAGAGCGGGTTCTGCGCGATCTGCGCACACGCATCGATGCAGTCGATGAGCAGCTGCACGCACTGATCAACGAGCGCGCGCGGCTGGCCAAGCAGGCCGGAGTCTCCAAGCATCTGGACGGGCACACGGTCGATTTTTATCGGCCGGAGCGCGAGGCCGAGGTGCTGCGCCGGGCGGTCGAACGCAATGACGGACCGCTACACGACGAGGAGATCGTGCGGCTTTTTCGCGAGATCATGTCGGCCTGTCTCGCGCAAGAGGAGCCGCTGAAGGTGGCCTTCCTGGGACCCGAGGGCACGTATACGCAGACAGCCGTGCTCAAGCACTTTGGTCACTCGGTGCGTGCGCTGGCGCTGTCGAACGTGGATGAGGTATTCCACGAGGTCGAGGCCGGTAACGCCGACTTCGGCGTGGTCGCGATCGAGAATTCCACCGAAGGGATGATCACGCATACGCTCGACCGCTTCCTGACCAGTCCGCTGCACATCTGCGGTGAGGTCGAGCTGCGCATCCACCATTGTTTGATGGGACGCATGGACGCGCTCGAGAAGATCGTGCGCGTGAGCGCCCACGCGCAGGCGCTGGTGCAATGCCGCGGCTGGCTCGATGAGCATCTGCCGCTGGCCGAGCGCATTGCCGCCGCCAGTAATGCCGACGGCGCGCGCCGCGCGCGCGATGAGGTCGGGACTGCCGCGATCGCCGGCGAAACCGCGGCCGATGTCTACGGGCTGAACATTCTCGTCAAGGAGATTGAGGACCGGCCGGACAATTCCACCCGCTTCCTGGTGATCGGCCGCAAGCTGTTTCGCGCCAGCGGCGTGGATCGCACGACATTGCTGCTGTCGGCCGGCGACACGGCCTCCCCGGGCGCCTTGCACCGACTGCTCGAGCCGCTGGCAAAACACGGCATCAGCATGAGCCGCATCGAATCGCGGCCATCGCGCCGGCGCAAGTGGGACTACGTATTCTTCATCGATATCGACGGACACACCGAAGACGCACCGGTGAAGAAGGCGCTGGCGGAGCTCAAGTCGCGCGCCTCGTTGTTTCGCGTCCTGGGATCCTATCCGCGGGCGGTGCTGTAGTTGCCGCATATGGATAGGGCGCAGCAGGCGCATCCCGGGCGGCTCGCGGTCGAAGCGGTGCGTACGCTGTCTCCCTACGTGCCGGGTAAACCGATATCCGAGCTCGAGCGCGAGCTCGGCATTCACGATATCGTCAAACTGGCCTCGAACGAAAACCCGTACGGTCCGAGTCCGCGGGCGCTGAGCGCGATGCGCGCTGCCCTCGAGGAGGTCTGGCTCTACCCGGACGGTAGCTGTCATGAGCTCAAGCAGGCGTTGAGCCGCCATCTGCAGATGCCCGCGCAGTGCCTGACGGTCGGCAACGGCTCCAATGAGCTGTTGATGCTGCTCGCCGAGAGCTTTTTGACCCCGGCGGCGAACGCCGTGTATTCCCAGTATGGTTTTGCCATCTATCCGCTGGTGATCGGTGCGACCGGAGCGCGCGCGCTCGCGGCACCGGCGCTGGCGGCTGATAGCGCGATGCCCTTCGGCCATGATCTCGATGCCATGCAGCGCGCAATCACGGAGCAGACACGGCTGGTGTTCATCGCCAACCCCAATAACCCCACCGGCACCTGGGTCGAGCATGCCGCGCTCGCGCGCTTCATCGACGCGGCGCCGCCGACGACGCTCGTGATCCTCGATGAGGCGTATCTCGAATACGGGCGGGAATTCGGGATCGGCGAGGGCTTGAAGTGGCTCGACGCGCACCCGAATCTCGTGCTCTTGCGCACGCTGTCCAAGGCCTACGGCCTGGCCGGTGCGCGCGTAGGCTATGCCGTATCGCACCCGGAAATCGCCGAAGTGTTGAATCGTCTGCGGCCCGCCTTCAACGTCAATTCCATCGCGCAGGCCGGCGCAATCGCGGCGCTCGCCGATCAGGGGCATATGCAGCGCAGCGTGGCCGCAACGCTCGGCGAGAGGCGGCGCGTGGCGGCGGCGCTGCGCGAACGCGGCATTGAGTATGTGCCGTCGGCGGCGAATTTCCTGTTGGTGCGGGTGGGACCGGCGGCCGCGGCGATCTTCACGGAGCTGCTGCAGGCGGGTCTCATCGTCCGGCCGGTCGGCGGCTATGGACTGGCGGAACATCTGCGCATATCGATCGGCTTGCCGGCGCAGAACGATCTGCTGCTGTCGGCGTTGACGCGCCTGACGGCGGCTGGTTGAGGCCGCAGTGATGCAGCAATATATCGCGCAGCCGGTGGGCACCGTCGCCGGCACGGTGCGTCTGCCGGGCGACAAGTCGATCTCGCACCGCGCGTTGATGCTCGGTGGCATCGCCGACGGCGACACCGATATTCACGGGTTTCTCGACAGCGAAGATTGCCTGGCGACGCTGGCGGCGCTGCGTGCCCTCGGCGTGAGAATCGAGCGGCCGGCGGCCACCGAGGTGCGCGTTCACGGCGTCGGCGTCGACGGCCTGCGGGCCGCGAGCGGCGCGCTCGACATGGGCAATGCCGGCACCGCGATGCGCCTGTTCATGGGCCTGTTGGCCCCGCAGCGATTCGATTCGACCTTGATCGGCGATGCCTCATTGATGCGCCGGCCGATGGAGCGGGTGGCGCAGCCGCTGCGGCTGATGGGGGCGCATATCGATACGCACGAAGGACGCCCGCCGGTGCGTATTCACGGCGGAGCGGTGCTGCGTGCGATCGATTACCGGATGCCGGTCGCCAGCGCACAACTCAAGTCCGCGCTGCTGCTCGCGGGTCTGGCGGCCCAGGGCATCACCAGCGTCACGGAACCGGCGCCCACGCGCGACCATACGGAGCGGATGCTGGCGGGTTTTGGCGTGCGCCTCGTGAGCGATACGGTGGGCGTGGCGGCACCCGGCGAGGCTGCGGCGGCGCGCGTGCGCCTGCAGGGCGGGCAGCGGCTGCGAGGCTGCCGCGTCGATGTCCCCGGGGATTTTTCCTCGGCGGCGTTCTTCGTCGTCGCCGGCTGTCTGGCGGCGCAGCCGGTGCTCCGGTTGCACAATGTCGGCGTGAATCCGACGCGCACGGGCCTGCTCGAGCTGTTGCGGCTCATGGGCGCGCAGATTACCGTGCAGCGCCAGGCCGATGACGGACCCGAGCCGATCGCCGACATTGAAGTGCGTGCCAGCCGCCTGCACGGCATCCGCGTGCCCGAGGCACTCGTACCGCTTGCAATCGATGAGTTCCCGGCCTTCTTCATCGCGGCCGCCTGCGCCGAGGGCGAAACCGTGGTGACCGGCGCGGCAGAGCTGCGCGTCAAGGAGAGTGATCGACTGGCGAGCATGGCCGAGGGACTCACGCGCTTAGGGATCGGGTGCGAGTTGCTGCCCGATGGCATTCGCATTCAGGGTGGCCGGATTCGCGGCGGCCGTATCGATAGCCACGGCGATCACCGTATTGCGATGTCTTTCGCGATCGCGAGCGTGCGTGCCGCTGCGCCGATCGAAATCGACGATGTGGCGAACGTTGCGACCTCGTTTCCGAATTTCCTCGAGCTGGCGCGCGCCGCCGGGCTCGCGGTGCACGCCTCATGAGCGGCGTTGCAGATGAGCCCCACGGCATTGAACATTCGGTGGCCGCACCACCCGTGGTTACCGTCGATGGTCCGAGCGGGGCGGGCAAGGGCACGGTCAGCCGGCTGCTGGTGCACCGCACCGGCTGGCATCTGCTCGACAGCGGCGCCCTCTATCGCCTCGTGGCGCTTGCGGGCGAGCGGGCGGGGCTGGCGAGCGACGATGTCCAGGGCCATACCCGCCTGGCGGTCGGCATGGACGTGAGCTTCGGCGCGACGCGCGCTGGGCTGGAGCAGATCTGGCTTGGGGGACGGGACATCACGGACGAGCTGCGCTCGGAGAGCGCCGGTGCCGGCGCCTCGCGCGTCGCGGCATGGCCGGCGGTGCGCACAGCGCTGCTGGAGCGGCAGCGCTCGTTTCGGGCGCCGCCGGGGCTGATCGCGGACGGACGCGACATGGGGACGGTGGTCTTTGCCGACGCTGAGCTGAAAATCTTCCTCACCGCGAGCGCCGCGGAGCGTGCCCAACGACGCTATAAGCAGTTGAAAGAAAAGGACTCTGGTGTTAGCCTTGCCGCCCTTTCGCGCGAGATAGCCGAGCGGGATCAACGGGATGCAAGCCGGCCTGTGGCTCCGCTCGTGCCGGCGGCCGATGCGATTGTTCTGGACTCGACGGCTTTGACGGCTGCCGAGGTGACGGAGCAGATATATGCGCACGGCCGACGCCGCCGTCTCTGGGGGTAGAACCGTCAGCAGAGCGTAAAGGCAATGGTGAACGCAGCAGGATGCCGCGTTCGTGTGTTGTTTCCCGCCGGGCCGGAGGTTCGGGCGGCAGTGAGCATGTTCAATCGTGCAAGAGAGTTTATGAGCGAAAGTTTCAGCGAGATGTTCGAGCACAGCCTGGCGAACCAGCGTATTCGCCCCGGCATGATCCTCACCGGAATGGTCGTCGATGTCGGACCCGATGTCGTGATCGTCAATGTTGGACTCAAGTCCGAAGCGGTGATTCCACTCGAACAATTCAAGAATGAGCGCGGTGAAGTCGAAGTCGAAGCCGGCCAAGAGGTGGAGGTCGCGCTCGATGCGGTCGAAGACGGTACCGGCGAGACGCGCCTGTCGCGCGAGAAGGCCAAGCGCGCACGCACGTGGACGCGGCTGGAGCAGGCCTTCAACGCTGGTGAGATCGTCACGGGCATCATTTCCGGTCGCGTCAAGGGTGGCTTTACGGTCGAGATCGAGCACGTGCGCGCCTTTCTGCCCGGCTCGCTGGTGGATGTCCGCCCGGTACGCGACACCGCCTTTCTGGAAGGCAAGCCGCTCGAATTCAAAGTCATCAAGCTCGATCAAAAGCGCAACAACGTCGTGGTTTCGCGCCGTGCCGTCGTCGAACAGGAGTTCTCGGCCGAGCGCAGCGCGTTGATGGACAACCTGCAGGAAGGCGCGGTCGTGCGCGGCTCGGTCAAGAACCTCACCGACTACGGTGCGTTCGTCGACCTGGGCGGCATCGACGGCCTGCTGCATATCACCGATATGGCTTGGAAGCGCGTCAAGCATCCGTCCGAGGTCGTCAAGGTCGGTGATGAGATCGACGTGCGTATTCTGAAGTTCGATCGCGAGCGCTCGCGCGTGTCGCTGGGCTTGAAGCAGCTCGGCGCCGATCCGTGGGAGAACATTGCGCGCCGCTATCCGCCGCACACACGCGTGTTCGGCAAGGTCACCAACATTGCCGACTATGGCGCCTTCGTCGAAATCGAAGATGGCGTGGAAGGTCTGGTGCACGTGTCGGAAATGGATTGGACCAACAAGAACGTCAATCCCGCGAAGGTCGTGCATACGGGCCAGGAAGTGGAAGTCATGGTGCTCGACGTTGACGAGGAGCGCCGCCGCATCTCGTTGGGGTTGAAGCAGTGCAAGGCCAACCCGTGGAAGGAATTCGCCGAGAACCACAACCGCGGCGACAAGGTGGCCGGTCAGATCAAGTCGATCACCGATTTCGGCATCTTCATCGGCTTGCCGGGCAACATTGACGGGCTGGTGCACCTCTCCGACATCTCCTGGGATAGCCCGGGCGAGGAGGCGGTGCGCAATTACCAGAAGGCTCAGCAGGTCGAAGCCATGGTGCTGTCGATCGATCCGGAACGCGAGCGCATCTCACTCGGCATCAAACAGCTTGCCAAGGATCCGTTCTCCGGTTTCATCACCGAGAATCCGAAGGGCAGTATCGTCCGTGGCACGGTCAAGGAAGTCGATGCTCGCGGCGCGGTGATCGATCTCGGCAACGGTATCGAAGGGCAGCTGCGCGCCTCCGAACTTGGCCGCGACCGCGTCGAGGACGCGCGCATGGTGCTCAAGGCCGGCGATGAGGTCGAGGCGAAATTCATCGGCGTCGATCGCAAGACCCGCACGATCTCGCTGTCGGTCAAGGCCAAGGAAGTGCATGAGGAGGCCGAGGCCGTGCAGAACTACCGCTCGGACGCGCCCACCTCCGGCACGAGCCTCGGCGAGCTACTCAAAGAGCAGATCAACGCACCGGACCGCAGCTGAGGCTTGGGAACATCAGGCGGCACGGCCGCCCGGGGGCGGGTTGCTGCTTCCGGCGCGGCTAATGCGAATGCAGAAGGCTTCTTATGACGAAGTCCGAACTGATCGAAATCATCACGGCAAAGCAAAAGCATTTGCCTGCGAAGGACGTCGAACTGGCGCTCAAGCAGATGCTTGAGATCATGAGCGACGCTCTGGCACTGGGCGATCGCATCGAGATCCGCGGCTTCGGCAGCTTCTCGCTGCATTTCCGTCCGCCGCGCCAGGGCCGCAATCCCAAGACGGGCGAGGCGGTGGCGCTTGGGGGCAAGTATGTGCCGCACTTCAAGCCGGGCAAGGATCTGCGCGAACGCGTGAACAAGGGCACGGATCGGCCGATTCGCGATTGATAGAATTGCGATTGATACAGTCGTAATTCATTTGAGTTCAACCCAACTCCGATAAGGAAGCGCGTGGCTGTGACCAAGCCCATCAGAACGGCGGTATTTCCGGTGGCAGGACGCGGAACGCGATTCCTGCCTGCGACCAAGGCGAGCCCGAAGGAGATGCTGCCGATCGTCGACAAGCCGCTGATTCAGTATGCGGTGGAAGAGGCGCTGGCCGCCGGTGCTCGCCGCCTGGTTTTCATCACCGGCGCCTCCAAGCGTGCCATCGAGGATCATTTCGATTCGGACGCCGAGCTGGAGAAATTTCTCGAGTCGCAGGGCAAGACCGAACTCGCGCGCGAAATACGCAGCGTGCTTCCGAGCTATGCCTCCTGCATCTATATCCGCCAGCCGGCGCCTTTGGGGCTGGGCCATGCGGTGCTGTGCGCGCAGCCGGCGGTCGGCGATGAGCCGTTCTTCGTACATCTGGCCGACGATTTGATCGATGCCGAAGTGCCGTGCCTCAAGCAGATGGCCGCAACCTACGCCTCGCATCACGCCAGCGTTCTCGGGGTGGAAGAGGTTCCGCACCGGGAGACCGACAAGTACGGCATCGTCGAAGTGGAACCCAAGGAGGGCACGGTCGCGCGCATCCGCAGCATCGTGGAGAAGCCCAAGCCCGAGGCCGCGCCCTCAAATCTTGCCGTTGTCGGCCGATACCTGCTCACGCCCGGCATTTTTGCCGAGCTCGAGCGCGTCGGACAGGGCGCAGGAGGAGAGATTCAGCTGACCGATGGCATTGCGCGGCTGATGAAACGCGAGCCGATCTTCGCCCATCGCTTCACCGGGCGCCGCTACGATTGCGGCAACAAGCTCGGCTACTTGAAGGCCACCGTGGAGCTCTCGCTCGCACATCCGGTTCTCGGCAAGGCCTTTCGCGCCTATCTCATGGACGTTGCGCAGCGCATCGGCAGCATGCACTCGAGCTCGCGGGCCCGAGTCGACGCACGGACCACGGCGGCCCGATCGTCGTCATCGGCTGCGCCAAAGCCGTCATCGACTGCGCCAAAAAAGAGCGGCAGTAGAGGCGCCGCGCGCCGCGGGGCGTGAACTGCGTCACGGTTGCCGACGGCGCTCGCTGAGGCGCCGATAAAGGCGGCCGGCGGCTCCCGCCGCCGTCAAGAAAGGCGCGTTCCCGCCGATATTTCCGGACAGGACCCATTGGGTCCATACCGGCGCTCGTAGTAAGAAATGCTCGCGATCATTGGCTCAGCCATCGTTCTATTGTGCGTAGCTGGCAGCTTTCTCATGGAAGGCGGCAGTTTGCTGCTGCTGTGGCATCCGTCCGAGATCATGATTATCTGTGGCGCGGCCTTCGGCGCGTTCGTCATCAGCAATCCGTTCAAGGTGGTCAAGGGGGCGTTCATCGCAGCGCTGGGGCTGGTCAAAGGCCCGCGGTACCGCCGCGAGGACTACGTCGATCTGCTCAAGCTCCTCTATGACATTCTGGTCAAGATCCGCAAATCCGGCATGCTCGCGATTGAATCGGACATCGAGGCACCGGAGAAGAGCAAGCTCTTCAGCGAATATCCGCGCATTCTCGCCGATCATCACATGGTGGAGTTCATCACGGATTGCCTGCGCTTGATCATCGGTGGCAATCTCGATCCGAACGAACTCGAAAGCCTGCTCGAGTACGAACTCGATACCCACCACAAGGAGTCCGCCGAGCCGTCACATGCGGTGCAGCGCGTCGCCGACGCACTGCCCGGATTCGGCATCGTGGCCGCGGTGCTCGGCATTGTAAATACGATGGCGGCGATCGAGGGCGCCGACACGGCTACCATCGGCCGCAAGGTCGGTGCGGCGCTGGTCGGCACATTTCTCGGCATTCTCGTCGCCTACGGCTTCGTCGGCCCGATTTCTGCGGCGATGGAGCACCGGGCGGGCGAGGAGGGCAAAGCCTTCGAGGTCGTGAAGATGGCGCTGGTCGCCAGCGTGCGCGGCTATGCGCCGCCGGTTGCGGTTGAGTTCGCGCGCAAACTCCTGTTCTCGGACGTCCGTCCGAGCTTCGCGGATCTCGAGAACCATCTCAAGGGCAAGAAGAAGGAGATGCCGACAGAGAGCGCAGCGGCATGAGCCCGAAAGCGGAACGGCCGATCATCATCGTCCGGCGCAAGAAGCACGCGGCCGCTGCGCATCACGGCGGCGCCTGGAAGGTCGCCTATGCCGACTTCGTGACCGCGATGATGGCCTTCTTCATGGTCATGTGGCTGCTGGCCGCCGTGACCAAGGAGCAGCGCGCGGCCATCTTCGAGTACTTCAAGAATCCCAGCATGGAGCAGGGCAAATCGGTGCGCGCGTCGCCGGGACAGATGGGCCCGGGCGGCGCCAGCACCAGCGCGATCAACCTGCACGGGGCGCTGGAATCGCGCGCGTCGGCGACGCCGCTGAATACCGGTCTCGGCATGCCGCGCGACAATCCTCTGCGCCGCGACAATCCGGCGCGCGATGCAATCGCGACGCCGGCGCAAGCCGCGCCCGCGCCGACGGTCGATGAAGCCAAGCGCGTCATGGAGGCTGCAGAGCACCAGAAGCTCGAATCGCTGATGCAGGAGCTGCACCAGGCGATCGATATGAGCCAGGCGCTCAAACCATTCAAGGACCAGCTGCTGCTCGATATTACGCCCGAGGGCCTGCGCATCCAGATCGTCGACGCGCAGAACCGGCCGATGTTCGACCTCGGCAGCGCGCAGCTCAAGAGTTACACGGGAACTATCCTGCGCGAGCTGGCTCCCTACCTCAATTCCGTGCCGAACCACTTGAGTCTGACCGGTCATACCGACACCGCGCCCTATATCGCCAAGGCCGGGTACACCAATTGGGACCTGTCGGCCGACCGCGCCAACGCGGCACGGCGCGCGCTCGAGAGCGGTGGCCTGGCAGCCGACAAGATCGCGCGCATCGTCGGCCTGTCCTCAGCGGTATTGTTCGACAAGGGCAATCCGCGCAATCCGATCAATCGGCGCATCAGCATCATCGTCATGACACGTGGGGCCGAAGAGTCAGCGCTCAAGACCGACAGCGCGCCGGAGCAGGATCCCAGCATCCTGCACAACCGTGCTGCCTTCGGTGTGACTGCCGCGCCGGCGAATGCACCGCTCGGCAGCCCGCGATCACTTACGGATTAGCGCCTGAGGCGCGCGCCGACGTTCAGGCTGCGACGGCCGCCGGCGGAGCGGCCAGCCGCGGCGGCCTGACCTGGCGCAGCGGGATACGTATTTGGATGCGCAACCCACCGCCGGCGATGTTGCTGGCACGCACGCTGCCGCCGTGCAGACTCACGACACGTGCGGTGATCGCCAGCCCGATGCCGTGCCCACCCGAGTCGCGGTCCCGTGCCTTCGCGACTCGGAAGAAAGGCTCGAAGATCCGTTCGAGCAATTCCGCCGGAACACCCGGACCATGATCGGTCACGCTGATGAGGACCTCCTGGCCGCTGCGCACGCCGGAGATCTCGATCGACGCGCCATTGGGCGAGAAGCGCAGCGCATTGCGGACGATGTTCTCGATCGCGCGATAGAGCAACTCGCGATCGCCGTCGACTGCGAGTCCCGGAGCGACTTCCAGGTCGACGCGCACCCAATGCGGCTCGGCCTCCAGCCGCGCGTTTTCCGCAACGGTATCGAGCAGCTCCTCGAGATCGACCGACTCGGCGACCAGCTCGCGCGACGGATCGTCCAGGCGCGACAAGCTCAGGATCTCGCCGATGAGTTCATCGAGTCGCTGCGTCTCCTGCTCGATGCGATCGAACTCCTGCTCGAGGTTGGCGCCGGGGCGGCGCGCCAGTCCGAGCGCGATCTGCAGGCGCGCGAGCGGCGAGCGCAGCTCGTGCGACACGTCGCGCAGCAGTTGCTGCTGCGAATCGAGCAGGCCGCGCAATCGCTCGGCCATGGCGTCGAAATCGACCGCCAGCAGCGCCAGCTCATCGCGCCGCCGTCCGAGCAGGCTCGCCACGCGCACGCTCAGATCACCGTCGGCGATCGAGCGCGTCGCGGCGCGCAGGTGACCGATCGGGTCGCTCAGATAACGCGCGAGCAGGAAGCACACCACGGTGCTGACGATCAATGTGGCGAAGGAGGCCACCAGCGGGGTTTCGGGCGTGCCGAAAATACCGAAGGGTCCGGGCCGTTGGCGCACCAGCGACAAGGCATAGGTTTCGTCGGTCGAAGTCACCAGCTGCGACAGCAGCCGTACGTCTCGCCCTCTGCCGCCGGCCGTCCGATCGGGGAACGGACGGCGCCCGAGGCTGGCCTGCAGGAAATCCGGTACCCGCCGGCCGAGCAGATCGTCGCCGTGGCGATCGAGGACGTACAGGCGATCCGGCGGCACCTCCCGGTCTTCCTTCTGCAGCCATGTGCGCAGGCCGGGAATGCCTTGTGCGGCGAGCACGACCGAGGCCTGGCGCGCGAGCTCGTCCTGGTGGTCCTGTTCCCGCTGGAGGCGTTGATAGTCCAGCCACAGCGTCGCCATGACGGTAAAGCTCAGCGCCAGCACCATCGCCGTCCAGAACGCGAAGAAGATGCGGAGGTAGAGATTGCGCATGCTGCAGCGGCGTCGCTTTAAGTTGCCGCCGGCTCCGCGACCGTGAAGACATAGCCGGAGCGCCGCACGTTCACGATCGATACCTCGTCGGCAACGACGGCGAGCTTGCGGCGGATGTTGCTGATGTGCGTGTCGATACTGCGGTCGTACGGTGTGAGCCGGCGGCCGAGAACCTGGCGGGTGAGATGCTCGCGCGAAACCACCACGCCGGCCTGCAGCATCAGCATCTCGAGCACGCGAAATTCGACGCCGGTAAGGTTGATCGTCTGGCCACGCGCACTAGCCGTGCGGCTGCCGATGTGCAGGCTGACCGGGCCGGCATCGATGCGCTCGCGGCGCCCGGGTTGCGGATCGAGCAGCAGACTGCGACGCAGGATCGCGCGCATGCGTGCCACCAGTTCGCGCGGATTGAAAGGCTTGGGTAAATAATCGTCTGCGCCGAGTTCCAAGCCGACGACACGATCGACTTCCTCGCCGCGCGCCGTCAGCATCAACACCGGCGTCGCGAGCTTCTGTCGCAGCAACCGCAGCACATCGAGACCGCCCATGCGCGGCAGCATCACGTCAAGCACGATCAGATCGAAATGATGGCGGCCGAGCGCATAGAGGGCCTCATCGCCGTCATGCACGACCGTGAGCTTGAAACCTTCAGGTCCGAGATATTCGCCCAGCATGCGGCACAGCTCGCGATCGTCATCCACCAGCAGCACCGCGGCCGGTGCCGCACCTGGCCGGGTGTCCGCCGCCGTCTCGTTGGCTGTTTGCATGGATCGCATTTTCATGGAGAAAACGTCTGGTATTTCGAGCCTTTACAATTCTTCGCAGGCCTTGTCCTTGGCACCGGACGCCGGCGCCGCGGGCATAATAGCTCGACCGGCGCTTGCGCTGGACCGCCCGCAGGCCGGTAATGAGGATGCCAGACGAACACGGGGCGGCCCTGGTGGTCTTAAGGTATGGTGTTGGTCGGTGGGAACCCTATGAAGCTGCGAATTGTGCATGGCCTGGTGTGGTCGGTCGCGACCGGCATCGGCGTTGCCGCCTGCGCGTGGATGCCGCAGCGCGAGCACCCATCGCCGCAGATCACGGCCGATGCGAGTCCGCAGGCGCGAGCGGCGCAATGCAAGGACTTGCGCGCGGAAATCGCCTGGTACCGGAAGAATCAACGCGCCATGCCGCCGACCACAAACTCCCCTGAGATCGCGGCCGCGCAGGAAGGCAAGACCGATAACAAGATCGATGAACTGCGCCAGCGGCTCGCGGCTCTCGACTGCGACAGCGACTGAGCAACGGCTGGCCGCGTCAACGGCTGCAGCGGTGCCTGGCGCCGCGCTGTCAACGAAGTCTGACAGCCGAACGGCCGCGCGACCGGTTGTGAGACAGCGCCAGGAGGTGCACCGTGAGCGGCAGTCACGCCGCGCCGCGCGCGATTGCATCACGGAGGTCGATATGCCGAACGTTGTCAGCAGTGAGCGAATTTTGGGCAGTCCCGTTCAAAGCGCCGGTCCGGGCCCGCATTTCATGGCGGCCGATACGCTCACCAAGGAGAAGGTCGTCAACGAGGCCGGCGAGGTGCTCGGGGAAATCAAGCACATCATGCTCGATGTCACCAACGGGATCATTGCCTATGCGGTGCTGTCGTTCGGCGGCTTCCTGGGCCTTGGCGACAAGCTCTTCGCGGTGCCCTGGACCGCCCTGGCACTGGATGTCGAGAACAAGTGGTTCGTGCTCAATATCGACAAGAAGAAGCTCCGGGACGCGCCGGGCTTCGACAAGGACCACTGGCCGGTCATGGCAGATCCGGCGTGGGCCTCGCAGGTGCGCGCGTACTACGGACCGGTAGCAGCGTCGCGGCGACCGTTCATCTAGTCTAGTCTAGTCGCTGCCGCGCGCGGGCGAGTCGTCGACGCGCGCGGTCGCAGCCGCAACCGCGCTCGCCCGGCGCGCGTAGCGCGCGGCGAGCGCGCTCGCCACCATGAGCTGCAGCTGATGGAACATCATCAGCGGAAGCACGGTCATGCCGAGGGCGGGGCCGGCGAATAGCACGTTGGCGATCGGTATGCCGCTGGCGAGCGATTTCTTCGAGCCGCAGAACACGATCGCGATTTCGTCCTCGTGCGAGAAGCGCAGCCAACGGCTGCCATACGTGGTTGCCGCGAGCACCAGACCCAGCAACACGGTCGCGACCGCGAGCAACACGAGCAGCGTTTGCCACGACAGTCGCTGCCAGATGCCCTCGACGACCGCCGCGCTGAAGGCGGTGTACACGATCAGCAGGATCGAGCCGCGGTCGCTGATCGCCAGCGGGCCGCGGTGTCGCACCGCCCAGGCGCCCAGCCACGGACGGCACAGCTGCCCGGCGAGGAACGGTAGCAGCAGCTGCGTGAGGATCTGCCAGATTTCCGCGGCCGGCACCTGCCCGCGGGTGCGTACCAAAGCGGCCACCAGAAAAGGCGTGAGCACCGTGCCCAGCAGATTGGAAATGGTCGCCGCGCAGATGGCGCCGGCTACGTTGCCGCCCGCGATCGAGGTAAAGGCGATCGAGGACTGAACGGTCGAAGGCAGCATGCAGACGAACAGCAGCCCGAGCCACGCGCTCGGCGGCAACAGCCCAGGCGCGGCGCGCGCCATTGCCAGCCCGAGCAGCGGATACAGCGCGAAGGTGCAAAGCAGAATGGCCATGTGCAGCCGCCAGTGCGCCAGACCGGCGAGCAGCGTGGCGCCCGACAGGCGCACCCCGTAGAGGAAGAACATCAGCCCGATCGCCAGCACGGTCAGCAGCTTGAAGCCCTGGACGGCCGCGCCGCGGCATGGCCAAACCGTCGCCACCGCGACAGTTGCCAGTAACGCCAAAATGAAAGGATCGGGCAGGTAACGGCGCATGCCGCCGCTACAGTAGCTCAGAAAAGCTAAGCCGGCACAGCGCCCCTCAAGACGCCGCCTGCCGGGCGCGCGGCGCAAATTCCTTGACCCAGCTGGCGGCGGCGCCGACATCCATCGGGCGCGCGAAATAGTAGCCTTGAATCAACGTCGCACCCAATCGCGACGCCTGCTCGAGCATCGCGGCGGTCTCGACCCCTTCGATCACCACCTCCATGCTGCGGCTGTGCGCGATCGACAGTGCCGCGGAGATGATCGCCTCGCCGCCGACGTCGAAATCGCGCACGAATGAACGATCAACCTTCAACACGTCCGCCGGCATCAGGTTCAAGCACGACAGCGAGGAGTAGCCGGTGCCGAAGTCGTCGATCGCGATCGTGATACCGCGCTCCTGGAACTGCGGCAGCAGCCAGAGCATGCGGTCGAAGTCCTGCGCGACCACCGATTCGGTCACCTCCAGCTCGAGTGCTTTGGGGTCCAGACCGCTGACACGCAGTGCCGAATTCACCTCCGCGAGAAAGGCGTCGTGCATCAGCTGCTGCACCGAGACGTTGACCGCGAGTCGCGGGCCATGCCGGCCCACCAGGTAACGCGCTTCGTGACAGGCACGCTGCAACACCCAGGAGCCCAGCTGCACCATCAATCCGGCCTCTTCGGCCAGTGGGATGAAGGTCGCCGGGGAGATCGAACCCAGCGTCGGATGATTCCAGCGCAGCAGGCATTCGAGCGCGTGAACGCGCTGCTGCGCGATGTCGACAATCGGCTGAAAGTTCAAGTGCAGCAGGTTACGTTCGATCGCCTCGGGCAGTGCCGCCAGCACGGCCTCGCGCCGCTCGAGCTGCTCGCTCCACTCGCGCCGAAAAATGCAGACCGCGCCGCCCAGGCGCTTGGCCTCGCGGGCGGCCATCTCCGCGTAGCGGATCACAACCCGCGGCCGCGTGCTGTCGCGCGGCCAGCGCGCGATCCCAATGTTCACGCCGGTACCCTTGCCGGTGCGACCGGCGCGTACCGGTTCCGTCAGCACCCGCAGCAGGCGCTGGCCGCGATTGCGCAATACGTCCTCGTCGGTATCCCCGCCTACGACGACGACCGCGAATTGCTCCGCGCCCCAACGCGCGACGCACAGGGCGTCGGTGAAATGCGTGCGCAGCTGATTTGCAAGCGCACGCAGTAGCTCATCGGATAACCCGTCGCCATGTTCTTCGAGCGCGTGCAGCCGCGCGACGTCCATGAAATAGACGGTCCAGTCCGGAGCGTCGGGCGCGGCGCGGGCCGGCGCACTCTCGAGCAGCTGTACCAGGCGGTCGCGGCCCGCAAGACCTGTGACCAGGTCCTGGCCCGCGACGCGCTCTTCGGCGAGGCGGCGGATGCCGCTGCGTTCGAGGCGCTGCGCTCGATATTGCCGTACGGCCGCCTCGACCGACTCGAGCAGCACCTGTGGCGTGCACGGCTTGGTCAGGAACTTGAACAGCTGGCCTTCGTTGACGGCGGCGATCGCAGATTCCATGCTGGCGTGGCCGGTGAGCAGAATGCGCGGAGTATCGGGTGCCACATGGCGCGCACGCCCCAGAAAAGCGGCGCCGTCCATGCCGGGCATGCGCATGTCGGAGATGATCACGGCGATCGAACTGTCGCGGGCGAGCAGCTCGAGCGCCTCGGCGCCGCTGGTGGCGAGGCTGACTTGATAGCGGCGCCGAAGATGCAGCGCGAGACCCTCGAGGATCTGCGGCTCGTCGTCGACACAAAGCACATGCTCACGAAATTCCGCTGTCACCGCTACTCCGACATCTCCACCATGAAGCGAGGTTAGACGCAGGAAACCCACCCACCGTAGGATATTGGTCGCGGCCACCGCTGTGTGCGCGCAGCGATGTCACAGTTGGCACGAAATTGTTACCGTTTCATGTCATAGAGGAAGGTTAAAGGAATCGGTATAACTTATTGAACGTAAATGATTTACATGCTTTGAAAATTGCAGTACTCGGCGCCGGTTCGATCGGTGGCTGGTTGGCTGCGTCTCTGGCCCGTTCGGGCGCTGCGGTTTCTCTGGCCGCGCGTGGCAGCACCCTGGCGGCACTGCGCACGGGCGGATTGCGCGTGCGGCACGGCACGCAGGAGAGTACGTTTCGGCTGCCCGCTGCGCCGGCGAGCGAGCTCGGGCCGCAGGATGTGCTCGTGCTCGCCGTCAAGGCGCACGACCTTCCGGCAGCGCTAGGTGATCTGCGCGCATTGATTGGATCTCGTACCACGGTCGTCGCTGCGATGAATGGCTTGCCGTGGTGGTTTTTTCATAATTTCCTCGGACCGTTGGAGAACGTCGCGCTCGAGTCGGTCGACCCCGGCGGGCGCCTGGCGGCGCTGATTGCACCCACGCAAGTGATCGGGGCCGTCGTCCATGCCAGTGCAAGCCGCCTCGAGCCGGGCCGCATTCAGGTCAAGGCCGTCGATCGGATAATCCTCGGCGCACCTTCCGGTCACGCCAGCGCGTCGCTGACCTGGTTGGTCGAGAGCCTGTCCAGGGCGGGCGTGCGCACGCGGGAAAGTCGGCACATTCGCCTGGATGTCTGGGCAAAACTGTGGGGTAACATGAATATGGGACCCTTGAGCGCCCTCACGCGCGCCACGACCGGACGGCTGCTCGATGATCCTCAGGTTCATGCGCTGTGTCTCAAGATGATGACTGAGATGGCCGCCTGCGGCGCTCGCCTGGGACTCGATTGCGAGCTCGACCCGCTCGAGCGCATCGCGATCACACGCAAGCTCGGCGACTTTCGCACCTCGATGCTGCAGGACCTCGAGAGCGGTGCAGCGCTCGAATATGGGCCGTTGCTCGGCGCCGTGGTTGAAGTGGCACAGCGGCTGGCGCTGCCGGCGCCGTATTGCGAGGCCGTGCTCGGGTTGATTCGCCAGCTGGCGCTCTCGTTGGACGCGCAGCGGTCTGCTGCGCTAGCGCCGGCAGTGTGACCGAATCCAGATGCATCACGGCGGGCGCCGCCGCGATCGTGGGCGCGGCCGCATTCCTATGCGTCGCGACGGCCGGCTGGGCGGCCGACCCGCAGGCCTACAGAGTGAGCTTTGCCGCCACCGGCAACAGCGCGCTCGATATGGCCCTGCAAAGCAGCTCGCAGTTGGAGTCCCTGCGCAAGAGCGCGCCGGTCAGCCCGTTCGCGCTGCTCGAGCGTGCGTGCGGCGACGTCGACCGTTTGCAGGCGGTCCTCGGCAGCTACGGCTACTACCAGGGCCAGGTGCAAATCAGCATCGACGGCCGCGGCATTGGCGATCCGGGCCTGACCGATGCGATAGCAGCGCTGCCGGCAGGCGTGGAGGCCAAGGTCGCCGTGGTTACGCCGCTCGGTCCGCTGTTCCATTTGCGCGCTGTGCGCATCGAGGGCACGCTGCCGGAGGGCGCACGCGCGAGCCTGGGGTTGGCGCCCGGCGCACCGGCGGTCGCCGCCGAGGTGCTCGAGGCCCGCACGCGCCTGCTCACGGCGCTGCAAGAGCAGGGTTACGCCTTCGCGCAGGTCGATGCGCCGATCGCCTATGAAGACCCGGCGCAGGCAGTACTCGACGTGAGCTTCAAGATCCAGGCGGGGATGGCGGTGCGGATCGGCGCGATCCGCTTCACCGGTTTGCGCAGTGTCAATGAACGCGCGGCGCGCAATCGGCTCGCGCTGCAGGTCGGCGAGCCGTATCGCGCGAGCAGGATCGAGGCGGCGCGCCAGGATCTGCTGGCGATGGGCGTGTTCGCGGCGGTCAGCGTGCAACTACCCGATAAAGCCGATGGCACCGGTGTGGTACCGATCACGTTCGAAGTGCAGGAGCGGCGGCGGCACGCCGTGAGCTTTACCGCGGCGTATTCCAGCGATCTGGGCGGCAGCCTCGGCACCGTCTGGTCGGACCGCAACCTGCGCGGCAATGCCGAGCAGCTCAATCTCTCCGGCACCGCAATCAATCTCGGCGGCCGCGCCACCCGGGATCTCGGCTACGATCTCGGAGCGCAATATGTGCGTCCGGGCTTTCGCCAGCGCGATCAATCGCTGCAACTCAACGTTACGGCAATCAAGCAGGATCTGCAGGCCTACAATCAGACTGCCGCGACCACGACCGCGCTCGTGACTCGCCGGATCACCCCGCTGTGGAGCGCGAGCATCGGGGGCTCGTCCGAGCACGAGCGCATCGTCCAGGAAGGGGTCACGCACGACTACACGCTCTTCGCGCTACCGTTGGTGGGTCGATACGACAGCACGGGGCTGACCAATCCACTGCTCGATGCAACGCGCGGCGCGCGGTTTACGGCCAATATCACCCCCACCGAGTCATTGGGCCATCCGCGCGCGACCTTTCTCGTGCTGCAGGCCAGCGCCTCGACCTACTTCGATCTGGCGCAGTGGGGATGGAACACCATGGGGCGCAGCGTTGTGGCGTGGCGCGCGTTGGTCGGCAGCGCACATGGCGCGGGGCAGTTCAGTCTGCCGCCGGATCAACGCTTTTATGGCGGCAGCAGCGCGACCGTGCGCGGCTACCGCTATCAGTCCATTGGACCACAATTTACCGATGGCACGCCGATCGGCGGTACCGCCATCGATGCCGCCACGATGGAGTTGCGCCAGCGCCTGTGGCAACACCTCGGCGCGGCGGTGTTCGTCGATGTCGGCCAGGTCACCGCGACGACGCAGCCGTTTCAAGGCACGCTCAGCGTCGGCGCCGGCGCCGGCGTGCGTTACTACACGCCGATCGGTCCGATCCGCCTCGACGTCGCTTTGCCCACGCGGCGGCCGCTCGGCGGCGACGCCTTTGAGGTGTACATCGGTCTCGGGCAGGCATTCTGATGGCGCGCGTCGGTCGAGCAATCGCCTGGATAGTGGCCGCAGCGCTGCTGCTCGCGGCCGGCGCAATCACCGCTGTATGGATTGCGGCCAGCAGCGATCCGGGTCGCCGACTGATCGAACGCGCGCTCGCGCGCGTGAGCGGCGGCCAGATCATTGCCGCGGGGCTGGCAGGTCACTTCCCCGGTGATCTGCGGCTCGCGCATTTGGAGCTGCGCGACCGCCAAGGGGCGTGGGCCGAAGCCGATAATCTGCGGCTGCAGTGGTCGCCGGGCGCGCTGGCGCATGGGCAAGTGCGCATCGAGCTGTTGCAGATTGGTCAAGCGCAAATCGCGCGCGCGCCGCTGTCCACGGCCGCTTCGGGCTCGAGCCGGCAAGTGGGCCGCTTCTGGACTCACATCGATCTGCTGCGTCTGGAAGTGCTGCGCCTGGGCTTGGGCGCGCCGTTGATGGGAACCCCGGTAGCGATGCAGGTGATCGGCAGCGGCCAGCTGCATTCGCTGCAGGACGCGAGCGTGGTGCTCGCGGTCGATCGCCTCGACGCTCCGGGGCGCTACCATCTGTCCGCGCAATTCGACGCAGCGCAGATGACTGCGGTGCTGCAGCTGGCCGAGCCGGCCGGCGGACCGCTGGCGAATCTGCTGCAGCTGCCCGCCCTCGGCGCGCTCTCGGCGCAGCTGCGCCTGCAAGGCCCGCGCAACGCCGAAGTGCTCGACGCGAGCGTTGCCGCCGGCCCGCTGCGCGCGAGGGCTTCGGGGAGTTTGAATCTGAAGCAGCAAAGCGCCGACCTGGCGATCTCAATCACGGCGCCGTCAATGGCGCCGCGCGCGGACCTGTCCTGGGAAGGCGTTTCGCTGCAGGGACGCTGGCAAGGCACGCTTGCTGCGGCCATGACCAGCGCCCATCTGGAGATCGCGCGGCTCGTGGCGGCCGGCGGCAGCGCGAGCAGCATCAGCGCCGATCTTCGCGGCGAACGCGGCGCGCTGCAGCTGACCGGCCTGCTGCGGGGCGTGCGTCTTCCCGGGCCGCAGCCGGAGCTGTTGGCGGCCGCGCCGATTGCGGTCCGGGCAACGGCGAATCTGGGTAGCGCGACGCGCGCCGTAACGTTCGCGATTTCCCATCCCCTCGCCAGCATGCGCGGGAGCGCCGCTCTCGGCGCCGATCGCAGCCTCCTACTCACGGCAACGGTGCCGACGCTCAAGCCGCTGGCCGCGCTGGCGGGCGTGGATCTCGACGGGCGCGGTACCGTCACTCTGCGGGCCGCGATGCGCAACACTGCCGCCGCACCGCTGCGCCTGGATCTCGACGCCACCATCGATGCCGCGCCGGGAGCATCGCCGCTGGCTGCGCTGCTCGCCGGCGGCGCCAAGATCGGCGTCACGGCAAGCATCGTGGGCGAGCAGGTGCGCATCAGCAAGGCACACATCGACAGCAAGCTGCTGAATGCGACGGTGGAGGGCTCGCGCACGGCACAGACTCTGGAGGCGCGCTGGCAGCTTGCGATAGCGAGTCTGCAGGCGCTCTCGCCGGCGTTGCAGGGCAGGCTCTCGGCGCAGGGACAGTTGAGTGGGCCGGTACGAGAGCTGCGCGCCGAGGCGGATTTGAGCGGCGAGTTCGCAATTCACGGTTCGAGGAGCGGTCCGATGGAAGCTCACCTGCGTGCCACCGGACTGCCTGCGAGTCCCGCGGGTAGCCTCGATCTGCGCGGCACGTTGGACGGTGCGCCGCTGCGGCTCCGCGCAGTGGCTGGCCGCGGCGCAAACGGCACCTTGCGGCTGAGTCTCGAACGCGGCGAGTGGAAAAGCGCTCACGCCGAGGGCGTGATGTCGCTGCCTGCCAATGGCGCGAACCCTCAGGGGCGCATCGCCTTGCGCATGAGTCGCCTCGCGGATCTGCAGACGCTGCTGGCCACCGCGATGCAGGGCAGTATCGCCGGGGAGCTGCATTTCGCGCCGAGCGGCGCGCGCAGCCGCGGGGAGCTGCGGGCAGAGGCCCGCGATCTGGCGTTCGCTGAGCGGCACGTCGGTACCGTGGCACTCTCGGTGGTCGTCGATCAGCTCGATATGAACAGCAAGCGTGCGACGGCGAGCGCGCTGCAGCTGCAGATTCAGGATCGTGTACTGCGTCTGCTGGCGCCGGCGCGCTTCGCCTTCGGCGACGGCTTCACGGTCAATCATCTGCGTTTAGGCCTGCAGCAGGCAGTGCTCGAAGTCGATGGCCGTCTCGCGCCGCAGCTCGATCTTCGTGCCACGTTGAGCAACATCACGCCGCAGTTGCTGCAGGCCGTTGCAGACGGGCGGCTCGGCGGCGCGATGGTGGCAGCGGCCGACGGCACACTCAGCGCCGATGCCCGCCTGACGGGCAGCACGGCCGCGCCGCGCGGCAGCGTACACGTCACGGCCACCGGTCTGCATGTTCGTGCCGGCGCGGCAAGCGCGTTGCCGCCGGCGGACTTTTCCGCAACGGCGAACCTGGGGGAGGGCAGCGCCAAGATCCAGCTTGCGCTGAGCGCCGGCGCGCTACTGCAGCTGCATGCGAACGGCTCGGTGCCGCTGTCGGGGCAGGCGGTGCTCGACGTACACGCGGGTGGTCAGCTCAATCTCAGCCTTGCCAACCCCCTTCTCGAGGCGAACGGGCGGCGGGTGCAGGGACAGCTGCAGATCGACGCGGCGCTGTCGGGGAGCTACTCGGCCCCGCAGGCGCGCGGTACCGTGCATCTTCTGCATGGGGAACTGCAGGACTACGCCCGGGGCGCACACTTAACCGACATTTCGGCGTCGATCGAGGCAGGCGGCGACACGCTGCGGCTCACGAGCTTTAGCGCGCGTGCCGGCTCCGGAACGGTGTCGATGAGCGGCAGCTTCGGTGCGCTGCGGCCGGAGTTGCCGCTGGACCTGACGCTGAGCGCGCACAACGCGCAACCGCTCGCGAGCGATCTGCTCACGGCGAATCTCGATCTGAACCTCAGCCTGCGCGGACAATTGCGCCGGCACGTCGAGGTTGCGGGCCGCATCCGGGTCAACCGCGCCGACATCAATATTCCCACCGCACTGCCGGCAAGTGTTGCGGTACTCGACGTGCGTCGACCGGGCCACGC
>JBIODE010000002.1:0-38283 GCA_044440325.1 Steroidobacterales bacterium
CGCTTGACGCCGGCGATCTGTGCGCCCATGGCAGCGGCACGGGCCGGCGGCAGCTCCTTCAACAGCACCGTCAGGGCCCGCCTCAGCAGCGCCGTATCCAGCGGCGAGGCCACGGACTGGGGCGCGCCTTGGACCAGCAGCGTAATTTCGCCACGCGCCAGGTTCGCGTCGGCCGCCGCCCTATCGACGAGCTCGCGCAACGTGCCCCGGTAGACCGTTTCATGCAGCTTGGTGAGCTCGCGCGCGATGACCGCAGGGCGCTCGGCGCCGAAGGTGCCTGCCAGATCGGCCAGGGTTTCGGCAATGCGGTGTGGCGCCTCGAAAAATACCAGGGTACGCGGCTCATGCGCCAATGGCAGCAGCCGGGAGCGCCGCTCGGCGGCGCGCGCCGGAAGAAATCCTTCGAACACGAAGCGATCGGTGGGCAGGCCGGCGATGCTGAGCGCGGCGGTGAGCGCGGAAGCGCCCGGAATCGCGCGCACTTGCACACCGGCGGCCGCGGCGGCGCGCACCAGCGCGAAGCCCGGATCGGACAGCAGCGGCGTGCCGGCATCGCTGACCAGCACGATGATCTTTCCGTCGCGCAATTCACGCAGCAGCTGCTCCACGCGCGCGCCCTCATTGTAGTCGTGCACTGACACGAGCCGGCGCGTCATGCCCAGTGCTGCGAGCAATTGGCCGGTGCGACGCGTATCCTCGGCCGCGATAAGATCCGCGCCCTCGAGCGCGGCGCGGGCACGCGGGCTCAAATCGTCGAGATTGCCGATGGGCGTGCCGACGACATCGAGTCGTCCACCGTGCCGAGCCACTATAATTCTCCAGCGCCGCCGGCGGAGCGCCGCCGATTGAGTTGCCAGCTTGCCGGTCACAGAGTCGAGGATGCAACCGAAAGAGAGATTTCCCGTGGCGCGCCCGCCCCTGGCGGGCTGGAACATCGCCCTGCTGCTGGCGTTGCTGGCCGGCTGCGCCGTATTGCCGCCGCCAGCCACATTTCCAAACAGGCCGCAACAGGCCGAGACCGCCGCGCGCAAAGGCAATCATGCCCAGGCAGCGCAGCTGTACGAAGCCGCGGCTGCCGCGCGCGCGCGCCGAGCGAGCAGGCGGATCTGCTGTTGGCCGCTGCGCGCGAATGGTTGGCCGCCGGCAGCAGCGTCGACGGCGCGCGCGTGATCGGTATGCTCACGGCAAGCGCCGCAGGGCTGACCCCCGAGCAGAATTTCGAGCGGACGATGCTGGACGCCGAAGTGACTCTGGCCGGCGGCCGCCCCGCCGCAGCCTGGCAGAAGATCAGCGCCGTGGCCGAGCCCACCGCCGCGCCGGCGGCGCCGCGCTATTTGCAGCTGCGCCTGCGGATCGCCCTGGCCGCGGCGCGGCCGGTGGATGCAGTCCGCGCCGAAATCAGCGCCGAGCGCTACAGCACCAGCCCCGCCGAGCGCACACAGCTGCGGTCACAGCTGTTCGCGCAGCTGCGCCAGGCGCGGGCACGAGGCGTCAAGCTCGAGCCGCAGGCCAGCAACGACCCGGTAGTCCGCGGCTGGCTCGACCTGGCCGCCGTTGCGAGCGATGAGCGCGGCATCTCGCTCACGGGCGCCGGCGAGGCAGCTCGGTGGCGTGCGCGCAATCCCAACCATCCGGCGACCGAGTTGCTCGCGCAGGCCTTTCCGCCAACACTCACCGCCCCCGCCGCAGCGGGCACGCGCGTGGCCCTGCTGCTGCCGCTCAGCGGGCCGGCAGCAGGGGCCGCCGGCACGATTCGCGACGGCTTTATGAGCGCGTACTACCAGCTGCCGGCCGCCTCCCGCCCGGATCTGCACATTTACGATACCGCCGCGGTCTCGGCGACCAGCGCCGTTGCCCAGGCGCGCGCGGAAGGCAGCGCCTTCATCGTCGGTCCGTTGACGCGCGCCGATGTCGCGGCGGTGGCGGATCTGGGCTCGCAGTCGGTCCCGGTGCTGGCGCTGAATTTTCTGCCGGGCGATCGCCCGGGTCCCGGCGGGTTCTACCAATTTGCGCTGTCGCCGGAAGGTGAAGCGCGCCTGATCGCGCGGCGTATCCTCGCGGAGGGGCGCCGACGCGGAATTGCGCTGATTCCAAACGGCGACTGGGGCAATCGGGTGCTTGCGGCCTTCAGCCGCGAGTTGAACGCGGGCGGCGGCAGCCTGCTTGCCACTTCGTTCTACGACACCGCGGGGCACGACTACGGTCCGCAAATCAAGGCCGCGCTGCGCCTCAGTGACAGCGAGGCGCGATTGCAGCGGCTGCAAACCGTGCTCGGTACGAAGCTCAGCTTCGAGCCGCGCCGCCGCGCGGATGTGCAATTCATTTTTGCGCCGGCGCAATACGCCAACAATGCGCTGCTGCTCGAACCGCAGCTGCGCTTCCACTATGCCGGGGATATCCCGACCTATTCCACCTCCGATGCCTATGAACCGGATTCGACCGATTCGAACCAGGATCTCAATGGCCTCATGTATCCGGATATGCCCTGGATGGTCGACGATGAGGGCAGCATTGGGGAGATCCGGCACACGGTCGAGCAGATCTGGGGTAATCGCGTCGCCTGGCGCAGCCGCTACTTCGCCTTCGGTTATGACGCCTGCCAACTCCTGCTCGCACTGCAGTCGCCACGACGCACTGCCGCCGCAGTGGAGGTCGCCGGTCTCACCGGGCAGCTGAGCGTCGATGCCGATCGCCGGGTAAACCGCGAATTGATCTGGGCGCAAATCCGCAATGGCGCGCCGACGCGCCTGTCGGCGCCCGATACGACCACGGTCGAGGGCACCGCCGCCGCGAGCAGCGCCGGCACCTGAACCGGCCACGCGTCCGACTACACGCGAGCTTCACGCGAGCTACACGCGAGTAACTGAGCTAATGCGAGGCCCAGCGGCCTCACTGGCCTGCGTGGGCAGTCGATAATCGCCCGGCAATCGCCGCGAAGGCCCGGACCCTGTGTCGCACCGATGAACATTGACCGTCAGCAAATCGGTCGTGACGCCGAAGAGCGCGCCGCACACCGGCTCGCGCAAGCGGGATTGACGCTCGTCGCGCGCAACTACCGCTGCCGTGCGGGTGAGCTGGACATCGTCGCCATCGAGGCCGGTGTCCTGGTCATCGCCGAAGTGCGGTTGCGCTCGCGCGCAGACTTCGGCGGTGCGGCCGCCAGCATCACGGCCGGAAAGCGCAGACGCATCACGCGCGCCGCGCGCCACCTGCTCGCGCGCAACCGCAAACTCGCGCGGCTGCCGGCACGCTTCGACGTGCTGCTGGTGGATGCCGCCGAGCCGATCGAGTGGATCCGCGGCGCCTTCGACGCTACTTGACCACCGTCAGCTTCGCCCGCCGGCTCTCGGCGCTGCCGGTGCCCGGACGTTCCGGCGGTGATGCCGGGGGTGGCTCCGACTCCGATTCCGAGAAAATCATCCCCTCGCCGGTCTCACGCGCGTAAATACCAAGGACGGCGCTGACCGGCACGCGCACGTGATGCACGATGCCGGCGAAGCGCGCATCGAATTCGACCGAGTCATTCTTGAGTTGCAGCCGCTGCGTCGCCGTCAGCGACAGATTCAGCACGATTTTTCCGTCTTTGACATACGCCGCCGGCACTTCCACGCCGGCACGGGCCGCATCGACGATGATATGCGGCGTGTGGCCGCTGTCGCCGATCCATTCGTGCATCGCTCGCAGCAGATACGGCCGGCGCGAGACGCTGCCGCCGCCGGGCGCCGGCACTAGGCCGCTCCCATCTCGAGCTCGGCTTCCGACAGGCTGGCGCGGAACGATGGCCGCGCAAAGACCGTCTGCGCATAGCGCGCCAGCGCCGGGGCCTGCGGCGGAAGCTCGATCTCATAGTGGTGCAGCCGCCAGAGTATCGGCGCGATGGTCGCGTCAACCAGCGAGAACTCGTCGCTGAGGAAGAACGGCTTGACCTTGAACACGTCGGCGCTCTGTGCGACGGCGTCGCGCAGGATCTTCTTGTGCCTCGCGCTGAGCTTCTTGTCGGGCTCGTCGTCGATCTGCTTGGCCACCTGGTACCAGTCGCGCTCGATGCGATAGAGCGCGACGCGGAATTGCGCGCGCTGTACCGGGTCGACCGGCATCAGCGGCGGATGCGGAAAACGCTCATCGAGGTACTCGATGATGACGCGCGAATCATAGAGCACCAGATCGCGATCGACCAAGGTCGGCAGGCTCTGATACGGATTGAGGTCGAGCAGATCTTCCGGGTACTTGCCGGGCACGACATCGATGATCTCGATCTCGACGCCCTTCTCGGCCAGTACGATGCGCGTGCGATGGCTGTGCGGCTCGTCAGGCGCCGAGAATAAGGTCATGACTGCTCGACGGCTCGACACGTAGCTCACCTCTGAATCGTCGGAGCCAGAATCGCCGCAGCGGAAGCCACGGCCGGAGCGGGCATTCGGCCGCCGGGCACTGCGCCTGCGCTGCCTTCAGTGCACTTCTTTCCAGTATTCGCGCTTGAGCAGCCAGGCAAACCCCGTGAATACCAGCAGGAACAGCACCACCCAAATCCCCATGCCGCGCCGGGCCACTTGCGCCGGCTCGCCGGCATAATCGAGAAAGTTGACCGTATCGCGCACGAAGACGTCGAACTGCTCCGGCGTCATATTACCCGGAGCCGTGGTCTCGAAGTGATCGAACTTCTTCTCGACGACGCTCTTGCCATCCACCGTGGTCTTGACATCGCGGTAAACCGCGGCCTTGACCCCCTCGAGATCCGACAGCACCGCCGGCATGGCCGCACCGTCATAGGCCAGATTGTTGCTGCCCGTCTGGCGCGTCGGATCGCTGTAGAAGGTCTTGAGGAAGCGGTAGACGTAATCGGCGCCCTTCGAGCGCGTAATCAGCGACAGATCCGGCGGCGCCTTGCCGAACCAGGCCTCGCCATCGGCGGATTGCAGCACGCCGGTGATGTAATCGCGCGGCCCGTCGCCGGTCGGCGGAATCAGGTTCGCCGTCAGCAGCTGCCCGGGGATTTCCAGATCCGCGGCCATGCGCTGATATCGCAGGTATTTGAGCGAATGGCAGCCGACGCAGTAGCTCATGAAATTGCGCGCCCCGCGCTGCAGGGACGCAAGATCGCTGACCTCGTTGCCGGCACGCCAGCTTTCCCACTCTACGGGCTTGCTCTCCTCGGTGCCGACCAGCGCATTCGCGCCTTCGGCGGCCAGCAGCAGCGGCGCGGGCGCCAGCAGCAGCGCGAAGCTCAGCAGCCCCGCGCGCAGCAGTGCGCAAGCCGGGCTCAGAAGTGCGGGAACAGGGGTCGGATGCTTAGCCATGGGCCGTGATTCTCGAGGGTACGGGCTTGACCGGATCGATGCGCGTGTAAAGCGGCATCAGCACGAAAAAGGCGAAATACGGGACCGCAAGAATGCGCGACCAGGTCACGTAGGCGCCCTCGGCGGGCTTGAGGCCCAGATACATCAGGCCCAGGAAGGAAACCACAAAGGCGCCGAGGAAGACGCGAAAGATCCAGCCGCGATAGCGGATTGATTTCACCGGCGAGCGGTCCAGCCACGGCAGGAAGAAAAATGCCGTCACCGCGATCAGCATCAGCAGCGCGCCGACTCTCTGATCCGGCACCGCGCGCAGAATCGCGTAGTACGGCGTGAAGTACCAGGACGGGGAGATCGGATCCGGCGTCGACAGCGGATTGGCCTGCTCGAAGTTCGCCTTCTCCAGGAACAGATCGCCAAATGTCGGCGCGAAAAACACGATCAACGCAAACAGCGTCAGGAAAACGCCGACGCCGACAATATCCTTGACCGTGTAATACGGATGAAAAGGAATGCCGTCGAGCGGCACCCCGCGCGCGTCCTTATTTTCCTTGATCTCGATGCCCTCCGGGTTGTTGGAGCCCACCTGACGCAGCGCCACGAGATGCAGCACCACCAGCAGCAGCAGCGCGAGCGGCACGGCCACCACATGCAGCGAGAAAAAGCGATTGAGCGTCGCATCCGCGATGCCGTAGTCACCGCGGATCCATTCGACCAGCCCGGGACCGACCACCGGAATCGTGCTGAAGATGTTCACGATCACCTGCGCCGCCCAGAAGGACATGTTGCCCCACGGCAGCACGTAGCCCATGAAGGCCTCTGCCATCAAGGCCAGGTAGATCAGCATGCCAAACAGCCACAGCAGCTCGCGCGGGGCCTTGTAGGAGCCGTACAGAAGTCCGCGGAACATGTGCAGATAGACGACGACGAAGAATGCCGAGGCCCCGGTCGAATGCAGATAACGGATCAACCAGCCGTAGTTGACCTCGCGCATGATGTACTCGACCGAGTCGAAGGCCGTCGTGTCGCCGACCTTGTAGAACATGGTCAGGAAGATGCCGGTGACGAACTGCATCACCAGCACCAGCAACGCGAGCGAGCCGAAGAAATACCAGATGTTGAAGTTCTTCGGTGCGTAGTACTCGAGCAGCTGGCTGCGCATGAACGCTTCGACTGGAATGCGCTTGTTGATCCAGGCCCACAGCCCGGGCTTCGCGGTCTCTTGCGTGCTCGCCATCAGGCGGCTCCCTGAGTCGGATTGTCCAAACCGATGATGAGCGTATTCTCGGCTCTGAAGCTGTAGGGCGGAATGCGCAGATTGGTCGAGGCCGGCGAGCCGTCGAATACGCGTCCCGCCATATCGAAGCGCGAGCCATGACAGGGACAGCGGAAGCCGCCCGGCCAGTCAGCCCCGAGCGTGGCGTCGCCCGCCTGGAATTTCTGCTTCGGCAGACAGCCCAGATGCGTGCAGAAGCCGATCAACACCAGCACGTCGGCGCGGCGCGAGCGCATCTGATTGCGCGCGTAATCCGGCTGCTCGGAGCTGTTCGACTGCGGATCCTTGAGCCGTGAATCAATCGCACCGAGCGTGGCGACCATTTCCTGCGAGCGGCGCACGATGTAAATCACCTGCTTGCGCCAGGTCGCCGTGATCAGCTGCCCGACCTTGAGGCTGTCGATCGGTACCTCGACCGGGGCACCGAGCGCCTTGGCGCGTTCGGACGGCTCCCAGGAAGCCACGAACGGTGCCGCGGCCAATACCGCCCCGATCACGGCCGTGCCGCCGGTCGCATAGATCAGGAATTTTCGGCGGCTCTCGTCTAATTCATCCGGACCGGCGGCAATGGCACCAATGTCGGTCATTTTCTCACTCACTTCGATCCTTCAGCCGTCGCCATCGCCATCGCCGGCGTGGGAACTCGCGTAAAATACCGGGAAGGACCGCATTATACACAACCGCTTGAGACGCTTGAGCCCATGGATCTGCAACGAGTCGGACGCGCGGCAATTTTTCTGGCCGGCACGGTGGTCGGAGGGCTCGCGCTCGCGTTCATCGTCGTATTGCTGCGCCCGCAACTGCTGCGTCCACCGCCGACGCAGGTCGCCGCCGGCACCGCCGTGCTCGCGCCGCCGGCCGCTGTGCCCGCGCGCACCGCGCCGGAGCCGTCCATCGCGGTAGCGGCGCCGGCAGCCGCCGCTCCTCGGCCCGAGGCCTATGCTGCGCCGGAATCCTACGCAGCGGCCGTGCAGCGCGCAGCCCCTGCGGTCGTGAACATCTTCACCGCGCGTCATTACGTCGAGCAGGTGCAGCCCTCGCCGCTGGATCAGCTGTTTGGCGACTTCGCCCCACAGATTCGCCAGCGCGTGCAGGCCACCCTGGGTTCCGGCGTCATCATCGATGCGGCCGGTCATATCATCACCAACCACCACGTGGTCGAAAATGCCGACACCATCAACGTCCAGCTCGCCGACGGCCGCGTGACCAGCGCAACCGTGGTCGGCCGTGACCCGGACACGGACCTCGCGGTGCTCTCGATCAAGCTCAAATCACTGCCGGTGATGCCCCTCGGCCGTTCGGATCTGCTGCAGGTCGGCGATCCCGTGCTCGCGATCGGCAACCCGCTCGGGCTGTCGCAGACCGTCACTCACGGCATCGTCAGCGCCACCGGACGCAATCATCTGGGCGTCGCCACGCTGGAAAATTTCATTCAGACCGATGCCGCAATCAACGCCGGAAATTCCGGCGGCGCGCTGATCAATACCAAGGGTGAGCTGGTCGGCATCAACACCGCCAAGAGCGGCGACGTCGGCGTCGCCGGCATCGGCTTCGCGATTCCGGTGAACCTCGCGCGCGGCGTCATGCAGGACATCATCGATCACGGCCGGGTGATTCGCGGCTGGGTCGGCATCGTGCCGCAGGATATCGATGACGCACAGGCCGCGCAGCTGAATCTGCCTCACGGCGGCGTGGTCCTGACCAACATGTACGTCAACAGCCCCGCACACCAGGCCGGCATGCGTCTCGGTGACATCATTACGCAGGTCGACGGCAAGCCCGTCGGCAACGCGCAAGAGACGCTGGTGTTGATCTACGCAAAAAAACCGGGCGCGACTGTCAGGCTGCACGTCGAGCGCGGCCGCAGCGAGTTGGATCTGAAGCTGGCGGTGACGGAACGGCCGCGCTCGAGCTAGCCCTCCACCAGGTCAGCTCGGCTCCGCCACGTCAGTTCGGTACGCGCTTGATTTGCGCACCGAGCTGCGCCAGCTTCTCTTCAATGGTCTCGTAGCCGCGATCAATGTGGTAGATGCGCTCGATCTCGGTGCGCCCTTCGGCGACCAGGCCGGCAAGCACCAGGCTGGCCGAGGCGCGCAGGTCGGTGGCCATCACCGGCGCAGCCGTAAGCCGCGGCACGCCGTGAATGATGGCGGTATTGCCCTCCAGCCGGATCTCGGCTCCCATGCGGCGCATTTCCAGCATGTGCATGAAGCGATTCTCGAAGATGGTCTCCACGATCGTGCCGACGCCGTCGGCGACGGTGTCCAGGGCGGCGAACTGCGCCTGCATGTCCGTCGGAAATGCCGGGTACGGCGCCGTGCGTACATCGACCGAGCGCGGACGCCGGCCGCGCATGTCGACCTCGATCCAGTTCTCGCCGGTCCCGATCTTGGCGCCGGCTTCCTGTAGCTTGGCCAGCACCGCCTCGAGATGGCTCGGACGCGTATTTTTAAGCCGCACGTGCCCGCCGGTGATGGCCCCTGCGACCAGGTAGGTGCCGGCCTCGATGCGATCGGGCAGCACCTCGTAGTGCACGCCATGCAGTTTGTCGACTCCGCGGATCACGATCCGGTCCGTGCCGGCGCCTTCGATCTTCGCACCCATTGCAATCAGGAAATGGGCGAGGTCGACGACCTCCGGCTCGCGGGCCGCGTTCTCGATGATCGTTTCCCCGTCCGCGAGCGTCGCGGCCATCATCAGGTTCTCGGTGCCCGTGACAGTGACCGTATCGAGCACCAGCCGTGTACCCCGAAGCCGCTGCGCGCGCGCGCGGATGTACCCGCCCTCGATGTGGATGTCGGCGCCCATCGCCTGCAGGCCCGCGACGTGAATATTCACCGGACGGGTGCCGATCGCGCAGCCGCCCGGCAGCGAAACGTCGGCACGGCCGAAACGCGCGATCAGCGGTCCTAACACGAGGATGGACGCGCGCATGGTCTTGACCAGCTCGTACGGCGCGAAGTACTCGCGAATCGTGCTCGCATCGACTTCGATGTGCATGCGCTCGTCGATCGTTACGGTGACCCCCATGCGGCCGAGCAGCTCAATGGTGGTCGTGACATCCTGAAGATGCGGCACATTGGCCACGGTGACCGGGCCGTCGGCCAGCAGCGCGCCGGCGAGGATTGGCAAGGTCGCATTCTTGGCGCCCGAGATGCGCACCTCGCCCTCGAGCGCAATGCCGCCGGTGATCTGCAACTTGTCCATGACCGCTGCCGCCCGATTCAGCGGGCCCGCGCCGACCACTCGTCGGGCGTATAAGCCTCGATCGAGAGCGCGTGAATCTCGCTCCCCATGCGCTCGCCGAGTGCGCGATAGACCAGCTGATGCCGCGCGAGCGCGCGCAGGCCGGCGAACGTCGGACTGACGACGCGCGCGGCAAAATGCGTGTCGTCATCCGAGCGCACTTCGACCGTGACGCCGGGGATCGAGTTGCGAATGAGTTCGGCGAGCTGTTCGGCTTTCATGGGTAGGCGAGCTAAATGGGAGAGCGATCTTAATCGGTGTGCGCGCTTAAGTAACGTGGGCTGCGGCCTCAGAAACTACCCCCCGCCCCGCTGGCGCGGCGCTATCATGCGCGCCGCGAGGTACTCCGAGCGCCAACGCCCTTGAACGCCGTAGAACGAACCCCCGTCGACGATGCGGCCCTGCTCAATGCGGCGCGCCGGACGCTCGACAGCGAGCTGGCCGCGATTGCGGCGCTGGCCTCGCGCCTGGATGGCAGCTTCACCGCCGCGTGCCGGCTGCTGCTTGCCTGCAACGGCCGGGTCATCGTCAGCGGCATGGGTAAATCCGGTCATATCGCGCGCAAAGTCGCCGCGACCTTGGCCAGCACTGGAACGCCGGCTTTCTTTCTGCATCCGGGTGAAGCCAGCCACGGCGATATCGGCATGATCACGCGCCAGGACGCGCTTCTGGCGCTGTCGAATTCCGGCGAAACCGCCGAAGTTCTGACGCTGCTGCCGACGATCAAGCGGCTGTCGGTGCCGCTGGTGGCGCTGACCGGAAATGCCGCCTCGACGCTGGCGCGCAGCGCCGACGTTCACATCGACGTGGCGGTCGCGCAGGAGGCCTGTCCGCACAACCTGGCGCCGACGGCGAGCACGACCGCGGCCCTAGCGATGGGCGATGCACTCGCGGTCGCGTTGCTCGAGGCTCGCGGCTTCTCCGCCGACGACTTCGCGCGTTCGCATCCAGGCGGGGCATTGGGACGGCGACTGCTGCTTTATGTCGAGGACCTCATGCGCCGCGGCGCCGACTTGCCGCGCGTGGGGCCTGACACGCCGTTGGCGCAGGGGCTGCTGGAGATGACCCGCAAGGGCCTGGGACTCACGGCGGTCGTGGATGCGGCGGAGCACGTGCTTGGCGTCTTCACCGACGGCGATCTGCGCCGCGCGCTCGATCGCAGAATCGACGTGCATTCAGCCACCATGACGCACGTCATGACCCGAGGCGCACGCACCATCGGGGCGCGGGAACTGGCGGCCGCCGCGGCGCATCTGATGGAAACGCACGGTATCACTGCGCTGTTGGTGGTCGATGCCGAGCGGCGCCTGATCGGGGCGCTGAACGTACACGACCTGATGCGTGCCGGCGTAGTCTGACGCATGCGCGGCAAGTCGACCCCGTTGCGATTGATTCGCCTGCTGATACTCGATGTCGATGGCGTGCTGACCGACGGCCGTCTACGTTACGGCGCGGGGGGCGAGATCGAGAAAGTGTTTCATGTGCGCGACGGCTACGGCATCAAGGCAGTGCAGGCGCTGGGTATCATCGTCGCGGTCGTCTCAGGGCGCAGCTCCGAGGCAGTCGCACAGCGCTGCCGCGAGCTCGGCATCGATGAGCTGCACCAGGGCGTCAACGACAAGAGCGTGAGCCTGCAAGCGCTGCTCGCGCGTCACGGCCTCGAGCCGGCGCAGTGCGCCTGCGTTGGTGACGATCTACCCGACTTGCCGCTGCTGCGCGCCGTCGGGTTAGGGGTAGCGGTGAGAGACGCGCATCCCGGCGCGTGCGCTGCTGCACACCGACGCACGCGGCTTACGGGCGGCGCCGGCGCGGTGCGCGAAGTCTGCGATTGGTTGCTCGCGGCACATGAGCGGCATCCAAAGCATCGGCGTCGTGCGCAATGATTGTCAGAATCCTGGTGGTACTGGGCACAGGAGCTGCGATCGGCGCGCTGATCTACCTGTGGCGTGTACCTGGCGGCAGCGTGATCGAGAACCCGGCGGCGGAAGCCGAAGGCAACGAGCCCGGCTACACGGCCGTCGGCGCTCGCTTGCTGGAGATCGGCGACGACGGCCAGCCCCTGTATCGCCTCAATGCTGAGCGCATCGAGCAGCCGCAGCCCGGCGGCGACATTGTCGTGACCGAACCGCGCGTGGTCTATGACCCCGCCGTGGGCAGCCCGTGGACACTGCGCGCCGCGCGCGGCGTACTCCCGCCGGACGCCCGTCAGGCACAGCTCGATGGGGATGTCGAAGTCAAGGGCATACCCTCGGGCTCGACGGCCATGGTAACGATCAAGACCACATCGCTCCATCTGGACGTCAACCTCCAACTCGCGACATCGCCCGAGCTGGTGCGCATCGATTGGGCCGGCAGTCGGCTCGCGGGTCGCGGTCTGCGCGCAGATCTGAAGAGCAATGACCTGCGGCTGGCAACGGATGTCCATGGCGAAGCGGCGCGTTAACCGCATCGGGCGCGTCAATCGCCTCGCCCGGACGCTCGCCAAAGTCGCGCCGCTGGCGGCGGCCGGAATGCTGTGCGTACCGATTCCCGCCGCGAACCTGATCTCGCCCGAGGATCGCAATGCGCCATTGACTTACGAGGGCACGCATTTGGAGGCCGAGCCCGGCAAGATGGTGCTGCACGATGTCGTGCTGAAGCAGGGGCATATGCGCATCAAGGCCGACTTGGCCGAGGGCCAGGGGCTCAATTTCGACAACAGTCATTGGACCCTGACCGGCGCTGTGCAAATCACGCTGCCGCTGGGGGAACTGCGTGCCGATCGGGCCGATGTGCAATTCACCGACCACCGCATCAGTACGACCTCGGCCAACGGCGCACCGGCGACCTTCGAGCAGGCCGCGCAGACCGGGCGAGAGGCGGCTCGCGGGCATGCCCGCGACATCGACTACAGCGTCGACCGCAACGAGGTACGCCTGTCCGGCGATGCCTGGTTGAGCGACGGCCATAACGAGATCAACAGCCAGCGCATCGTCTACGAGATCACCAGTCAGCGCGTGCAGGCCGATTCACAAGCGGGTGACAGCGACCGCGTCCACGGCACCATTGCGCCCGCATCGATCCCGCGCGGCGACTCCGCGGGCCATCCGTGACCCGCCTCGTCGCCCGCGGCCTGAACAAGAGCTATCGCTCACGCCAGGTCGTGCACGATCTGTCGCTCGAGATCGCGACCGGCGAAGTTGTCGGCCTGCTGGGGCCCAACGGCGCCGGCAAGACCACCGCTTTCTACATGATCGTCGGGCTGGTGCCCGCCGACGGCGGTTCAATATTGCTCGACGAGCGCGATCTGACCGCCCTCAGCATCGATCAGCGTGCGCGCCTCGGGTTGGGCTATCTGCCACAGGAAGCCTCGGTGTTCCGCAAGCTCTCGGTCGCCGACAACATCATGGCGATCCTCGAGCTGCGCGCGGATCTCGACGGAACGCAGCGCGAACGCAAGCTCGAGGAGTTGCTGGCGGAGCTGCGCATCGCACAGGTGCGCGACACACGCGGCGTATCGCTGTCGGGCGGCGAGCGCCGTCGCGTCGAGATCGCGCGCGCACTTGCAGCCGAGCCGAAATTCATTCTGCTCGATGAGCCTTTTGCCGGGGTGGACCCGCTCTCGGTGCTGGATATTCAGCGCATCATCCGCGAGCTGGCGGCCCGTGGTATCGGGGTGCTGATCACCGATCACAATGTGCGCGAAACCTTAGGGGTGTGCGGGCGCGCATATATCGTCGATCGCGGTTCCGTTATCGCTTCCGGGTCCGCGGAACAAGTCCTTGCCAACCCCCAAGTCCGTGAGGTGTACTTAGGCCACTCATTCCGTCTGTAATGCTGGAGTCGGCCTGATAATCCTTTTAATTCAGTTAGTTAAGTATGTAACGGAGCGTCGGCGCGGTGGCGTCGGCACGTTTTATGCTTAAGCCCACGCTCCAGCTCCGACTCGGGCAGCAGCTGACCATGACGCCGCAGCTGCAACAGGCCATGCGCCTGCTGCAGTTGCCTACCATTTAATTGCAGGCTCACATGCGCGAACTGCTCGAGTCGTACGTCATGCTCGAGCAGGATGATGAGGCCGAGGCGGAAGCCGAAGGCTATGAATCTCTCTCGAGCGGCGAGACGGCAGCCGAGACGGCCGCCGCTCCCGAGGAAAGTCCGGTCGAGGTGGTCGACGACGGCTGGACCGAGCAGTCGGCGAGTCCGGCCGAGAACCCGTGGAGTCCCGGCGACGACGATCGGCAGCAGGAGTTTGCCGACTCGGCTGGGCAATCGCTGCACGAGCATTTGCAGTGGCAGCTCGAGCTCGCGCACCTCGAACCCGACGACATCGCGATCGGCCGCGCCATCATCGACGCCATCAACGATGACGGCTACATCTATGAGCCGCTCGATGCCATCGCCGCCAGTCTCAAGCCGGAGCTCGATCCGGCCGTCGAGGATATCGAACGCGTGCTGGCCATCGTGCAGACGCTCGATCCACCCGGTGTGGCTGCGCGCTCGGTCAGCGAGTGCCTGAGTCTGCAGCTCGCACAGCTCGACCCGGCCACTCCCGGGCTGGCGACCGCCAAGAACATCGTGCACGGACACCTGGAGTTGCTCGCCGAGCGCGAGCTCACTGCGCTGCGCCGCGAGCTGCACACCTCCGACGAAGAGCTGGCGCTCGCGCTCGCGCTCGTGCGCGGCTGCCATCCCCGCCCGGGTTCGATCATCAGCGCAGGCGCGGCCGAATACGTGGTACCCGATGTATTCGCGCGCCGCACGCCGCGCGGCTGGGCCGTGGAGATCAATTCGGCGACGCTGCCGCGGGTACGGCTGAACAACAGCTATGCCAGCCTCGTCGGGCGCAGCAGCAGTCATGCCAGCATGCGCGCGCAGCTGCAGGAGGCGCGCTGGCTGCTCAAGAGCCTCGAGATCCGCAACGACACGCTCACCAAGGTGGCGCGCTCAATCGTCGAGCGGCAAACGGAGTTTCTCGAGCACGGCGAGGAGCGCATGCGGCCCATGATTCTGCGCGACATCGCCGAAGCCATCGACATGCACGAATCGACCGTCTCGCGCGTCACCTCGGGAAAATACATGCATACGCCGCGCGGCGTATTCGAGCTGCGCTATTTCTTCTCGAGCCAGGTTGAAGGTGCGGACGGCTCGGGTACTTCATCGACCGCCATCCGCGCCAAGATCCGCAAGTTGATTCGTGAAGAGGACCCCGCCAACCCTCTGAGCGACAGCCGCATTGCTGAAATACTCTCAGGCGAGGGCATCCCGGTCGCGCGCCGGACCGTGGCCAAGTATCGCGAAACGATGAGTCTCGCACCATCGAACGAGCGCAGGCGCATCAACGCAAAGTGAGCGAACCTTAGGAGAACATCTATGCAACTGAGCGTCACCGGTCATCACGTGGAGATCACTCCGCCGCTGCGGGTTTATGTCGAGAAGCGCGTCGGCCGCATCGTCCGTCACTTCGATCATGTCATCGATGCTCATGTGGTCTTGACGGTGGAGAAGCTGCAGCACATCGCCGAGGCGACACTGCACGTGCGCGGCGAAACGATCCACGCGGTGCACGCGGAGGGCGACATGTACGCGGCAATCGACGGCCTCGCCGACAAGCTCGAGCGGCGGGTGCGCAAGCACAAGGAGAAGACCACGGATCATCACGCCGGCGAAGCGCAAAAGAGTGCGCGGCCGCTCTAGTCGCGCACGACCGCGGCTCGCAGCGCATGCGCCTCATCTTCGTCAGCGGCCTGTCCGGTTCCGGCAAGAGTGTCGCCTTGCACATGCTCGAAGACCTGGATTTCTATTGCATCGACAACATTCCCGCGGCCCTGCTCAACCCGTTCATCTCCCACACCGTCCGCAGCGACCCCGCTATCTACCAGCGCACTGCCATCGGCATCGACGCCCGCAATCCGGATGAGGAGATCGCGACCGTGCCGCCGCTGCTCGCGGAGCTCAAGCGCAGCGGCATCGCCTGCGAGCTCATCTTCCTCGTCGCCGGGGACGAGGAGCTGCTGCGCCGCTTCGCCGAGACCCGGCGCAAGCACCCCTTGAGCCGTCACGGGGAGAGTTTGCACGAGGCCATCGCCATCGAGCGGCGCCTGCTCGAACCGGTGCTCAATGCGGCTGACCTGGTAATCGATACCTCGCGTATGGGAGTGCACGAGCTGCGCGAACTGGTCAACCGTCGCGTCGGCCAGCGGGCGCGCGATCGCATGTCGATCTTGTTCGAGTCCTTCGGCTATAAGCACGGCATCCCGGGCGATGCGGATTTTGTTTTCGACGCGCGCTCGCTGCCCAATCCTTACTGGGAGCCGGGGCTGCGGCCATTGAACGGGCGCGACGAGCCGGTGGTGCGCTTTCTCGAGGCGCAGCCGGGCGTGCGAACCTTCATCGATGATGTGGCGCGCTTCATGGAGGCCCGCATTCCGGAGCATCAGGCGGCCAACCGACGCTATCTGACGGTTGCCGTCGGTTGCACCGGCGGGCAGCACCGCTCGGTGTACATCGTCGCGAAGCTGGCAGAGCGCTTTGCCCCGCTATGGCCGCAGGTGAGCCTGCGGCATTCGGCACTGCCCGACCAGGCGCTGGGTCTGCGCGCCGCCGAAAGCCTCGTGCACTAGACCATAGTCGCCGGCACCACAATCGTCGGTCGGGCGCCAGCGATCAGCCGCCGGCGCGCTTGGCGGCGAAGCCCAAGCGGGCGAGTTCCGCCACGAGCCTGTCACGGTGCTCACCCTGGATCTCGATCGCCCCGTCTCGCACCGTTCCGCCCGAGCCGCAGTGGCGTTTGAGCTGCGCGGCCAAGCGTTCCAGCTCCGTCTCGTGCAGCTGCAAACCGCTGACGACCGTCACGGCTTTGCCCGCACGGCCCTTGGTTTCCCGGCTGACGCGCACGCTGCCGGCGCCGGGGCGCAACGGCTTGCCGGTGGTGGTCTTGCATGCGCAGGCGGCAGCCGGCCGGCGGCAGCCAGCGCAGATGGGGCCAATCCCGGTGCTGTAAACAATGTTGTCTTTCAAGACGGCTACCGGCGAGGCTCAGGTTTCGGAATCTGTCTCGTCGCCGGAAGCCAGTTGCAGCGCCGGCAACGTGGTCGTCTGCTCCAACGGCCGCCCCGCCAGAAAGCCGAGGATGTCCTCGCGCTGCTGCATCGCGTCCTTGTAGCCGAGCGCGATCAATTCGCGCGTAAAGCTGGCCTCGAACATCAGGTAGCTGGCCAGCTGCGCGCCCGCCGAGCCACGCGCGCCCATCACGCGCAGCAAAGCGCGCAGCCCGCGCGGCAGACTGCGCACGTGCTGCGTGGCGATCACACGCATATCCGCGCTCGGCGCAATCACCAGGGTTGCGACCTTGTGCATGCCGGGCACGGCGCTGGGTGCAACCTCCACGATCTGGTTGAGCCGCTGCACGTGCTCGACGTTGGCGTAGATCTGATCCATGAACAAAGTGTCGAGCATGTAACCGAACAGTTGCCCCGGCGTCGGCGCTCGCACCACGCTGCGCGGCCGAGCGTTCACGCCGGCACCGTGCTCGGCGCGCACGCCGATAACGAGTAAGCGCTCCGCGCCCAGATGGATCGCCGGACTCAGCGGCCACAGCTGCCGCTGCGCGCCATCACCGAAGAACTCATCGCCGAGTTGCACCGGCGGGAAGAGGAACGGCACGCCGATGCTCGCCATGAGATGGTCCAGCGTCAGCGTGGTGCGCCGGCCGATGCGCTGCTGGCGCAGCCAGCCGGGGATGTCGGGCGCCGCCTGAAAAAAGGCCACGGACGAGGCCGAGCTGTAACTGGTCGCACACAACGCCAGTGCGCGCAGATGGCCGCCATCGATGCTGCGTTGCAGATCGGACCAGTTGACATTGCGCTCGAGCAGTGCGCGCAGCGGCGAATTGTCGAACAGCGCCTGGGGCGGCGGCAGCAATATGCCGCCCGAGATCAGCGAAATCAGCCAATGCAGTCCCGAGCGCAGCGTACTTGCGGCATCGACCTTGAACACCTGCTGTACGTGAAAATTCGCCCAGACGCTCTCGATCGCCCGCACGGCGTGCTGCCAGCGGTAGGCCTCCGATGCCAGGACGGCGGCTGACACTGCGCCGGCCGACGTGCCGACGACGATGGGGAAGGGATTGCGCTGCTCCGGAAGCATTTCGGCAATCGCTTTGAGTACGCCGACCTGATAGGCGGCACGTGCGCCGCCACCAGGCAGCACCAAGCCGACCGTGGAGCCGACGGTAGCCCGGCTGCTGGATGACGGCGCTGCAGTCATAGCCATAAGATAGCCGCAAATCGGCCTCACGATATGAACGCAGGCCTCGAAGCGCGGCGGATCAGCGCTTGGTGACGCGCAAAATCTGCATTGAGTTCGTACCGCCGGAAATGCCGGAGAGTTCGCCCTTGGTCAGGATGACCAGGTCATTGATGTCCACCAACCCCAGCTCGAGCAGCCGATCGAAGATCGCTGTGTACATGCTCTCGGTGCCGGTGATGTCGAACGGTACCGCATAGACGCCGCGGTAGAGTGTGACGCGCCGGCGCGTCGCCTCGTGGCGCGTGAAGGCATAGATCGGCATGTCCGAGCGTATGCGTGACATCCACAGCGGTGTCATACCCGATTCGGTCAGCGCGACGATAGCGCGCACGCGCATGTGATTGGCCGTGTACATCACCGCCATCGCGATGGCCTCTTCCGAATTGCCGAACTCGTTTTCCGCCCGCACCATGCCGCGCATGGTGCCGAGCTGATACTTCTCGGCGCCGCGGATCACATCGGCCATCGCTTGCACGGCTTTCACGGGAAATTTCCCGGCTGCGGTTTCGGCCGACAACATCACGGCATCGGTGCCGTCGAGCACGGCATTGGCGACATCGCTGACCTCGGCGCGCGTCGGAATCGGATTCTGGATCATCGATTCCATCATTTGCGTCGCGGTGATGACGACGCGATTGCGCTCCAATGACTGGCGGATAATGGTCTTTTGCAGGCCGGTCAGCTCAGCGTAGCCCATCTCAACGCCGAGATCGCCGCGTGCGACCATGACGACATCGGTGACGCTGAGTATGCCGGCGAGATTGTCCAACGCCTCGTGGCGCTCGATTTTGGCGACCACGAGCGCCTCGCCGCGCCAGCGCCGCAGCTCCGACTGTGCGCGCCGCATGTCATCGGCATCGCGCGCGAATGAAACCGCCAGATAGTCGATGCCCAGCTCGGCCGCGAGCCGAATGTCGTCCAGATCCTTCTCGGTCAGGGCCGGCGCCGAGATGCCGCCGCCTTGCCGGTTGACGCCCTTGCGGTTGGACAGCTCGCCGCCCGAACGCACCACGGTCGAGATGCGCGTACCGACGACCTTCTCGACTTCGAGCACGATCTGGCCATCGGCCAGCAGCAACGTATCGCCGGCGTGCACGTCGGTGGGCAATTCCTTGTAGGCGCAGCCGACCTCGGTGCTGGTGCCGCCCTGCGGATCGAGCGCCGTGTCGAGCGCGAACGGCGCCCCTTCCAGCAGCTGCGCGGGACCGTCGCGAAAACTCTCGATGCGTATCTTGGGGCCCGCCAGATCGGCGAGCACGCCGACCTGGCGGCCGGCGGCGCGTGCCGCCGCGCGCACCGTTTCGACCCGTTTACGCTGCGAATCGCGCGTGCCGTGGGAAAAGTTGATGCGCGCGACATCGAGTCCGGCGCGCACCATCCCCTCGATGACACCGGGCTCGTCGGTGGCCGGACCTAAAGTCGCAACGATCTTTGTCCTGCGCAGTGTGTCCATGCATCAAGCCGACGCTGCGCGCTCCGCGAGCACTGCAACCGCCGGCAGCGTTTTGCCCTCGACGAACTCGAGAAAGGCGCCGCCGCCGGTGGAGATGTATGAGATGCCGTCCTCCACGCCGTATTTCTCGATCGCCGCGAGCGTGTCGCCGCCGCCGGCGAGCGAGAATGCCTTGCTGCTCGCGATGGCATCGGCAATCGCCTTGGTGCCCTCGCCGAATTGATCGAACTCGAACACGCCGACCGGCCCGTTCCACACGATCGTACCCGCGTCCTTGAGCATGGCGCAGAACTGCTCGGCGGTATCCGGACCGATATCCAGAATCATCTCGTCTGCGGCAACCTCGCCGACTGCACGCACGTCGGCGTGCGCGGTGGCGGCAAGCTCGCGTGCCACGACCACATCGATCGGCAGCGGAATCGCGGCGCTACGGCTGCGGGCGCGCTCGATGAGCTTGCGCGCGACCTCGAGCAGCTCGCGCTCGTGCAGGGACTTGCCGACGTTGACGCCGGTCGCGGCCAGAAAGGTATTGGCGATACCGCCGCCGACGATCAGCTTGTCGACCTTGTCGAGCAGCGCCTCGAGCACCGTGATCTTGGTCGATACCTTCGAGCCGCCGACGATCGCGATCATCGGGCGCGCCGGGCGCTCGAGCGCGCGCTCGAGTGCCTCGAGCTCGGCGACCAGCAGGGGTCCGGCAGCCGCAATCGGCGCGAAGCGCGCCACGCCGTGCGTGCTCGCTTCAGCGCGGTGCGCCGTACCGAACGCATCCATCACGAATACATCGCACAGCGCCGCCATGCGGCGGGCGAGCGCCTCATCGTCCTGTTTCTCGCCCTTGTTGAAACGTACGTTCTCGCACAGGACGGCGGAACCCGGCGCGCAATCGACCCCATCCAGCCATTCCTTCACCAGCGGCACCGGCCGGCCCAACAGCTCCGACAGCCGGTGCGCAATCGGGCCCAGCGAGAATTCGGCTGTGTACTTGCCTTCGCTCGGTCTGCCCAGGTGCGACAGCACGAACACGCGTGCGCCCTGGTCCATCGCCAGACGCAGCGTCGGCAGCGCCGCGCGGATGCGTGCGTCGCTGCTCACCTCGCCACCCTGCACCGGCACAGTGAGGTCCTCGCGGATCAGGACACGTTTGCCCGCGAGGTTGAGGTCGGCCATGCGCACGGGCTTCGCGGCCGCCGCAACCCCCGCCACCGCCGGGGCCTGGCTCAAGCGCGTGCCCATGCCAATGCGGTGTCGAGCATGCGGTTGGAGAAACCCCATTCGTTGTCGTACCAGGCGCAGATCTTCACCAGGTTGCCTTCGATGATGCGCGTCAAGGTCGCATCAAAGATCGAAGAGTGAGCGTCGTGGTTGAAGTCCACGGACACCAGCTGATCGTCGCTGTAGGCGAGGATATTCTTCAGCGCTCCGGCAGAGGCCGCCTTGAGCGCCGCATTGACCTCCGCGACCGAGGTCGCGCGCCGCGGAGTAAACGTGAGATCCACCAGCGACACATTGATGGTGGGCACGCGGATCGCAAAACCGTCGAGCTTGCCCTTGAGCTCGGGCAACACCAGGCCAACCGCCGCGGCGGCGCCGGTCTTGGTCGGGATCATCGAGTGCGTTGCCGAACGCGCCCGCCGCAAATCGGTGTGGTAGACGTCCGTCAGCACCTGATCGTTGGTGTATGAATGGATGGTCGTCATCAGCCCGCTGCTGATGCCGATGGTGTCGTTCATGACCTTGGCGAGCGGTGCCAGGCAGTTGGTCGTACAGGAAGCATTGGAGACCACGGTCTGGCTCGCCTTGAGCGTGCCGTGATTGACGCCATAGACGATCGTTGCGTCGACGTCCTCGCCACCTGGCGCGGAAATCAAGACCTTCTTCGCGCCGCCGTTGAGGTGCTGAACCGCCTTGGCCTTGCTCGTAAAGAGTCCCGTACATTCAAACACGACTTCGACACCGAGCTGCCCCCATGGCAGCTTGCCGGGATCACGCTCGGACAACACTCTGATGCGATCGTCGTTGATCACGAGCGCGTCGCCTTCCACCTTGACCTCGCCACGGAACGGGCCATGGGTGGTGTCATGACGGGTCAGATGCGCATTGATCTTGGCGTCGCCCAGATCGTTGATTGCCACGATCTGCAGGTCCCCGCGCTTGCCACTTTCATACAACGCGCGCAGAACGTTGCGACCGATGCGGCCGTAGCCGTTGATACCGACTTTTACCGTCATTGATTTTCCTTAATTCATGCCGTCGCGAATCAGGCCCAGCACATTATCCGCCGTGAAGCCAAACTTGCGAAACAGCTCCGGTGCCTTGCCGGAGGCGCCGAAATGATCGATCCCGAGCACGCGTCCGGCGAGGCCGGCATAGCGCCACCACAGCCCGGTGGACCCGGCTTCGACCGCGACGCGGCATTTGACCGCCGCCGGTAGCACCGCTTCGCGGTAGGCCGCATCCTGCGCGTCGAACACGTCGGTCGACGGCAGCGACACCAATCGCACCCGCCGGCCTTGCGCCTGCGCCGTCTTGACCGCCTCGAGAGCGATCTGCACTTCCGAGCCCGTGGCCAATACGATGCATTCGGGCGTGCCGACGCAATCGAGCAGCACGTAGCCGCCACGGCGGATGCTCGCGCTCTGCTCTGCGGTGCGCGGCAATTGCGGCAAAGCCTGGCGCGTCAACACCAGGCAGGTGGGTCCCTGCTCCCGCTCCAACGCTGCAATCCAGGCAACCGCCGTTTCCGCCGCGTCGGCCGGGCGCCACAGGCTCAAGTTGGGCACCAGCCGCAGGCTCGACACGTGCTCGATGGGCTGATGTGTCGGCCCGTCTTCGCCCAGGCCGATCGAATCGTGCGAATACACCAGGATAACGCGCAGATGCATCAGCGCGGCCATGCGGACGGCATTGCGCGCGTAGTCCGAGAATGTCAGGAACGTGCCGCCGTACGGAATGAAACCGCCGTGCGCCGCCACGCCGTTCATGATGCCGGTCATGCCGAATTCGCGCACGCCGTAATGCAGGTAGTTCCCGCTCATGTCATCCGGCGTGATCGTGCGCGAATCCTTGCGCAACGTGCTGTTCGATGTGGTCAGGTCGGCCGAACCGCCGAACAGCTCCGGCAGGTTCGGGCCGAGCGTGTTCAAGGCGCCCTGCGAGGACTGGCGCGTCGCCTGCGGCGCCGTGACCGCGCTCGCAGCCGCGAGCGTCGCGCCCGCGTCCCGTGGCCACGTCGGCGGCAGCTCACCGCCCATGCGGCGCTCGAACTCCGCCGCCAGCTGCGGGTAGGAGCTGCGGTAGCGCTCATACAGCGTCTGCCAGCGAGCCTCCGCGGCACGGCCCGCCTCGCTGTGATCCCAGGCGACGCGCAGCTCCGGCGGCACCACAAACGGCGGCCAGTGCCAACCGAGCTTCTGGCGCGCTGCGGCGACTTCATCGGCGCCGAGCGGCTCCCCATGGGTCGCCTGTGTGCCCTCCTTGTGCGGTGCGCCCCAACCGATCACGGTCTTGCAGCAGATCAACGACGGCCGCTCCGTCTCTGCCCGCGCGGCACGGATGGCCGCCGCCACCGCCTCGCCATCGAGGCCATCGACGTTCGGCACTACGTGCCAGCCATAGGCCTCGAAGCGCTTCGGGGTGTCGTCGCGAAACCAGCCTTCGACCCTGCCGTCGATCGAAATGCCGTTGTCATCATAGAAGCCGATGAGTTTGCCGAGCCTGAGCGTTCCGGCGAGCGAGCAGGCCTCGTGCGAGATGCCTTCCATCAGACAACCGTCGCCCATGAACACCCAGGTGTAGTGGTCGATGATCTCGAGCGCGGGCCGATTGAATTGCGTCGCCAGCATTTTCTCGGCCAGCGCGAAGCCGACCGCGTTGCTCAATCCCTGGCCGAGCGGCCCGGTCGTCGTTTCAATGCCGATCGGCAGATCGCGCTCGGGGTGCCCGGCCGTGCGGCTCCCGAGCTGGCGGAAGTTTTTGATTTCCTCCATGCCCAGCGGATAGCCCGTCAGATGCAGCAGCGCATACAGCAGCATTGAAGCGTGGCCGTTGGAGAGGACGAAACGGTCGCGATCCCACCAGCGGGGATTGGCCGGATTGTGCTTGAGAAACTCACGCCACAATACCGTTGCGATGTCGGCCATTCCCATTGGCGCGCCGGGGTGTCCGGAGCCGGCCTGTTGCACGGCGTCCATGGCCAGGGCCCGGATGAGGTTGGCGAGCTCTCGTCGCGTGGACATGCGCTGGTTGGGTTCCGCTGGCAGGCGTGGGGCGCGCATTGTCTATCAGCGGGCCCCGCGCCCGCAATGTGCGCTTGCCCGCGCGGCCGGCGCAGTACCGGCGCGCGCGCCCGGTGGCGGCAGCGCTCGCGGTCTAGAGCGCGCGCGTCAACTGCGCCCAGATCAGGCGGCGAAATTCATCCTGGGCCACCGGTCGACCCAAGTGAAAGCCCTGAACCTCGTCGCATTGATTGTGTTTGAGAAACTCCACCTGCTCGGCTGTTTCCACGCCTTCGGCCACCACGCGCAAGCCGAGCGCGTGGCCGAGCGCGATGATGCTGCGGACGATGGCGGCATCGTCCGGATCGGTGGCGATGTCGAGCACAAAGGAGCGGTCGATTTTCAGGTGATCGACCGGAAAACGCTTGAGGTAGCCGAGGCTCGAGTAGCCGGTGCCGAAATCGTCGATCGAGATCTTCACGCCGCGCCGCTTGAGGTCATTGAGCATGAGAATGAGCTGCGGCGCATCCTGCATCATCATCGATTCGGTCAATTCGAGCTCCAGGTGCGCCGCATCGAGCCCGGTATCCTCGAGCGCGTCGTTGACGGTGCGCGCGAGGTCGCCTTGACGAAACTGCTGCGCCGAAACGTTGACCGATACTGCGCCGAGCGACAGGCCCTCGGTCTGCCACGCGCGCACCTGCGCGCACGCCTGGCGCATCACCCAGCTGCCGAGCGGCACGATCAGCCCGGTCTCCTCCGCCAGCGAGATAAAGCGCGACGGCGGAATCAAACCCTCGCCCGGCAGCCGCCAGCGCACCAGCGCCTCGGCGCCGACGATCAGGCCGCTCGTCAAATCAATGCGCGGCTGATAATGCAGTTCGAACTGATTGCGCTCGAGCGCCCGGCGCAGCTTGTTCTCCATGTCCAGCCGCTGCGTCATCAGCGTCGTGAGCTCGCTGGTGAAGAACTGAAAGTTGTTGCGGCCGTTGTCCTTGGCGCGATACAGCGCCGAGTCCGCGTGCTTGAGCAGCGTCTGCGGGTCGCCGCCGTCCTGCGGGTACATGGCAACGCCGATACTGCAGGTCAGATGGAACTCGCGCTGCGCGGTCGCCCAGGGCTGGGCAACCACCGCCAGGATCTTTTCCAGGCTGTGGCCGATGGGGTCGGTGCTGGCGTGCGCGTTGAGCAGCAGCACGAACTCATCGCCGCCGACGCGCGCCACGGTGTCGTAGTCACGCGCGCACGAGCCCAGCCGCTGCGCCATGGATTTGAGCAGCTCATCGCCGATGTGGTGTCCGAGCGTGTCGTTGATCAGCTTGAAATGATCCAGGTCAACGAACACCACGGCGAGCTTGTCGCCGTGGCTCGCGGCGGTGCGGATCGCCTGTTCGAGGCGGTCCTGCAGCAGCGAGCGGTTGGCAAGCCCCGTGAGCGTATCGTGCGTCGCCTGGTACTCCAGCCGCGACTGGTAGAGGCGGCGCTCGGTGATGTTCTCGACCGTGCCCTCGTACACCAGCACGTTTCCGGCCTCGTCGCGTATCGCGCGTGAATTCTCCGAAATCCAGATGATTTCGCCGTTCTTGCGGTAGATCTGCGACTCGAAGCCGCTGACCGAGCCATGCTCGCGCATGATGCGCATGAATTCGGACCGCCGGCTGGAATCGACGTACAGCTGCGCACCGATGTTGCGAACCGACGCCATGAGCTCCGCCGGGGAGTCATAGCCGTAAATCGTCGCCAGCGCCGGATTGGCATCGAGGTATTCACCATCGACGGTGGTGCGGAAGATGCCTTCGACCGCATTTTCGAAAATGCTGCGGTAGCGCCGCTCGGCATCGCGCACGGCCTGAAATGCCTGCTTGCGCTCGGTGATGTCCTGGATCAGACCCTCGATCGCGAGCGCACGATCACCGCCCTCGTACAGCCCGATGCCGCGATCCCACACCCAGCGCACGCTGCCGTCGGCGTGCACGATGCGGTATTCGAGATCGAACGGCTCGCGCGCGTCGAGCGCGGCGTTGATCGCTGCGCGCACCCACATCTGGTCCTCCGGATGCATCAGCAACTCATAGGTCACGTCGCTGTTGGCCAGCAGCACCTGCGGGTCGTGGCCGGTGACCCGCGCGCAACCGCCGCTGACGAAGTCCATCGTCCGATAGGCATCGTCACGACACCGGTAGACCATGCCGTCGAGATTGCCGAGCAACGTCCGCAGCATGCGGCCGTACTCCTGGTCGCGCGACAGCCCGCCGACGCTGGCGCGCTCGCCATTTTCCGTGTCATCGGCAATCGCAGCCGAGAGCGCGACGAAGCGGCCGGTCTGATTTCCCACCGGCGCCCGCGCCGTCTCGCCCGCGGCCGCGCGCGCTGCGGCAGTTGCGACACCGGCGGCGGTACTGACGGCGCGGGCGGGCGGCGTGGTGCCCCCGTCGGGGCTGGGCTTGGACTTTTGTCGACTGTTCATGGCACAAACGATTTAAAACGCCGGCAAACGCTAGCAGGCCGCCGCCGGCCCCAGCCGGTGATGCGTCGCAAATTTACCTAATGAATTTAGCGTGCATTCAACCCTACCCTTGCCGCTGCACCGATTTGAGTACATCGACGCACCGCCAATTCGTCGGATAGCCAAGAAATGCGCCGGTATTGATCCCGCGAGCCGATTAACGCACTGAAACCGTGCGATCGCATCTTCGGCTATACTGCCGCTCCGATTTCATCCTCCAAGCGGTCGAGCCGTATCAATGTCCAACAACTATCTGTTCACCTCCGAGTCCGTTTCCGAAGGCCATCCCGATAAGCTGGCGGATCAGATCTCCGATGCCGTGCTCGATGCGATTCTGCGCGAAGACCCCAACGGCCGCGTCGCTTGCGAGACGATGGTAAAGACCGGTGTGGTCATCGTAGGCGGCGAGATCACCACCTCGGCGTGGATTGATCTTGAAAAACTGGTGCGCGAGACCGTGCTCGACATCGGCTACGACAGTTCCGAGATGGGCTTCGACGGCGCGAGCTGCGGCGTGATCAACATCATCGGCAAGCAGTCCCCGGACATTGCGATGGGCGTGGATCGCAGCGACAAGCGCAAGCAGGGCGCGGGCGACCAAGGCCTGATGTTCGGCTTCGCGACCAACGAGACCGATGTGCTGATGCCGGCACCGATCACGCTCGCGCACCGGCTGGTCAAACGTCAATCCGAAGTGCGTCGCAAGGCTAAGCTGCCGTGGCTGCGGCCGGATGCCAAGAGCCAGGTCACCTTGCGCTACGAGAACGATCGTCCGGTGGGCATCGAAGCCGTGGTGCTCTCGACGCAGCACAGCGAGGAGATCTCCACCGCGCGCCTGCGCGAGGCGGTAATGGAGGAGATTCTCAAGCCGGCATTGCCGAAGAAATGGCTGGACCGCCGCACGCGCTATCACATCAACCCGACCGGTCGTTTCGTCGTCGGCGGTCCGGTGGGCGATTGCGGCCTGACCGGCCGCAAGATCATCGTCGATACCTATGGTGGTTTCGCGCGGCACGGCGGCGGCGCCTTCTCCGGCAAGGACCCCTCCAAAGTCGACCGCTCGGCCGCCTATGCCGCGCGCTACGTCGCCAAGAACATCGTTGCGGCCGGCCTGGCCGAGCGTTGCGAAGTGCAGGTGTCCTACGCCATCGGCGTCGCCGAGCCGACCTCGATCATGGTCGACACCTTCGGCACGAGCAAACTGTCGCGCGAGGAGCTGACCGCGCTGGTGCGGCGTCATTTCGATTTGACGCCCTATGGCCTGCGCGAGATGCTCGACCTTGCACGGCCGATCTACCAGAAGACCGCCGCGTATGGTCACTTCGGCCGCAAGGAGCCGGAGTTTTCCTGGGAACGGACCGACAAGGCCGAGGTATTGGCCGACGATGGCCGCCGCCGTACCCGCGGTCGTCGCGCCGACTAGCGCGGCGAGCGGCGCGAGCCGCAGAATAGGCCAAGTGACATATGCCGCCGCCGCATACCGCGGCGGCGCGGCGGCTTAAGGAGCGCTGCGACGGGGATACAAGCCCTGCCAGGCTTAGGCTGACCGGACCTACGAGGTCAACCGCGCTCGCAACAACTTAAGACTTGAGGAGTTGGAGCCCACATGACTGCTACCGCACGTCCCATTGCGGACAATTTCAAGGATTTTCACGTCGCCGACCTCGCGCTGGCCGACTGGGGCCGCAAGGAGATCGCCATCGCCGAGACGGAGATGCCCGGGCTCATGGCGATTCGCGAAGAATTTGCGCCGACCCAGCCGCTGCGAGGGGCGCGCATTACCGGCTCGCTTCACATGACCATCCAGACTGCGGTCTTGATCGAGACGCTGCAGGCGCTCGGCGCGCAGGTGCGCTGGGCCTCCTGCAATATTTTTTCAACGCAGGATCACGCGGCGGCCGCCATTGCCGCCTGCGGCACATCGGTGTTCGCCTATAAAGGGGAGACCCTGGTGGAGTACTGGGACTTCACGCATCGCATCTTCGATTGGCCCGACGGTGCCTTTGCGAACCTGATCCTCGACGACGGCGGCGATGCGACGCTGCTGCTGCATCTGGGTGCGCGCGCGGAAAAAGATATCGGCGTCATCGCCAGTCCCTCGAGCGAGGAGGAAGTCGCCCTGTTCGACAGCATCCGCGCGATGCTTAAGCGTGATCCGAAGTGGTATTCGACGCGCCTCGCTGCCGTTCGCGGCGTTTCGGAGGAAACCACCACCGGCGTCAAGCGGCTGTATCAGATGGCCCGCGACGGCCAGCTCGCGTTTCCGGCCATCAACGTCAACGATTCGGTCACCAAGTCGAAGTTCGACAATTTATACGGCTGCCGCGAATCCCTGGTGGATGGCATCAAGCGCGCCACCGACGTCATGATTGCCGGCAAGGTCGCGCTGGTCGCCGGCTATGGCGATGTCGGCAAGGGCTCGGCGCAGGCGCTGCGCGCGCTGTCCGCACAAGTCTGGGTCACGGAGATCGACCCGATATGCGCGCTGCAGGCTGCCATGGAAGGCTACCGCGTCGTCACCATGGATTATGCCTGCGACAAGGCGGATATTTTCGTCACCGCCACCGGCAATTTTCACGTGCTCACGCACGCGCACATCAAACGCATGAAGAATCAAGCCATCGTCTGCAACATCGGTCACTTCGACAACGAGATCGATGTCGCTGCGCTGCGGCAATATCGCTGGGAAAACATCAAGCCGCAGGTCGATCACATTATTTTCCCCGACGGCCGCCGGATCATCCTGCTGGCCGAGGGCCGGCTGGTCAATCTCGGCTGCGCGACCGGCCACCCGAGCTATGTCATGTCATCGTCGTTCACCAACCAGGTCATGGCGCAAATCGAGCTGTGGACGCACCAGGAAAAATATCCGATCGGCGTTTACATTCTGCCGAAACACCTGGATGAAAAAGTTGCGCGGCTGCAGCTCAAGAAGCTCAATGCCGAGCTGACCGTGCTGACCGACCAGCAGGCCACCTACATTGGCGTTGCGCCTGAGGGGCCGTACAAGGCCGAGCACTACCGTTACTGACTGGCGACAGTTTATGTCGACCCGCCCCGAAGGTTTAACATCATGATGGATGCGCAAGCATGAATTGAGCGCTGCATCACTCGGAAAATAATCCGACGTGGTTGCGGCTTGAAGCAGGTCACCGAGAGGATTGGTTGAGCCGAGTAACATTCGCGCCATGAACACCGATATCCGCCTGCTGCAATTCTCCGACACGCATCTGTTTGCGAGCCCGCAGGGCACGCTGCGCGGCGTGCAGACGCTCGCGTCGTTGCAACGCGTGCTCGCTCACGCCACGGCGCGCAACAGCCGGGCCGATGCGCTGCTCGTTACGGGCGACATCGTCAACGATGAAGTCGAGGGCTATGCGCACTTCCGCCGCGTCCTGGCCACGTTGCCGATGCCGGTGTACTGCCTGCCGGGCAATCATGACGATCCGGCGCAGCTGCGCAGCGCAGTGTCGGGACCGCCGTTCCAGGTCGGCGGCCATGCCGATCTCGGCCGCTGGCGGTTGATCCTGCTCGATAGCTGCGTGCCGGGCCAGGACGCCGGCCGCCTCGGCGAACACGAGCTGCAGAGGCTGGAGTCCGCGCTCGCCGGCGCTGCCGACCGCCACGTCATGATCTGCCTGCATCATCATCCGGTGGACATGGGCAGCCGTTGGCTCGACGCGGTCGGATTGGAAAACGCTGAAGATTTCTTTGCGGTCGCCGACCGCTATCGCCAGGTCCGCGCCGTCGTCTGGGGCCACGTGCATCAATGCCTCGATCAGCGCCGCAAGGGCGTGCGGCTGCTGGCAACGCCGGCCACCTGCGGGCAATTCCTGCCGTCGTCGAACGAATTCAAGATCGATCAGCGCCCGCCCGGATATCGGCGACTGACGCTGCATGCCGACGGCACCCTCGACACGGAAGTCGTGTGGGTCGCACAAGCCGCCGGCGCGAATGCAGCTCCGGCAGCCGCCGGTTGATGCGGCTGCGGTGCTGCCCGAGGCGGCTCAGTCGCCGCCTGTTTCGATCATCGGCGCCAACAGCTGCAAGCGTGCGAGCGGGTCATCCAGCTCTAGCAGGCGCTGCTGCATGAGACGATCGATGGGCAGCAGCTCGGCGAAGCGATTGCTGACCCAGCCGGCATCGTCATAGCGCGGCTCGATAAAGCGTGCGATGTTGCCGAGCGAGGCCAGGACCCGCTGCAGCACCGGCACCAGCGGTTGGTATTCCTGCGGAATCGATCTCGCCTGCTGTTCCTCGATCCACTCGATGGCAGCCAGATGCAGCCCATCTCTGGCGACGCGGCGCGTCAGCGTGCGAAAGCGCCGCTCGCCCCGGCAGAGAATGCCGAGCAGACCGTCGGATAAGGATTGGAAGTCAACGATGCGGGCCGATGTGCCGACACCGGCCGTCGTGACGTCGGCGCTGATATCGCTGCCCGCGTGAATCAGCACCACGCCGAACACCGTGTCTTCGCGCAGGCAGCGCCGCACCATGTCGAGGTAGCGCGGTTCGAAGATCCGCAGCGGCAGCAGGCCGCCGGGAAACAGCACCGCATCCAGCGGGAACAGTGCGATGTCTTCCATGCGCCGCTCAAGCTCCGCGATTTGCCGCTCCAGCTGCGCGCGCCGCGAGCGCCTGCAGCACCCGCGTGTGCACGCCGCCAAAGCCGCCGTTGCTCATGATCAGCACATGATCCCCCGCCTTAAGCTCCTCGGCGAGCTCCGCGACCAGCGTCTGGATCTGCGCCGCCACATGAGCGCGCGCGCCCAGCCCGGAGATCGCCGCCTGCGCGTCCCAGCCGAGGTCCGGCGGCGCGTACAGCCACACGGCATCAGCCGCCGCCAGCGCCGGCACCAGGTCGGCGCGGTGCACGCCCGCTCGCATGGTCTGCGAGCGCGGCTCGAGCACCGCAATGATGCGTGCCGCGCCGACATGGCGGCGCAGCGCATCGAGCGTCGTGCGGATGGCCGTCGGGTGGTGGGCGAAATCATCGTAGACGCGCACCCCGGCGACCTCGCCGCGCAACTCCATGCGCCGGCGTACGCCCTGGAATTGGCCGAGCGCGACGCTGGCTTGCGCCGGTGGGACGCCGGCATGCCGCGCAGCGGCGATGGCCGCGAGCGCGTTATCAACGTTGTGCGCACCGATGCACGACCAATCGACGCTGCCGCAGCGATCCCCCCCGTACAGCACTTCGAACGAGGAGAAATCCGACCCCGGCGCCGCGCGCGCGCTCCAGCGGTCCGCACTCATGTCGGCACGGCCGTCGGCGCGCGCGAAGCGCTCGACCGGCGTCCAGCACCCTTGCGCCAACACGCGCGCCAGATTCGCATCCGCGCCGTTGCAAATGATCCGTCCGCTTCCCGGTACGGTGCGCACCAGATGGTGGAACTGGTGCTCGATGGCCGCGAGGTCCGGATAGATGTCCGCGTGGTCATACTCGAGGTTGTTCAAGATCAGGGTGCGCGGCCGGTAATGGACAAACTTCGCGCGCTTGTCGAAAAACGCCGTGTCGTACTCGTCGGCCTCGATCACGAAGAACGGTGCCGCGCCCAACCGCGCGCTGACCGGAAAATTGCCGGGCACACCGCCGATCAGGAAGCCCGGGGCGAGCCCGGCATGTTCCAGGATCCAGGCAAGCATGCTGGCCGTCGAAGTCTTGCCGTGCGTACCGGCAACGGCCAGCACCCAGCGGTCTCGGAGTACCTCGCGTGCAAGCCATTCCGGGCCCGAGGCATATGGCAGGCCGCGGTCGAGCATGGCCTCGATCACCGGCTGCCCGCGGCTCATGACGTTGCCGACCACGACCACATCGGGATTGAGGTCCAGTTGCTCGGCGCCATAACCCTCGATCAGCTCGATACCGAGGGCGGTCAGCTGCGTGCTCATCGGCGGATAGACATTGTGATCCGAACCGGTGACACGATGACCTGCGGCGCGGGCGATGGCGGCGATACCGCCCATGAACGTGCCGCAGATGCCTAGGATATGCGCGTGCATCAAACCCCCGGACCGAACAATACGTAATAGAGCAGCTCCTCGGCCAGCAACTGCGCGAAGCTCAATGCCAGGCAGAGGCTCAAGGGCCGCTCGAGCGCGGCACGCAGAATGTGCGCCGTGGCGATCACGGTCCACAGCAGCAGCCCGAAGAACACGCCGTACACCGGGACTTGCAGCACCGTGTCGCTGCCGAAGCGCTGCACGAGAAAATCCGCCAGTCCAGACAGCGGCGTCAGTACCGCCTGATAGCCGAAAATGGCGCAGACCGTTTGCGCATAGCGCGCGCGCCGTCGCGTCAGCGCCAGCAATGCCCAATACCAGAGCGCCGTGAAGCCGACATCGACCACCAATTGTTCGAGCCAGGCGCGTGCGGGCTCGATACCGAGCCCGGCGAGCGCGGCGTTGAGCAGAAAGTAAACGGCGATCGTAAACGGCAGTAAGATGCCGACGGCAGGTACGTCTTGTGGTCCGCGGCGCCAGATCGCAATGTCAAAATAAAGCCGCGCCAGTGCGCTCAAACCGCCGGTTTTCGAGGTCAAGTCAGGCCCCGCATAGTCGGCCGGATTGTACACGCGGGCGCCGGAGAACCTTGGGGAAACTCGTAGCATGATCATTGCCGACAATAACGCTCTGGCCGAGCTGGGCGCCGAGCTCACAGGCCATCAAGCCATCGGTTTGGACACCGAATTACTGCGCGAGCGCACCTACTATGCGCAGCTGTGTCTGCTGCAGTTGAGTTGGCCCGCCGGCACTGCCTGCGTCGACACGCTGGCACTGCCCGATCTGTCGCCGCTACGCGCGAGCCTGGCCGACCCGCGCTGCTGCAAGGTACTGCACGCCGCGCGCCAGGACCTCGAGGTGCTGTGGCCGGCTACCGGTCCGATCACCGGCATCTTCGACACGCAGGTGGCCGCCGCATTGGTCGGGCTGCCGGCACAGATCGGCTACGCCGATCTGGTCCAACAGCTGCTCGATGTCAGTCTGAGCAAGGCGCAGACGCGCACTGATTGGTCGCGACGTCCCCTCTCGGCGGCCCAGATCAGCTACGCGGTGGATGACGTGCGCTATCTGTTGCCGCTGCGCGAGCGACTGACCGAGCAACTGCAGCGGCTGCAACGGTTCGGTTGGTTCGAGGAGGAGATGGCGCAGTTGGGTGCCGGCGGCTCATTCGAGATCGACCCGGAGCGCGCCTGGCTGCGCGTGAAGGGGCTGACCGAGCTCGATCCGCAGCGCCGCCTCCTGGCACAGTCCCTGGCCGCCTGGCGGGAGCGCCGCGCGGTGAGTGCCGATCGCCCGCGCGCGTGGATATTGCCGGACGCTGCGGTGCGCGACATCGTGTTGCAGGTACCGCGCTCGCGGCAGGACTTGCAGGCGATAGCCGAGTTGCCGGAGGGCATTCGCAATAACAGCGGCGCACAGCTACTCGAGGTGATCGAGGCCGCGCAGCTGCCGCCGCAACTGCCGCCGCTGCCGCCGCGGCGGCGGCCGGACCCGGCGCAGATCGAGACCGTGCGCAGGCTGGCGGAGGTGACGCAGCGCGCGGGCCGCGAGCTCGGGCTCGCGCCCGAAATACTGGCGACCCGCAGAGACATGGAACGACTCGCGGCCGGCGAGCGCGAGGGCGGGCCGCTGTCGGGCTGGCGCCGGGAGGTTATCGGCCAGCGGCTGCTGCAGGCGCTTTGAGTGCCGCCACCAGGCGGCGCGTCACTTCGTCGACAGCGGCATTGGCATCGATGGTGCGCAGCAAGCCCTGCGCCGCGTAATGCTGAGCGAGCGGTCGCGTCTGTTGATCGTAGACTTCGAGCCGGCGCGCGACCGTCTGCTCATCGTCGTCGCGCCGCTGCACCAACGGCGGCTTGTCATCGCAGCGGTCACAATGCGGCGGGGTGCCGGGTGGCGCCGTATGGATGTTGAATACACGCCCGCATTGCGTGCAGCTGCGCCGCCCGGAAATGCGGCGTACCAGCTCCGGGTAATCGACCTCGAACAGCACCACCGCATCGAGCGGCTGTCCGATTCCCAGCAGCATCGTCGACAGTGCCAGCGCCTGCGCCTGATTGCGCGGGAACCCGTCCAGGATGAAGCCGTGCGCAGCATCCGGTTCAGCCAGGCGTTCGCGGATGATGCCGAGCACGATCTCATCGGCCACCAACTGCCCCGAATCCATCGCGGCCTTGGCGCGCAGGCCGTAAGCCGTGCCGTTCGCGACCGCGGCCCGCAGCAGATCGCCGGTCGATATCTGCGGAATGCCGAAACGTTCGACCAGACGTTGAGATTGGGTGCCTTTGCCGGAACCCGGCGCCCCCATAAGCACGATACGCATCCGAGTAACACTACCGATCGGGCTCGCCACGGTCAAACCGGACGGTCTTGCGCTATCCTGCGCGGCCATGAAGTCCGCGATGAAGACCACCGTCAGAGCCGCCGCCCCGCGCAATGCGCTCTACGCCCAGTCCGGCGGAGTTTCCGCCGTCATCAACGCCTCGGCCTGCGGCGTCATCGAGGCCGCGCGCCAGGCCCGCGGACGGATCGGCAAGATTTACGCAGGCCGCGACGGCATCGTCGGCGTATTGACCGAGAGTCTCATCGACCTGTCGCTCGAGAGCGCGGCCACGATCCGAGCCCTGCGCCATACGCCCGCCGGCGCCTTCGGCTCGGCGCGCTTCAAGCTCAAGGGCATCGAGCAGAACCGCGCCGAGTACGAGCGGCTGATCGAGGTATTTCGCGCGCACGACATCGGCTATTTCTTCTATAACGGCGGCAACGATTCGATGGACACGGCGCTGAAGATCTCGCAGCTCGGCGCCGCGATGAATTATCCAGTGGCCTGCATCGGCGTTCCCAAAACGGTCGACAATGATCTGCCGCATACCGACTGCTGCCCCGGCTTCGGCTCGGTGGCCAAATACATCGCTGTCTCGACCCTCGAAGGCGCGCTCGATGTGGCCTCCATGGCTCGCACCTCGACCAAGGTGTTCGTGCTCGAGGTGATGGGGCGTCACGCCGGCTGGATCGCCGCGGCCGGCGGCCTCGCGGGACACGGGCGCGGCGATCCGCCGCATATCATTCTGTTTCCGGAAATCCCGTTCGAGCGCGAGCAATTTCTCAACCGCGTCAAACAATGCGTCACGACCTTCGGCTACTGCGTCATCGTGGTGTCCGAGGGCGCGAAGTACCCGGACGGAAAATTCCTGGCCGAAGCCGGCACACAGGACGCCTTCGGCCACACGCAGCTCGGTGGCGTGGGCCCGGTGGTCGCGAACATCGTGCGCGAGGCACTGGGCTACAAATACCATTGGGCGGTCGCCGATTATCTGCAGCGCGCTGCTCGCCATATCGCCTCCAAGGTCGACGTCGAGCAGGCTTATGCGGTGGGCAAGGCCGCCGTGCAATACGCGCTCGCCGGCATGAATGCGGTCATGCCGGCGATCAAACGCACCTCATCGAAACCGTATCGCTGGAAAATCGTGCCGGTGCCCCTGGCCGATGTCGCCAATGTGGAAAAGAAGGTGCCGCGCAATTTCATTACGCCGGACGGCCTCGGCATCACCGCCGCCTGCCGCCGCTACCTCGAACCATTGATCGGCGGCGAGGACTATCCACCCTACCGCGCGGGCCTGCCCGCTTATGTCCGCATCAAGGGAACCGCGGTGCGGCGCAAGCTCAAAACCGAGTTCGAGATTTAATTACACGAATTCTGTGTATTATTGCCGCTGCACGGCGATGAGCTGCAACGGCCCCATGAAAAACATCACGATCACGCTCGACGAAGAAACCGCCGCCTGGCTCAAGCGCGAGGCGGCGCGCGCTGGGTGCAGTGTGTCGCGCACGGTTGGCGAGCTGTTGCGTCAGCGCAGCCGCGAACTGGCCGAATACGACGTTGCGATGCGGGACTATCTGAGGCTCAAGCCGGTGGCGTTGGGCGATGGCACGCGCTATCCCACGCGCAAGACGCTGTATGAGCGACCCCGTCTTCGTCGACAGTAACATCCTCGTCTACGCGCGCGATGCCAACGAGCCGCTCAAGCAGCCGCTGGCGGCCGAGCTGCTGCGCCGGCTGTGGCGCGAGCGCACCGGTCGCTTGAGCATGCAGGTCCTCAGTGAGTTTTACGTCACCGTGACTCGCAAGCTGCGACGGCCTCTGGACGCGCCGACAGCCTGGCGAGTCGTCGAAGCCTTCCTGTCCTGGTCGCCGCAGGTCATCGATCGGCCACTGCTGGAGCGGGCGCAACATCTCGAGCAGCAGCATGCGCTAGGCTGGTCGGATGCGCTGATCGTCGCGGCGGCCGAAGCCCAGGCTTGCGCAGTCCTGCTGTCGGAAGACCTGCAGGACGGCGCCACCTACGGGACCGTTCTCGTTCGAAATCCTTTCAAGCCGGGCGTGAATGAGGCGCGGGCTGACGATCGGGCGTCGGAACCGGCGATCTCGCGCCACCGCGGCCGCGGGCGGCCTCCCGGAAAGACCCGCCGCCAACCGCACCGATGATCACGGCGTTGGGCGGCCCTCGCCGCCGACGCACCTCCCTATGGTATATTTCGCGCCCCTTTTGGGCCGGTCCACGGACCCATATGGGCCTGCAATATTAAGTAATCAGCTGACGTTCCGGGAGGAAGTGTTCATGGATGCCACGAATTGGCTGTGGCTGGCTATGGCTGCGGGTGTGATTGCCGTCCTCTACGGCGTCGTTTCGATGTTCTCGATTCTCGCGCTACCGGCCGGCAATGCACGCATGCAGGAAATTGCGGCGGCGATCCAGGCCGGCGCCAAGGCCTATCTGAATCGCCAGTACACCACCATCGCGGTGGTCGGCGTCGTGCTCTTCGTCGTGCTCGGCCTGGCGCTGAACTGGCCCACGGCCGGCGGTTTCGCCGTCGGCGCGGTGTTGTCGGGACTCACCGGCTACATCGGCATGAACATTTCCGTGCGCGCGAACGTGCGCACGGCCGAAGCGGCCAGCAAGGGGCTCAACGCCGCGCTGTCGGTCGCGTTCCGCGGCGGCGCGATCACCGGCATGCTGGTGGTGGGCTTAGGCCTCATCGGCGTCGCGGGTTATTTCTCGCTGCTGCGACCCGCGCTCGGCGATGATGCGGCGCTGCACGCGCTGGTCGGGCTCGCCTTCGGCGGCTCGCTGATTTCGATCTTCGCGCGCCTCGGCGGCGGCATCTTCACAAAGGGGGCCGACGTCGGCGCCGATCTGGTCGGCAAGGTCGAGGCGGGCATCCCCGAGGACGATCCGCGCAACCCGGCGGTCATCGCCGACAACGTCGGCGACAACGTCGGCGACTGCGCCGGCATGGCGGCAGATCTGTTCGAAACCTACGCGGTGACCATCGTCGCGACCATGCTGCTCGGCGGGCTGATGCTCAAGAGCGCCGGCGCCGCCGCGATCATCTATCCGCTGGTGCTCGGTGCCGCCTCGATCGTGTCGTCGATCATCGGCACGTTCTTCGTGAAAGCCAGCGAAGGCGGCAAGATCATGAACGCGCTCTACAAGGGCGTGATCGTCTCCGGAGTGATTTCCGCGGTTGCCTTCTGGTTCATTACCAAGGCGATCCTGCCGCTGCAGTTCAGCGCACTGTTCGGCTGCGCCTTGATTGGACTGGCGCTGACCGCGGCGATGATCGTGATCACTGAGTATTACACCGCGACCGAATACGGCCCCGTGCGCGGGGTGGCCTCGGCATCGCAGACGGGACACGCCACCAACATCATCGCCGGCCTCGGCGTCAGCATGAAGTCCACGGCGTTGCCGGTGATCGCCGTGTGCCTCGCGATCTGGGGCGCCTACACGCTCGCCAACGGCTACGGCATCGGCCTGTACGGCATCGCCGTCGCCGCCACGGCCATGCTGTCGATGACCGGAATGATCGTCGCGCTCGATGCCTACGGTCCGATCACTGACAACGCGGGCGGCATCGCCGAAATGGCCGAGCTGCCCAAGAGCATCCGCGCCATCACCGATCCGCTCGACGCGGTCGGCAACACCACCAAGGCGGTC
>JBIODE010000003.1:0-35260 GCA_044440325.1 Steroidobacterales bacterium
ATTCGTCGGCTGCTTCTTTTTTTTATACGCCCCCGGGTTGGGGGTCGGGACAGAAGACCGTTTGGTCGTTGGGGGCGGGGGGCTCGTGGGGTTCGAGCTCGCGCCCGCCGATCCGGCTGAGGTAGCCATAGATGCGCACACGCGCCCGCTCGGCCAGATACTTGCGCGCAATCGCTCCCGCGGCAACCCGCATTACCGTTTCGCGCGCCGAGGCGCGCCCGCCGCCACGGTGATCACGCCAGCCGTATTTTTGCTGGTAGGTGTAGTCGGCATGTCCGGGTCGGAAGCGATCACGCAGCTTGTCGTAGTCGCGCGAGCGCGCGTCGCTGTTCTCGATCAAGATTCCGATCGGCGTGCCGGTGGTCCTGCCTTCGAATACCCCGGAAAGAATGCGCACCGCGTCGGCTTCGCGCCGTTGGCTGACGAATTGAGAGGTTCCGGTACGGCGTCGATCGACATCGCGCTGCAGATCCGACTCCGCCAGCGTCAACCCGGGCGGGCAGCCATCGACGATGCAGCCGAGCGCCGGCCCGTGGCTCTCGCCAAAGGTCGTCACCGAAAACAATCTGCCGATCGTATTGCCCGACATCCTCAGATCCGCTCCACCGAAGTTAGATCCGCTCCACCGAATTCAGCCCTGAGCGCGCAGCTGCGCGCGCGTCAGCAAGAACACCCCGCCGCCGCCGCGTTCAAATTGCAGCCAGGTGAAAGGCAGCTGCGGAAAACGATGGCGCACGGCACGCTCGGAATTGCCGACCTCGACGATCAAGATGCCGCCGGGCCGAAGGTGTGCCGCCGCCTCGCGCAAAATGATGTTCACCGAATCAAGCCCGTCCCTGCCCGCCGCGAGTGCGAGCGCAGGCTCGTGCCGGTATTCCGGCGGCAGGAGGCGCAGTTCGCGCTGCCCCACATAAGGCGGATTGCTGACAATGATATCGTAGCTCGCTGCGCCAAGCCCATCGAAATGATCGGCGCGGCGCAGCCGCACGCGCCGCTGCAGCCGGTGACGGCGAACATTGATTTGCGCCACCGCCAGAGCGTCGGCCGAGATGTCCGCAGCATCAACTTTAGCCCGGGCAAAAGCACGTGCGCAGGCGATCGCAATGCAGCCCGAGCCGGTCCCCAGATCAAGGATCGCGCGTACACGGGGGGGGTCTATCCACGGCTGGAAGCGGCGTTCGATCAGCTCGGCGAGCGGCGATCTTGGAATCAGCACGCGCGCATCGACGTACATCGACAGGCCCGCAAACCAGCAACGCTGCGTGAGATAGACCGCAGGCACCCGCTCCTTGATGCGCCGCTGCAATAGCGCCTCGACCGCTGCGCGTTCGGCAATGCGCACGCGTCGCGCGTACACCCGCGGGCCCGCGCGCAGCGGCAGCCGCAGGGCGTGCCACACGAGCGCCGCGGCCTCATCGCGCGGGTTGTCGGTACCGTGCCCATAGTGCAGACGCGCACGCGCCAGTCGCCGCGCGCCCCGCTCGATCAGCTGCGCAACCGTGATGTCCGGCGTGTGGGATAATTGTCCCATGAATCGTCGTTCCATCCTTCTGTTCGCCTCGATCGGCATCGCCGCAGCTCTGGCTGGCGCGCTGCTCGCGCAGTTGCGATCGCCGCCCGTCGTCACGCTCGAGAGCGGCACCTGGCTGCCGCAACGGCGCGCACTCGCGCCTTTTCAGTTGCGCGATCTTGCCGGCCGGCCGTTCGACACTGCCACCCTCGCGGGCCACCCGACCCTGCTGTTCTTCGGCTTCACGGCCTGCCCGGATGTTTGCCCGACGACGTTGGCGACGCTGGCGCGGATGCAGCGCAGCGCCCCGCTGCCGCATGCCCAGGTCGTCTTCGTCACGATCGATCCCGAGCGCGACAGTGCCGATAACCTGCGAGTGTACCTTGCGGCATTCAGCCAGGACTTCCTCGGGCTGCGCGGCAGCAATGAAGCGCTGGCTCCCCTACTCAAGAGCCTCGGAGCCATCGCGGCGCGTCAGTCGCTGCCGGACGGCAGCTACACGATGGATCATTCCGCCACACTGTATCTGCTCGATACGCAGGGGCGCCTCGCAGCCGTATTCAGCCCACCATTCGACGCCACCCGACTCGCGGCCGACTTGCAGCGCATTGCGGCCGCTGATCAGCTCTAAGGCACCCGGATGAGGCGACTGCTGGTCTCGCTGCAGCACTGGCTGCCGCATCACGCGCTCTCGCGCATCGCCTATCGGCTCACCCGCAGCCGCATCCGCTGGCTGAAGAACCTGCTGATCGGCGCCTTCGTACGCACCTATCACCCTGAGATGAGCGAGGCAGTTGAGCCGGATCCGCTCGCTTACGCGAGCTTCAACGACTTCTTCACGCGCAGACTCAGGCCCCAGGCGCGGCCATTGCCCGCGGACCCCGGTTGCGTGGTTTCGCCCGCGGACGGCGTACTCAGCGCCATCGGCGCCATCGAGGACGGCACGCTGCTGCAGGCCAAGAACCGCCATTTCACGCTGGCGCAGCTGCTCGCCGCTGACAGCGACACCGACGGGGCCGACTGGGCGGCACGGCTGCGCGGCGGCTTCTATGCGACGATCTACCTGGCGCCTTCCAACTATCACCGCGTGCACATGCCGCTCTCCGGCGCCCTGCAAGCGGCGTGGCACGTGCCGGGCCGCCTGTTCAGCGTCAACGAGGTCACCGCTGCGCAGGTGCAGCGTCTCTTCGCGCGCAACGAACGCGTCGTTTGTGCCTTCGCGGGCGAGCGCTGGCCGTTCGTGCTCGTGCTGGTCGGTGCGCTCTTCGTCGGCAGCATGACCACGGTCTGGCACGGCGAAGTGACGCCGTGCCGTTCGCGCCGGCCAAAGCGACTGCGTCCGGTCGCACCGGCGCCCGCGGCGCTGCCGCTCGGCGCGGAGCTCGGCGGATTCAACATGGGCTCGACCGCAATCCTGTTGCTGCCGCCCGGAAGCGTGCGGTGGGACTCGGCGCTTCGATCAGGCTCGCGCGTGCGCATGGGCCAGGCGCTCGGCAGTCTGCAGCCGTGACCGCGGCCAGCAGTTGGGCGCCCACCGCTGCCCGCGCGGCGCTCGAGCGTCGTGCGCAGCTGCTGGCGCGCGTACGGGAATTCTTCGGCGTACGCGCCGCACTCGAAGTGGACACGCCGGCGCTCGTGCGCCACGCGGTGACCGATCCGCACATTCACTCGGCACAGGTGCAGCTGCCCGGAAACGCGCAGCCGCTGTTCCTGCAGACCTCGCCCGAGTACGCCATGAAGCGGCTGCTCGCTGCCGGCAGCGGCGACATCTTTCAGATCGCGCACGTGTTTCGCGGCGAAGAGCGCAGCCGGCTGCACAACGCCGAATTCACGCTGATCGAGTGGTACCGCGGCGGCTGGCCGATGCGCGCGCTGATGCAGGAAGTCGCGGAGCTGACTCAGCTCTTACTTGGCGCCGCGGCGCCATCGGCGCCAGCGCAATTCCTGGACTATGAGCTGGCGTTCGCACACGCCGTTGGCCTCAACCCGTTGCAGGCCGGCGACGCAGAGCTGCGCCGGTGCGCGCAAAGCCACGGGCTGGAGGCATCGCTGCTGCGACGCTGCAGCCGCGACGAGCTGCTCGACTGGCTCATGGCGACTCGCATCGGTCCGAAGCTGGGTTCGCAGGCCCTGACCTTCGTTCACCGCTATCCGGCCAGCCAAGCCGCGCTGGCCCGCCTCGACCCGGACGACCCCCGCGTCGCGCTGCGCTTTGAGCTCTACTACCGGGGCATAGAGCTGGCCAATGGCTTCGAAGAGCTCACCAATGCGGATGAACAACGTGCGCGCTTCGAGATCGATCGTCGCGAGCGCGCGCGCCTTGGATTGTATGTACCGGAAGTTGACGAGGCGCTGCTCGCCGCGCTCGCCGCGGGCATGCCGCCGGTGGCCGGCGTCGCGCTCGGGTTCGATCGGGTACTGATGCTGCACCTGGGCGTCGCGCGCATCGACGAAGTGCTGGCGTTCCCGCTCGAGCGGGCCTGACGAGTCTACTGCTTCGCGCGCGAGATGTACTCGGCGCTGCGCGTATCGACGCGGATGGACTCGCCTTCGTTGATGAACAGGGGCACGCGCACCACGGCACCGGTCTCGAGCTTCGCCGGCTTCTGGCCGCCGGTGGCGGTATCGCCGCGCACGCCGGGGTCGGTCTCGATCACTTTGAGCTCGATGTGCGCCGGCGGCGTCACCACGATCGGCACGTTATTCCACAACGTGATGATGCACACCGTGCCGTCCTTGAGCCACTGCGCGGTGTCACCGATGACATTCTTGCCGGTAACGTACTGTTCGAAATTCTCCGGTATCATGAAATGCCAGAAATCGCCGTCGTTGTAGAGGTACTGCATTTCGACGTCGGCAACATCTGCGGCTTCGACCGTATCGCCCGACTTGAAGGTGCGCTCGATCGTGCGCCCGGTCTTGAGATTCTTGATCTTGACGCGATTGAAGGCCTGGCCCTTGCCAGGTTTGACCATTTCATTCTCGACAATGGAATACGGATCGCCATCAATGATGATGCGCAGGCCCGACTTGAATTCGTTGGTGCTGTAACTGGCCATTTCTCTTAACGCCGCTAGCGGCTGCACGCTCGCGCGGCAGGATTTAAAGGGCGCGTATGATAACGGCATCACCATTGGCTCGCCAGCAGAACCGCTGGCAGCGCGAGCTCGCCGCGGCGATCACCGACCCGCGCGAGCTCTGCCGGCTGCTCGATCTCGATCCGAGCTTGGCGCTGCAAGGCGCGGCGGCAGAGGCGCAGTTTCCGCTGCGCGTGCCACGCGGCTTCGTGCGCCGCATGCGCCGCGGCGACCTCAGCGATCCGCTGTTGCTACAGGTGCTGCCGCGCACACAGGAATCCGTCGAGCACCCGGGCTTTGAAGGCGATCCCCTGCAGGAATACGCCGCCGCGCGCACACCCGGCCTGCTGCACAAATATCAAGGCCGTGCCCTGCTGGTGACCACGGGCGCCTGCGCAGTGCATTGCCGCTACTGTTTTCGCCGTGAATTTCCTTATCAGGAGCAGCAAGTCGGCGGCCGCTGGCGCGAGGCGCTCGCGGTCATCGCTGCCGACCCGAGCATCGAAGAGATCATCCTCTCCGGCGGCGATCCGCTGTCCTTGAGCGATGCCCGCTTGGCGGCGCTGACATCGGCGCTTGCGCGTATTCCGCACCTGCAGCGGCTGCGGCTGCACACGCGGACACCCATTGTTCTGCCGGAGCGGGTCGATGCAGGCCTGACCGACTGGCTCGGCAGCCTGCCGTGGCCGGTGGCGATCGTGCTGCACGCCAATCATGCGAATGAGATCGATTCGGAGGTGCAGACGGCACTGCGCCAACTGCGGGACAGCGGTGCCGTGCTGCTGAATCAATCGGTGCTGCTTGCAGGCGTCAATGACAGCATCGAGGCCCTGCAGGCGCTGTCCGAGGCACTCTGGAGGGCGGGCGTACTGCCCTACTATTTGCACCTGCTCGACCGCGTGCGCGGCGCGGCGCATTTTGAAGTGAGCGAACCGCGGGCGCGGCAGCTTGGCGCGGCGTTGGCTGCCCGGCTCCCAGGGTATTTGGTACCGCGTCTGGTGCGCGAGGTCGCCGGTGCGCCAGCCAAAGTCGCATTGCTGCCTACAGTGTGAAGTGGCGCACGCTGTTGCGCCTGAAATGGATGCGGGTCATCGTTGCCGGCAGCGCCGGTGTTAGAATTTTTTCCGCCGGCTTCGGCTGGGTGTCCCGGGGGAAATGCTTTTGAATGACACGACGGCAGTACCAATAGTGGTGCACAGCGCATCGCGCGACCCCGTAGAGGCGTTGAACAGCCTGCTCCGGCGCAGCGGACTGGCTGTGCACTGCACCTGGATACCCTCCATTCAGGATATTCCCGATGCGCTCGAGCAGCTCAATCCGGAGCTCTTGCTCTGCTGCCCGGCCTCGACCGAGGAGCTCAGCCAGGTGGCATCGGTACGCGATCAAGTTGCGGCGATTGTGCCGCTGATTGTCGTGCGCGAGCTGCTCGATGAGCGGCTGATCGCCGATGATATGTCCCGAGGGGCGCGCGATACCGTATCGCTGCAGGAACCGGGACGCCTGCAAGCCGTGATTCAGCGCGAGCTGCGCGCCTTCCGCCTCGAACGCACGCTAACCAACACGCTGCGCGCTTCGCAAGACTATCGCAACCAGCTGGAAGTCGTGCTGCAGCGATCCAACGATGCGATAGCGCAGGTGCAGGAAGGGATACTGGTCGACGCCAACGCTGCATGGCTCGAGCTGTTCGGCATCGACGACCGCGCGAGCCTGGTCGGACAGCCTGTGATGGATCTGTTCGAGGCAGAAACGCACACACCGCTCAAGGGCGCGCTCACGGCCTGCCTGCAAGGTCGCTGGAGCGGTCACGTCTTGAAGGCAGGAGCGTTGCTCGCCGACGGATCGGTCGTGGCGCTGGAGCTGGTGCTGGCGCTCGGCCAGTACGATGGCGAGCCGAGCGTGCGACTGATCGTGCCGGCGCAGAAGCACGACGAAAAGCAGCTGCAGAGCCAGCTCGAGAACGCCGTACATAGTGACCCGCGCACGGGCTTGTGGACCCGCCCGCACCTGCTGGCTCTGCTGCAAGAACGGCTGGCGACCCCGGTGCGCGGCGGTTTGCGCTGTCTGGCCTGTATACGCCCCGACAAGTTTCCGGCGATCGAGCGCGATCTCGGCATCGTTGCCAGCGAGCAGTTTCTGTCGCAATTCGCGACGCAGGTGCGCTCGCTGCTCGGCCCGCATGACATTGCCGGCCATTTCGGCGGAACCACGCTGCTGGTGCTGCTCGAGCGCGGCAACGCCAAGGATATCGAAGCCTGGAGCGAGAACGTGATCGACCGGCTCGGCAAGCATCTGTTCCAGATCAATGACCACAGCCTCAACGCCACCTGCACGATCGGCATCGGCGTCGTGCCGACAACAAAGCCGGACCTCAACGGCGTGGCAATGGATGCGCTCAATGCGTTACGCCGCGGCCGCGAGCACGGCGGCAACCGGGTCGTAACGGTCGATCGCGCCGACAATGACACCCGCGTGCAAGCCTACGATCAGATCTGGGTCAAGCACATTCGCGCGGCACTGATGGAGAACCGTTTTCGCCTGGTGCAGCAGCCGATCGCAAGCTTGGCGAAGGGCGAGCAGATCATCTTCGACGTCGCCATCCGAATGCTCGATGCCCAGGGTAAAGAGGTGTTGCCGTCAGAATTTCTGCCGGCGGCGGCGCGCAACGATCTGCTCAAGAACATCGATCGCTGGGTACTCGGCGCCTCACTCTCATTCGCCGCCAAGCGCAAACCCGATCTGCTGTTCGTACGGCTGTCGAAGGACAGCGCGCTCGACACTTCGCTGCTGCAGTGGCTCGATCTGCAGCTGCAGGCCACGCACGCCGAACCCGGACGACTGTGTCTGCAGGTTACCGAGGATGTCGCCTCCAAGCACCTGCAGCAGGTGCAACGCCTGGCCAGCGGCCTGCGCGAACGCGGACTGCCCTTCGCGCTCGAGCACTTTGGCAGCGGGCGCGATTCGCTCAGCCTGATCAACTCCCTCCCGCTCGACTATCTGAAGATCGACGGCGCACTGATGCAGGGCATCGCCAGCAACCCGCAGCTACAGCAGCAGGTACGTACCTTGGTCGAAGGGGCGGCGAAGCACCGCATTCAGACCGTGGCCGAGCGCATCGAAGACGCCAATACGATGGCGGTGGTATGGCAGCTGGGCGTGCAGTACATTCAAGGATACTTCGTGCACGCGCCAGAAGAGGTCGTACTCAAGTCGTGATCCGTGCTGCAAGCGGCGCACGTTGCGCTGCGATTGCATCCATCGCAGCCATCGCCGCCGCCGTCTGTATCGGCTGCGATGATAAAGGCGGCGCGCGGCCGGCTGCGCGGGCTCAAGCCATCACCGTCGGCACTGCTCTGGCGGCTGAGCAGGTGCTCACGCGTTCACTCGATGCGGCGCCGTCGACACTCGATCCCTCCCTGGCGACCGATGTCTATGCCCAATGTGTGCTCGATGACCTGTTCGAGGGCCTGACCACGCAATCGCCGGACGGCCACATCGTGCCGGGCGTGGCCTCCTCCTGGGACGTCAGCGCCGACGGCAAGATCTGGATCTTTCATCTTCGGCCGACCGCTCGCTGGTCCAACGGCGAGCCGCTGACCGCGCACGACTTCGTGTTTGGATGGCGACGCACCGTCGACCCTCGGACCGCCGCCTCATACGCACAATCAGTGGCACCCGTGGAGAATGCGTTCGAGATCGCGACTGGCAAGCGGCCGGTCACGGACCTCGGCGTCGATGCTCTCGACGCACACACGCTGCGCGTGCGTCTGAGCGCACCCGCACCGTACTTTCCCGCCGTGCTGGCCGACGCATGGATGTATCCGCAGTACGAACCGGCGATCAAACGCTATGGCGACGATTGGACACGCCCCGAGCACATCGTCGGCAATGGCCCGTTCACCTTGCATGAGCACGTCGTCGGCAACCGGCTGACACTCGAGCGCAGCCCGTACTACTGGGACGCTGCCGCGGTGAAGCTCAACCGGGTCGTGTATGACGTCATTGATGACCGCAACGCGCAGGCCCAGCGCTTTCTCGCCGGCCAGCTACAGTTCGTCTACACCTTCCCCACCACCGATCGCCCATGGCTGGCTCAACAGCTCGGTGATCAGGTCGTCACCGGTCCGGTATTCAGCACCTTGATGGTCGGCTTCAACATGCAGAAGCCACCGTTCCAGCATAACCGCGCGCTGCGACTGGCGCTGGCGATGAGCTTCGATCGCAATATGATCGCCCAGCATGTCCTGTACGGCGCCGGCTATCCGACCTCCTCCGTCATGTCGCCGCTCGAGGGCTATGAGCAGCAGTTGCCAGACTGGGCCAAGCTGCCGACACTGCAGCGTTATGCCCTGGCGCGCCGCCTCTATCACGAGGCAGGCTATTCCGTGCAGCATCCGTTGCAGGTCGAAATGACCTACCCCAGCGGTGACCCCGTGACTGAGCTGGTCTACGAAGCGCTCGCCGGAATGTGGCGCGAGAATCTTGGCGCTGAGGTCACGCTACACCCGGAGGAATTCAAGGTACTGCTGCAGAATAACCGGCTGCACCAGAATCTATTATTTCACAACGGCTGGTTCGGAGATTTCCCGGATCCTTATACCTTCATGCAGCTTTATACCAGCGGGTTCGATCTGAACTACAACGGCTACTCCAATCCGCGCTATGACGCGCTGGTCGAGGCCGCCGGCCATGAACCCGACAACAACAAGCGCTACCGCCTGTTCGAACAGGCCGAAAGAATGCTCAATGATGAGGCCATCAACGTACCCGTCTACTACTATGCCTCGCGGCATCTGATCAAGCCGTACGTCAAGGGCTGGGCATCCAACAGCTTCGATCGCAATCTCTCGCGCTACATGTACCTGCTCGAACACAAGGGCAATTGAAGCCATGTTGCGCTACGCAGTACTGCGGCTGATCGGCGCGATCCCGACCCTGCTGGTGATCGCGACGCTCGCTTTCGTCCTGCTGCATACGGTTCCCGGTGGCCCGTTCGACACGCAGAAGCACCTCGAGCCTGAGATCAAGAAAAGTATCGAAGCCAAGTACCACCTCGACGAATCGCTGCCGCGGCAGTACCTGCGCTACCTCGCTCAGCTCGCCCACGGAGACCTCGGGCCCTCCTACCAGTACCGCGGCACATCGGTGAACGAGTTGATTGCCGCCGGCTTTCCGGTCGACGCCGCCATCGGCGGCGCCGCAATTGCACTGGCGCTGCTCGTGGGCGGCACGCTCGGCATCGCGGCGGCCGTGCAGCGCAACTCGCGCTGGGATTTTCTCCTAATGGGCTTCGCCATGGCCGGTATTTCGATCCCGGTGTTCGTGATCGCACCCATTCTGATACTCGTGTTTGCGATCCGCCTGCAATGGTTGCCGCCCGGAGATTGGGTAAGCGGCTCGCTCTCCCATCTGTTACTGCCGGCGATTGCACTCGCCGCCCCATACACAGCCGCGGTCGCCCGACTCATGCGCGGCAGCATGCTGGAGGTCTTGAACAGTGCCTTCATCCGCACCGCGCGTGCGAAGGGACTTGCAACCGGAACCATCGTGCTGCGCCATGCTCTGCGGCCGGCGCTACTGCCGCTGGTCTCATACCTGGGTCCCGCCATCGCCGGAGTCATTACCGGCTCGATCGTCATCGAGACAGTGTTCGGCTTGCCGGGCATTGGCCGATATTTCACGACCGGCGCTCTCAATCGTGACTACACTCTCGTCTTGGGAGTAACGATTCTCTACGGCGCGCTGATTATTCTTTGTAACCTGTGTGTGGACCTCGTCTACGCGCTGCTCGATCCGCGCCTGCGCTATCGCCGATGAATTCGCATAGCTTGTGGTATGAAGCATGGCGTCGCCTGCGCCGCAATCGCGCGGCTGTCGCCAGTGCCACGGTGCTGTTGCTCATCGTGGCTGCGGCGCTGCTGGTGCCAGCGATCTCTCCGTACGACTACTACAGTCTCGACTGGAACCGGCTTTATCTGCCACCGAGTCTGGCCGGAGGCTGGCATGCGCTCGGCACCGATGCGCTCGGTCGCGATCTGCTCGTCCGCACGCTGTGGGGATGCCGAATTTCATTGCTGGTGGGCATCACCGCCAGCCTGGTGACGCTGTTGATTGGCGTACTTTGGGGCGCGACTGCCGGATATATCGGCGGCACGGTGGACGCCGCAATGATGCGCTTCGTCGATGTACTCTACTCGGTGCCCTTCATTCCGTTCGTCATCGTGCTGACGGTGCTGTTCGGACGCGAACTGGTTCTGATCTTTGTCGCCATCGGCGCGGTCTCATGGCTGGATATTGCGCGTATCGTGCGCGGGGAGACCTTGTCGCTCAAGCAGCGTGAGTTCGTCGAAGCCGCACGTGTTTCCGGAGTCGGCGGCGCCCGCATGATTGCCCGGCATCTGATCCCGAATCTGCTGGGTATCGTGATCATTTATGCGACCCTGACGATACCGGCAGTCATCCTGTTCGAGGCCTTCTTGAGCTTTCTCGGCCTCGGGGTGCAGTCGCCGATGACTTCTCTCGGATCGCTGGTGGCCGACGGCGCCGGGCGCATGCAGTCGTATCCACATCTGCTGATCGTGCCCGCGGTATTCCTGGCAACGATCATTTACTGCTTCAACTATCTCGGCGACGGCCTGCGCGACGCCCTCGATCCGCGCGACCGCTAGCCATGTCTGCCCAATCGCCCATGGCGCCAACTGGCTCGGCCGAGACACTGCTCGCGATCCGCGACCTCGCGGTTCAATATCCGGCAGATCACGGCGCCGTGCGCGCGGTCGCGGGCGTCACGCTCACGGTCGGCGCCGGGGAGTGCGTCGGCATCGTCGGCGAATCCGGCTCCGGCAAGACGCAGCTGCTGCTGTCGATACTGGGACTGTCGGCGCCGCACGCACGTCTGCGCGGCAGCATTCGCTATCGCGCACAGGAGTTGATCGGCATGCGCGCCGCCTCGCTCAATGCGATCCGCGGCCGCCGCATCGGCGTGATCTTCCAGGATCCGATGACGGCGCTCAATCCCTACATGCGCATCGGCCGGCAGATCACCGAAGTCGCGCGAACGCACCTGGGACTGGGCCGACGCGCAGCCGACCGGCGCGCAATCGAGATGCTCGTGGCCGTGCATATTTCGGAGCCGGAACGGCGGCTGCGCCAATATCCGCATGAGCTGTCGGGCGGGATGCGCCAGCGCGTGATGATTGCGATGGCGCTGAGCTGCGAGCCGGAACTGCTGCTGGCCGATGAGCCGACAACCGCGCTCGATGTGACGGTGCAGGCGCAGATCCTGAGCGTGCTGCGGGAGCTGCGGGCGCGCACCGGTACGGCGGTCGTGCTGGTCACGCACGATCTCGGCGTCATCGCCGAGATGGCCGATCGCGTTGCCGTCATGTATGCCGGCCGCATCGTCGAGCAGGCCCCGGTTGATGAACTCTTTGCCCGGCCGCGTCACCCGTACACCGAAGCACTGTTGCGTTCGATTCCACGTCTGGATGTGCCATTGCCGACGCGCTTGGCGAGCATCGGCGGCACCCCCCCGAATCCGTCGTCGTTGCCGCCGGGCTGCCCATTCGCACCGCGCTGCATCTATCGCATGGACATCTGTGAGCAAGCGACGCCGCCGCTGACCGCGGTCGCACCGATGCATGACAAGGCCTGCTACCACGAGGGTGCGCTCGGCCGGCTGCAGGCGGAGGTTGCGTGAGCGTGGGCACCAGCCTCGCGGGTGAGGCACTGCTGCGGGTTCGAAACCTTCGGGTCAGCTACCGCATTGCCCACGGCGGCGGGCACGCCAGCTTGCGCGCGGTGGAGGATGTCAGCTTCGAAGTCCTGCGCGGCGAGACTCTCGGCATCGTCGGTGAGTCCGGCAGCGGCAAATCCAGCATTGCGCGCGCGCTGCTGCGGCTGGTGCCGGCGCAGTCCGGCAGCGCGCATTTTCGCGGCGAGAACCTGCTGGCGGTCGGCCGCAAGCGTCTGCATGCGCTGCGCGCCCGGCTGCAGCTGATTTTTCAGGACCCTCTAGCCTCGCTCGATCCGCGCATGAGCGTGGGAGAAATCATTGGCGAGCCGCTGCGCGTGTATGAACCGCGCCTCGAGGCCGCCCGGCGACGCGAACGCGTGCTGGCGATGATGAGCGAAGTGGGTCTGTTGCCGAACCAGTTGTACCGTTATCCGCACGAATTCTCGGGCGGGCAGGCACAGCGCATCGGCATTGCCCGCGCGCTGATTCTCGCGCCCGAACTCGTGGTCTGCGATGAGCCGATCTCGGCGCTCGACGTCTCGATCAAATCGCAGATCAGCAACCTGCTCAAGGACCTGCAGCAACGCCGGCATCTATCGCTGCTATTCATCGCGCACGATCTCGCCGCGGTTCGGTTCTCCTGCGATCGCGTGCTGGTTCTCTACCTCGGCCGCGTCATGGAAATTGCGCCACGCGACCCGCTCTACGCCGAGCCGCGCCATCCCTACACGCGTGCGCTGATGCGGTCGGTGCCGATTCCGGACCCGGTGGCCGCGCGCGCGCGCGTGCGCGTGCCGCTCGAGGGCGAGATCCCCTCGCCGCTCTCACCACCGTCAGGCTGCGTCTTCCGCACGCGCTGCCCCCATGCGATCGAGCGCTGCGCCATGGAAGTGCCGTCGCTGCGGCAGATCGGTGAGAGTCAAGTCGCCTGCATTCGTGCCGAGGAAATCTAGAGAACGCGGCGCGCCGCGCCACGGTCAGAGGGACCCCTACGCGGCGGGCTCGATGCGCTCGACGTTGTTTCGCCAGCCGCGCGGCAATACCGCGCCGCGCTGCGCTCGCTGCCCGATATAATTCTTCAGATCCGCAGCCGTCAGCGTCATCTGCCGCTCACCCGACCATACTGCCAGCGACTGCCCCGCGGCCAGCACCGTCATCGCGGTCAGGACTTCCTCGCGCGACTGAGCCTTCTTGCTCGGGATATTGAACAGCTTATTGCCCTTGCCGCGCGGCAGCTCGGGCACTTCGTCCGCGGGAAACAGCAGCAATCGTCCTTCATTGTTGACCAGCGCCACCAGCGACCCGGCGGCGACGCATCCGTCGGCCAGCGGCAGGGGTGACGGCGGCAGCACCAGTGCGGCCTCGGTCAGCTTGAGGACCGCCTTGCCGGCACGATTGCGCGAGTGCAACTCCTTCAGACGCACGGTGAAACCATACCCGGCGTCGCTCGCCAGCAGCCACAGATCTTCCGGCTCGCCGATCAGAACGCCGGCAAAACGGGCGCCGTCGGGCGGATCGAGGCGGCCGGACAGCGGCTCACCCTGCCCGCGGGCCGAAGCCAGCTCGTGCGCGGGGACGCTGTAAGCGCGGCCGGTGCTGTCGAAGAACACCGCAAGTTGCGTGCTGCGGCCGCGGGCCGCGGCTTGAAACGCGTCGCCGGTCTTGTAGGAGAGCGAGCGCGGATCGATCTCGTGGCCCTTCGCCGCGCGCACCCAGCCGCCGGTCGAGAGCACGACGGTGACCGGCTCGTTTGCAACAAGATCGGTCTCTTCGATCGCCTGCGCCGCCGCGCGCTCCACCATGCGTGTGCGCCGCTCGTCGCCGTATTCCTCGGCGTCCGCCTCGATCTCATCGCGCACCAGGCGTCGGAGCTTGGCCTTGCTGCCCAGAATCCCCTCGAGCTTGGCGCGTTCCTCCGCGAGCTCGTGCTGCTCGTCGCGTATCTTCATTTCCTCGAGCTTGGCCAGATGGCGCAGCTTGGTCTCGAGGATCACCTCGGCTTGTTCGTCGGAGAGCTTGAAGCGCCTGATCAATACCGGCTTGGGCTCCTCTTCGCGCCGGATGATGCGGATGACCTCATCGAGGTTCAGATAGGCGATCAGCAAGCCGTCGAGCAGGTGCAGCCGACGCGCAACCTTGTCGAGCCGATGCTGCAATCTGCGCCGCACCGTCGCAATCCGGAACTCCAGCCATTCCAACAGCAGCGCCTTCAAACCCAGCACGCGCGGTCGGCCGTCGGTGCCGATCACGTTGATGTTGACGCGGTAGTTGCGCTCGAGGTCGGTGGTCGCGAACAGATGCGCCATCAGCTGCTGCGTGTCGACACGGTTGGAGCGCGGCTCGATCACCAGGCGCGTCGGATTCTCGTGGTCCGACTCATCGCGGATGTCCTCGACCATCGGCAGCTTCTTGTCGCGGATCTGCTGCGCGATCTGCTCTTGCACGCGGTTGCCAGAGACCTGGAACGGCAGCTGCGTGATGATGATGTGCCCCGTGTCCTGCTCGATTTCCCACACCGCGCGCGCCTTGAAGCTGCCGCCGCCGGTATCGTAGATGCCGATCAGATCCGAGCGCGGCGAAATAATCTCGGCGCCGGTCGGCAGATCCGGCCCCTTGACGAATTTCATCAACGCGCGCGTCGTGGCTTCCGGGTCATCGATCAGGTGCACGCAGGCGGCGGCTATTTCGCGCAAGTTGTGCGGTGGAATGTCGGTCGCCATGCCGACCGCGATGCCGGAGGCGCCGTTCAGCAATAGATTCGGCAGCCGCGCCGGCAGCATCAGGGGTTCCTCGAGCGTACCGTCGAAATTCGGACCCCATTCGACCGTGCCATGCTCGAGCTCCGACAGCAGCACGTCGGCGTAACGCGTCAGCCGCGCTTCGGTGTAGCGCATAGCGGCGAACGACTTCGGATCATCCGCCGAGCCCCAGTTGCCCTGCCCGTCGACGATCGGATACCGGTACGAGAATTGCTGCGCCATGTGCACCATGGCTTCGTAGCAGGCCGAATCGCCGTGCGGATGAAACTTGCCGATGACATCGCCGACGGTGCGCGCCGACTTCTTGTGCTTGGATGGCGCCGCGAGCCCGAGCTCGCTCATCGAATAGACGATGCGCCGTTGCACCGGCTTCAAGCCATCGCCGAGCGCCGGCAGCGCGCGGTCCAGAATGACGTACATCGAGTAATCGAGGTATGCCTTTTCCGAAAAGGTCGCGAGCGCGCGCTGTTCCACGCCCTCGAAATTCAATTCCTGCTCCTGCATCACCGCTAGACCTCGGCCAGGTTGCCGTTGCGCTCGAGCCATTCACGCCGGTCGCCGGCACGCTTCTTCGCCAGCAGCATGTCCATGAGCCGGTCCGGCTGCTCCTTGGCATCGACGGTCAGCTGCACGAGCCGGCGCGTCCGTGGGTCGATCGTCGTTTCGCGCAGCTGCAGTGGATTCATTTCGCCCAGACCTTTGAAGCGCGTCACCACAGGCTTGGCGCGCGCATGCTCGGCCGCCAGCCGCGCGAGCGTCGCGTCGCGTTCCTCATTGTCGAGGGCGTAGAGCACCTGCTTGCCGGCATCGATGCGATACAAGGGCGGCATCGCCACATAGATGTGGCCGTGCGTCACCAATGGGCGGAAATGACGCAAAAACAGCGCGCACAGCAGCGTCGCGATGTGCTGTCCATCGGAGTCGGCGTCCGCGAGGATACAAATCTTGTGGTAGCGCAGCTCGCTCAGGTCCGCCGTGCCCGGATCGACCCCAAGCGCGACGCTGATATCATGCACCTCCTGCGAGGCGGAGATAGCGCCGGCGTCCAGCTCCCACGTGTTCAAGATCTTCCCGCGCAGCGGCATGATGGCCTGGAATTCCTTGTTGCGCGCCTGCTTGGCCGAACCGCCGGCCGAATCGCCCTCGACGAGAAACAACTCCGAGCGCGCGGGATCCTGGCAGCTGCAGTCGGCCAGCTTGCCCGGCAATGCCGGGCCATTGACGGCGCGTTTGCGCACCACGCGCGCGGCGGCACGCAGCCGCTCCTGCGCATTGGCGATGGCATACTGCGCGATGCGCTCGCCGGCGTCCGGATGCTGATTGAGCCACAGCGCGGCGGCATCGCGCGCATGCGTCTCGACCAATGCGGCCGCCTCGCGCGAGCTGAGCTTCTCCTTCATCTGGCCGGCAAACTGCGGGTCGCGAATCCTGAGCGACAGGACATAGCAGGCGCGGTCCCACACGTCCTCGGCGGCGAGCTTGACGCCTCGAGGCAGCAGATTGCGAAACTCGCAGAAATCGCGCACCGCCTCGACCACGCCGGCACGCTGGCCGTTCACATGCGTGCCGCCGCCGGTGGTCGGAATCAGATTGACATAGCTCTCCGCGACCAGGTGCTCGGCGTCGGGCGACCACACCAACGCCCACTCGACCACATCCTCATCGGAACTGTGTCGCCCGGTAATCGGCTCCTGCGGCAGCCGCTCGGCCGCACCGAGCTGCTCGAGCAGGTATGCGCCAAGATCCCCGGTGTAGAACCATTCGTCCTTCTCGCCGCTGGCCTCGTTGGTGAAGGTGACACGCAGGCCCGCGCACAGCACCGCTTTGGCCTTGAGCACGCGCTTGAGCTCAGGCACGGAAAAGCGGTCAACATCGAAAAACTGCGGGTCCGGCCAGAACCGAACGGTGGTACCGGTATTGCGTTGTCCAACCGTACCGATGGCTTCCAGCTTCGAGGTAACGCGGCCGTCCTTGAAGCCGATGTTGTATTCCTTGCCGCCGCGCCGCACCCAGCACTCCAAATGCTTCGACAGGGCGTTCACGACCGATACGCCGACGCCATGCAATCCGCCGGAAAATTTGTACGAGCCTTCGGTGAATTTTCCGCCGGCGTGCAGCCGCGTGAGGATCAGCTCGACGCCGCTGACCCTCTCTTTCGGATGAATGTCCACCGGCATCCCGCGGCCATCATCCGCGACCTCCAGCGAGCCATCTTTGTACAGCGTGACGTCGAGCGCTTTGCAGTAGCCCGCAATCGCCTCATCGACGCTGTTGTCGATGACTTCGTGGGCGAGGTGATTGGGTCGCGTGGTATCGGTGTACATGCCCGGCCGGCGCCGGACCGGATCGAGACCACTGAGAACTTCTATGTCGGAGGCGGTATAGGACTCAACCATGCGGCCTGGATTCTAACAGAGCGAGACACGCAGGCTGCGCTGAAAAGATCTCCAAATCGGCTATTTCTTGCCGGAGCGAACGCAACGGCCGGTGGCCGCAGCCTATTGAAAATCCAGCAACAGCAGTTTCCGCAGAGCGTCCGGGATCGGATCGACGCGGAAATCGTACTTCGGATGATTGACGCCGGCGGCGAGCGCGGCCCCGGCAGCGAGTGCCGCGATCATCGGCGGCGTAAATTCAAAGCGTAGAAAATGTACCGCCGAGGTCTTCTCCTGGTTGTCGCGCTCGAGATCCTCATCCGCTATCGCGAGCACCGCGGCGTGACCGGCCACGCGCATCCAGCAATGGCGTTCAAAACCGCGCAGCTCCTTGAGCTGCCGTGCGCGCTCGGCGGGCTCGGCATATTCGATCAACAGAGTGGCCTTGAGATTGCTGCCGTCGGGAATCAGGGGATTGTAGACGCTCAGTTCCTCGGCAATACCCGCCGCTTCGAAAATACGTTCGGAGCGCAGCATCTCCTGCACTTGGTACTGGATGGTGAACCGGTCCTCGAAGCTCCACGTGCAGTGCTCGCCGATGGCGAGCTGGCGTGCACGCCGATGTTCAATGGCGCGTTGCCGAAAGGCCGCGCGCTCGCGCGCATACTCCTCCAACGGCAGCAAATCCGCGGCGGTGAGTGTTCGCATGCCGTCAGATTCCGTAAGCCATGCGCAGCAGCTTCATCGGATGCGTGGGCGGTTGCGCCACATCGAGACCGCTCTCGATCTGATGGCCGGCCATCGGGCAATCGCTCGAGTAGTACGCGGCTTCGGCATTTTTCACGCGCTCGAACACCGGCCGCCCGATCTTCATCGAAGCCTCGCGAAACTCGCTCTTGACCGCATAGGTGCCGTTGTGACCCGAGCAACGCTCGATCACCTCCACGGTCGTACCCGGAACGAGCCGCAGAATGTCGCGCGTTTTCAGGCCGATGTTCTGCACCCGCAGGTGGCAGGGAACGTGATAGCTGATTTTGCCGAGCTCGGTCTTGAAATCGGCGCGTAACAACCCGGCCTTGTGCCGCAGCATCAAGTATTCGAACGGATCGAACATATGCTCGGCGATCCGCTGTACGTCGGCGTCCTGCGGATACATCAGCGGCAATTCCTGCTTGAACATCAGCACGCAGGAGGGAATCGGCGCGACCACGTCATAGCCGGCATCGATGAGCTTGCAAAGCGCCGGCACATTGGTTTGCTTGAGCTTATCGATGGCTTCCAGATCGCCGAGCTCGAGCTTGGGCATGCCGCAGCAGTGCTCCTTTGCGGCCAGCACGACCGGGATACCGTTGTGGCGAAAAACGGCCGCCAAGTCCTCCGCCAGCTCCGGCTCATTGCGGTTGCCGTAGCAGGTCGTGAACAGCACCACCTGTCCGCGCGTTTCCGCGCTGCTGCGCACCGCCTCCGCCGTGGCGCCTCGCTCCGCAGCGACACGGCCTGGGTGCTCGGCATCGGCCGCCGCACTGGCGCGCAGGCGCGCACGCGCACTGCGCGAGTGATACTCCGGCAGCGGCGCCTGCGGATGCACGCCGAGAGTCTTCTCGAGCAGCTTGCGGCCGCTCGGACTGCGATTTGCGGCGTTGACGATCTCCGCAATTACAGGAATCCCGGCGAGGCGACCGACCAGATCCGTGGCCGTGAGCACGCGTTCGCGCAGCCCGATCTCGCCCTTCTTAGCGCGCACCGCCTTGGCACGCAGCATCGTGTGTGGAAAGTCCACATTCCAAGGATGCGGCGGCACGTACGGACACTTGGTCATGTAGCACATGTCGCACAGGTAGCAGTGATCCACGACCTGCCAGTAGACCTGCTTGTCGAGGCCATCCGGCTCCAGGGTTGGGGAGGCATCGATCGCATCGAACAAGGTTGGAAAGGCCTGACACAGGCTGAAGCAGCGCCGGCAGCCGTGACAGATGTCGAAGATGCGCTGCAGCTCGGTTTCGAGCGCCGCTTCATCGTAGAAGGAGGGATCGCGCCAGTTGAGCGGATGGCGCACTGGGGCCTCGAGGTTGCCCTCGCGGCCCCCGCCGCTCCTGTCCGCACTCAAGGTTGCGCCGCCTGCCGCGTAGCGGCTACTGCGCCGAACACGGCGACCGCGGCTTCACAGTGTTTCCAGCGCCTTCTGAAAACGGTTGGCGTGCGAGCGTTCGGCCTTCGCCAGCGTCTCGAACCAATCCGCAATCTCGCCGAAGCCTTCTTCGCGCGCCTGCTTGGCCATGCCCGGATACATGTCCGAGTACTCGTGCGTTTCGCCGGCAATCGCCGACTTGAGATTGAGCTTGGTTTCGCCGATCGGCAAGCCGGTCGCCGGGTCACCGACCTGCTCGAGATATTCCAGGTGTCCGTGCGCATGGCCAGTTTCGCCTTCCGCGGTCGAGCGAAATACCGCCGAGACATCGTTGTATCCTTCGACATCGGCCTTGGCAGCAAAGTACAGATAGCGGCGGTTCGCCTGCGACTCGCCGGCAAAAGCGTCCTTGAGATTCTTTTCGGTTTTGGTGCCAGTCAATTTCATCGAAACCTCCTATTCAGATTGGATTTTAGACTAATTCTAATCTCACAGAAATCTATGCTAGTCCGCAGCGGGCGTCAACCTGCATCGACCCGCCCGATTGCATTGACCCTCCCGATTGGAAATGTGTAGGGTGCAGCAATGAGTTCTACACCCGATGATGGCGGCTTCGAGCACACGCTTGCCCAGCTCGAAGAGCTGGTCGCTCGGCTTGAGAGCGGTGACCTGCCACTGGATGAGGCGCTGCGCATGTTCGAACAGGGCGTGCGGCTGACGCGTGACTGCCAGACGGCGCTCGTGGCCGCGCAGCAGAAGGTCCAGGTGCTGCTGCAGCGGGGCGATACCGTCACGGTCGAACCCTTTCGAGTCGAGACGATCTCGTCCGGCACGGCCGACGACAGTCCGAGTTAACGCGGATTGAGTGCCTCTCCGCCGCCGTTGATCGCTGCGCGCATCGACGCCTACCAGAAACGCATCGAACAGGTCCTCGAGCGCTACCTGCAATCGGAGGATGTTGCGACTGCGCGGCTGCACGAGGCGATGCGCTACGGCGTGCTCGGCCCCGGCAAAAGACTGCGACCGGTGCTCCTCTATCTGGTCGGGGAGGTATTTGGGGCGTCCTCGTCCACGCTCGACGCCCCGGCCGCCGCGGTCGAACTGATCCACGCCTACAGTTTGATCCACGATGACTTGCCGGCCATGGATGACGATGACATGCGGCGCGGCCGCCCGACCTGCCACCGCGCCTTCGACGAGGGCACCGCCATTCTCGCCGGTGATGCGCTGCAGGCGCTGGCGTTCGGCGTGCTCTCGGAGCCATCCGCGGCGGCGGGTACGCGCATGCCGATGCTGTCGCTGCTCGCACGCGCCATCGGTACGCTCGGCATGGCCGGTGGCCAGGCGATGGATCTGGAAGCCGTGGGCCGAACGCTGACGCCAACGGCGATCGAAAGCATGCATCGGCGCAAGACCGGCGCCTTGATCCAGGCCAGCGTGGAGCTGGGCGCGATCGCCGCAGGGGTTGTCCATGGCGCGGCTGCCGAGGCCCTCCGCGCCTTCGGCGCGGAGATCGGCCTGGCATTCCAGATTCAGGACGATATTCTGGACGTCACCGGCGAAACCAGCGTGATCGGCAAGACCCAGGGGGCCGACGCGGCGCTCGGCAAGCCGACCTATCCAAGCGTCTTTGGTCTGCCCGCCGCGCGCGCGCTGGCTGAAAAACATCGCGATGAGGCCGTAAGCAGGCTTGCGCCGCTGGGCTCGCTGGCCGAACCCCTGCGTCAGCTGGCGTTCTTCGTCGTGGATCGCGCCCATTGAATTGCGCATAAGTAAAAAGACAGCAAAATCAGCTGACTCCGCCCTCCAAGGCCGCGCGTGTAAACTAAACTCCAATGCCAGAACGCGTTAATGCCTACCCGCTGCTCGACAGCATCGAGTCTCCCGCCGACCTTCGGGCGCTGCCCGAGGGCAAGTTGCCCGCGCTCGCCGCCGAGCTGCGCGAGTTCCTGGTTCAAACCGTCAGTACGCGCGGCGGGCATTTCGCCGCCGGTTTGGGGACCGTCGAGTTGACCATTGCGCTGCACTACGTCTACGGCACCCCCGAGGATCGGCTGGTGTGGGATGTCGGTCATCAGGCTTACCCGCATAAAGTGCTGACCGGACGCCGCGACCGCCTGTACACGATCAAGCAACGCGACGGACTCGCGCCCTTTCCATCGCGCGGCGAGAGCGTTTATGACACCTTTGGAGTCGGACACTCGAGTACCTCGGTGAGCGCGGCGCTGGGCATGGCAATCGCCGCAGCCCAGACCGGTGCGCAACGCCGCGCGGTTGCGGTCATCGGCGACGGCGCGCTCAGCGCGGGCATGGCTTTCGAAGCACTCAATCACGCCGGCAGCCTGCCGATCGATTTGCTGGTCGTGCTCAATGACAATGACATGTCCATTTCCGAAAACGTTGGCGCGCTGTCGAATTACCTCGCGCGGGTGATTTCCGGCAAGCTCTACGCCCAATTGCGCGAGGGCGGGAAAAAAGCGCTGCGACAGATGCCCGCAATGCGCGAACTCGCGCGCCGGTCGGAAGAGCACATGAAGGGCATGGTGCTGCCGGGCACATTGTTCGAGGAGATGGGGTTCAACTACGTCGGACCGATCGATGGCCACGATTTGAAGGCGCTGGTGCGCGCCCTGCGCAATCAGCGCGGACTGCGCGGACCGCAGCTGCTGCACGTGGTCACGCGCAAGGGCAAAGGCTACGCGCCGGCGGAGGCCGATCCCATCACTTGGCATGTCCCGGCCCGTTCGATCCGGCCAGCGGCACGATTCATAAGGAAAAGAGCGTCGGCGCGACGTACTCGCAGGTATTTGGTCAATGGTTGTGCGATATGGCCGAGCGGGACGCGCGTATCGTCGGCATCACGCCGGCGATGCGGGAGGGCTCAGGGTTGGTCGAGTTCTCGCGTCGGTTCAAGGAGCGCTATTTCGACGTCGCGATCGCCGAACAGCACGCCGTCACCTTCGCCGCCGGTTTGGCCTGCGACGGTTTGAAGCCGGTCGTGGCAATCTATTCGACATTCCTGCAACGCGCCTACGATCAGCTGATTCACGACGTTGCGCTGCAAAAGTTGCCGGTCGTGTTCGCGCTCGATCGCGCCGGCCTGGTCGGCAGCGATGGCGTCACGCACCACGGCAACTTTGATCTGTCGTTCCTGCGATGCATCCCCAACATGGTCATCATGGCGCCGGCCGATGAAAACGAGTGCCGGCAGATGCTGTACACGGCGACCTGCATCGATGGACCTGCGGCTGTGCGCTATCCGCGGGGCAGCGGTCCGGGAGTACCGATAGAGTCCACGATGACCGCGCTGCCGGTGGGGCGTGCCGAGCTGCGACGGCAGGGGCATGGCGGCATGGCGCTGCTGGCCTTCGGCTCGATGGTCGCCGTCGCGACCGAAATCGCCGAACGCTACGACGCCACGGTTGTAAACATGCGCTTCGTCAAGCCGCTGGATGCGAGGCTGATCGCGGAGCTGGCCGCGAGCCATGCCGGCATCGTGACTTTGGAAGAGAACGCGATCGCCGGCGGAGCGGGCAGCGCCGTCGCCGAAGTCCTGCATGAAGCCAATCTCCATCCGCCGCACCTGCACATCGGCATCCCGGACCGCTTCATCGAGCACGGCAGCCGCGAGCAGTGTCTCGCTGCGGCCGGCCTCGACACCACCGCCGTGATCGCCAGCATCGAACGCTGGCGCAGAGACGTACCCGGCTTGAAGGTCGCCCGCGCCGCCGCCAAATTAGCTGCTGCAGGCGGCGCCCCCACTCTAATTCAGGTGCAACCATGAACACCGTCGTCAAGCCCCGCGGCGTCCCCGAGGGGGCGCCGGTCGAAGATGTGCAAAACCGCGCCGACACCCGCCGCATCCCGATCAACCGCGTCGGCATCAAGGACATCCGGCATCCGGTGCGCGTCAAAGACCGCTCAGCCGGCGAGCAGCACACGATCGCGACCTTCAACATGTACGTGAATCTGCCGCACCATTTTAAGGGCACGCACATGTCGCGTTTCGTCGAGATCCTGCACCACGCGCGCGAGATTTCGGTGGATTCCTTCCGCTCGATGCTGCTCGAGATGACCGTGCGGCTCGACGCCAACGCCGGGCACATCGAAATGAGCTTTCCATTCTTCGTGACCAAGCGCGCACCGGTATCCGGCGTGGAGAGCTTGATGGACTACCACGCCTCGCTGATCGGCGAAGTCCGCGACGGCGAGACGGCCACGTGGGTCAAGGTGGTCGTGCCGGTGACGAGCTTGTGCCCCTGCTCGAAGAAGATATCCGATCGCGGTGCGCACAATCAGCGCTCGCATATCACGCTCAAAGTGCGGCTGCGCGATCACATGTGGATCGAGGAACTGATCGACATCGCCGAGAGCGAGGCTTCGTGCGAGCTCTACGGCATTCTCAAGCGGCCGGACGAGAAATACGTGACCGAGCGCGCCTATGACAATCCCAAATTCGTCGAAGACATGGTGCGCGACATTGCGGTGCGCTTGAACAACGAGGACCGTCTTTCCGCGTACGTGGTCGAGAGCGAAAATTTCGAGTCGATCCACAACCACTCGGCTTATGCGCTGATCGAGCGCGATAAGGACACCGCGGACGGCGGCGAACGAAACTGAGAACCGCCGTTGCGCAACGCATTCTTGGCAACGCATGCGCTGGCGCTGCTGGCCGCCGCCTCGGGAACTGCGGCGAGCGGCGCCTCGGCCAGCGCGGCTGATGCGGGCGTGTTGAGCGCTGACAACCCGTTTGCGCAGCCGAGCTCCCTGCCCTTTCAGCTGCCACCTTTCGATCGCATTCGCGCCACCGATTACCGGCCGGCGTTCCTGGCCGGCATGGCCGGCCAGCGCGCCGAGATTGATGCCATCGCCCACGATCCCGAGCCGCCGACGTTCAGCAACACCATCGTCGCGCTGGAGCGGTCCGGCCGGCTGCTCGAGCGCGTCACGACGACCTTCTTCAATCTCAACACCTCCAATGGCGATGACGAGATGCGGAAGATTGAAACCGAGATGTCGCCGGTGCTGACCGCGCATCAGGACGCCATATATCTGGATGCGGCGCTGTTCGCGCGTATCGAGACGCTCTACGGGGAGCGCGCGCAACTGCACCTGGACCCGGAATCGAAGCAGCTGCTCGAGCGTTATCACACCGAATTTGTCCGCGCCGGTGCGCGTCTGTCCGCTACCGACAAAGCGCAGTTGCGTCAATTCAACGAACAACTGGCATCCCTGACCACGCAGTTTCGTCAAAATGTGCTCCAGGCCACGCGCGACGGCGCCGTGGTGGTCGACGACGAGTCGCAGCTGGCCGGCCTGTCGAGCGAGCAGATCGATGCCGCCGCGGACGCCGCCAAGGGGCGAGGGCTCGACGGCAAATGGCTCATTACCCTGCAGAACACCACCACACAGCCCGTGCTCGCGCAGCTGAAGAGCCGGCCGCTGCGCGCGCGGATCTACCGCGCGTCGATCGGGCGCGCGAACGGCGGCGCCAGCGACAATACCGTGATCATCGCGCGGATCGTCAAGCTCCGCGCCCAGCGCGCCAGGCTGCTCGGCTATCCGACACACGCCGCATACGTCATCGAAGACGAGACTGCGCATACGCCGGCGACGGCCGATAAGATGCTGCGGCAGGTTGGCGCCGCTGCCCTCGGTGCAGCACGCAAGCAGGCCGCCGACCTCCAGCACGCAATCGCGAGTGAAGCGGCAGCGGCACACAGCGACGCCTTCCCCCTGCAACCCTGGGATTGGCAGTACTACGCCGAGCAGGTGCGCAAGCGCCGCTACGATTTCGATGCTGCGCAGCTCAAACCCTACTTCGAGCTCAACCGCGTGCTGCAAGATGGCGTTTTCTACGTGGCGCACGAGCTCTATGGACTCACGTTCAAGGAACGCCATGACTTGCCGACTTACCAGAGCGACGTGCGCGTATTCGAAGTGCTCGACGCGGACGGCTCGCCGCTGGCGCTGTTCCTGGCCGACTATTACGCCCGGGACAATAAGCAGGGCGGCGCATGGATGGACAACTTTGTCGCCCAGTCGACACTGCTGGGCCTCAAACCCGTGGTCGCCAACAATCTCAACATTCCCAAGCCGCCCGCGGGCAGTCCCACGCTGCTGACCTTCGACGAGGTCACCACCCTATTCCATGAGTTTGGCCACGCGCTGCATGGCATGCTCTCGAACGTTCAGTACCCGCTGCTCTCCGGCACCAACGTGCCACGCGATTTCGTCGAGTTTCCTTCGCAGTACAATGAGATGTGGGCCCGCGAACCGTCGGTCGTCGCGCATTTCGCGCACCACTATCAGACCGGCGAACCCATGCCGGACGCCCTGCTGGACAAGGTGCTCGCGGCGCGGACGTACGATGCGGGCTATTTGACCGGCGAGTACATCGAAGCGGCGCTGATCGATCAGTCCTGGCACGAAATTACCGCCGAGCAGGCGCCTGCGGCCGACCAGGTCATGCATTTTGAGGCTGCGGCGCTCAAGAAAAACGGGGCCGACTACGCATCGGTACCGCCGCGCTATCACTCCCCTTATTTCCTGCATGTCTTCGCCGATGATTACTCGGCGGGTTACTACGCATACCTCTGGAGTGAGGTTCTCGCGCGCGACACTGGCCGCTGGTTTCACACTCACGGCGGCCTGAACCGCGCCAACGGCGACTATCTGCGCGCGAAGATTCTCGCGCGCGGCCGTACGGCGGACCCGCAGACACTGTTCGAGGAGTTCTACGGCGGCCCGCCGGACATCGGGCCATTGCTCGAATATCGAGGGCTGAATCTGCCCAAGTAAGCGGCTTGCGGTAGCCGCGGTCGGCGACCGTGACGGCGGTCGCCGTCCGGACCGAGGCCAGCCTGCGCGCCCGGGACCGGACGCGGGGTCAGGCGCCGCGCAATTCCGTGTTCTGCAACCGGCTGATCAACGACCGCAGGAAGACGCGATTGAAGCGTAGCTGACACGACGCCGAGACCTGCTCGAGCAGTGTGGAGCTCACTTTCAGCACCGTCACGGTGTCGACAGCGCAAATCGTTGCCGTTCGTTTGGCGCCCTGTACGTAGCTGGTTTCGCCGAAGCACTCGCCGCTTGAGAGGATACCGATCGATTTGCTATGCCGTTCGACCGAGCAGCTGCCCGAGACGATGATGTAAAAGCGATCATCCATCTCTCCTTCTTTGACAATTTGCTCACCACTTGCATAGTCTTGCCAATGACTTGCACGTATTACTTCAAGTATTTCAGCATGTGAGAAATCGTGGAAGAACTTCAACCGCCGCAGCAGGCCGAACTGCTCCTGCTGATCCATGCGTGAGTATTGCTGGCGCAGCTTCTGATGCACACGCGTGAGCTCGGCGGCGAGATCGAGCCCGGTGCGATAGCGGCGTTCAGGCTCCTTATGCATCGCAACCGCGACCACGTTCTCGATTTCCTCGGGCGTCTCCCCACGCAGCGTATGTATCGGCGCCGGTGTGGCGTAGACGATCTGATGCAGCAGCTTGGCGAGGTTGCCGGCGCGAAAGGGGCGCACGCCGGTTAGCAGCTCGTACATGACGGCGCCGAGAGAGTACAGATCCGAACGGTTGGTCAGATCCAGGCTCTGCACCTGCTCCGGAGACATGTAGCTCGGGCTCCCGGCAATGCCCTCGATGCGAGAGATTTCCGAGCCTGCCACCAGTGCAATGCCGAAGTCGATGATGCGCACGTCGCTGTCCTGCGTGAGCATGATGTTGGACGGCTTGATATCGCGGTGGATGACGCCGCGCGTGTGTGCATAGTGCAGCGCCTTGGCGCACTTGAACATGATCTCGACCACATCGTCCAGCCGCAGCAGATTATCCGGCCGACAGTACGCGGCCAAGGTGCGTGCGCCGTGCACGTGCTCGGTCACGATGTAGCAGTGTCCGTTCTCCTCGCCGGCGTCGTAAATCGGCAGGATATTCGGATGCTGCAGCATGCCGACCATGTGCGCTTCCGAGAGAAACATCTTGCGGGCAATGCGCGCGCGCTCATCGTCGCCGCCGGCGTCGATGCTGTAGACCTTGATGGCGACGTCACGGCCGTAATACGGATCGTGCGAGAGGTAGACGACGCCGGTACTGCCGCGCCCCACCTCGTTGATAATGAGGTACTTGCCGATGCGCTCGGGAATCTTGCGCGCGCTGACGGTTTTCGCTGCTGGAGCTGCCATCGACCTGAAGGCCCTTTGATTACAAACGCCAGAATAAGGGCCGCGAGCAAATCTCATCTGTGACGCGGATCGCGGATCGACGGCGCGCAGGCATAAGAGCCGGCCGCGCATCGCCGGCGCCTCAGTCGCGAAAGTGATCAAAACCCGAATGCGAGAACTGCATCACCGCATTGGCCAGACGTAACTCAATTCCGGGCTCACTTCGCAGGGAACCGATGCGTGTCAGGCCCTCCAGGTAGGGGACCGCGACGCCCGCTGGTTTGAGCGCGCGCGCCGGCGCAATACAGCAGCACAGCTCGTAGTCCTCGCCGCCGGCGAGCGCCAACCGCCATGCCCCTTCACCCAGCGCTTCCCGCAATGCCAGCGACAGCGGCAATCTTTCGACCTCGAGCACCGCGCCGCAACCCGAGGCCTGCAGCACCCGCTCGAGGTCGGCGTAGAGCCCATCGGAAATGTCAATGCAGGCGTGAGCAACGCCACGCAAGGCCAGTCCCTGCAACACGCGTGGCTGCGGATATTGAAAACGTCGACGCAGGAACTCTTGCGCTGGCCGCGTCGCCGATAGCTCCCCGCGCTCGAGCAGCAAGGCCGCGGCGGCATCGCCGAGCGTGCCGCTGACGTAGATATCGTCGCCGGAACGGCCGCCATCGCGCCGCAATGCCGTTCCGTGCGGCACGAAGCCGACCAGCTGCACCGTGATCGAAAGCGGTCCGCGACTCAAGTTGCCGCCCACCAGCGCTACGCCGTATTCACGCGCGAGCGCTCCGAAGCCAATGGCGAATTCGCTCACCCATGCCTCATCCGCCTGCGGCATGTTCAGCGACAGCAACGCCCAAGCCGGCGACGCTCCCATCGCAGCCAGATCACTGAGATTGATCGCGAGCGCACGGTGACCGAGCGAACGTGGCGGCGCGCCGCCGCGAAAATGCACACCTTCGACCAGCGCGTCGGTGGTCATCGCAAGCTGCATCCCCGCCGGCGCGGTCAGCAATGCGGCGTCGTCGCCGACGCCGAGCACCACGTCGGCGCGCAATGCTCCCAGATCGCGGAAGAAGCGCTGGATGATCTGCGTCTCGGAGGGCGCCATGGTTGCCGTGCGCAGTGCTGTCGACCGGCGCGATCAGTGCTCGTGCGCACGCCATGCGTGCGCCGCGCGGTCGAGCACACCATTGATGAATTTATGACCATCGGTGGCGCCGAAGCGGCGCGCCAAGCCGACCGCCTCGTTGATGACCACGCGATACGGGACGTCAGGTCGGTGCCGTAGCTCGTAGCTGCCGATCAGCAGCAATGCATGCTCGACCGGATCGAGCTCCGCCGGTTTGCGATCGAGCAACGGCGCCAGCGCCGCATCCAGCTCCGCATGCGCATCGCAGATGCCGCCGATCAACTCGCGGAAGTAGTCTGGGTCGGCGCGCTTCATGTCTTCATCGTCGGCAAATTCCTGTACCAGGTCCTGCCACGGACAGGTGTTGAGCTGCCAGCGATATAGCGCCTGCATGGCGAGCTTGCGCGCCACCGTGCGTGCGCCCGAGCCGCTGGCTGCGCGGGCATTCACTTGCCCCGCCGTTTCATCAGGTGCATCGCTTCATTTCATTCGCAACTTCATTTGATCCGCCGCAACAGACCGACCATTGCAACGGCTGTTTCGACCGCCTCCGAGCCCTTGTTCGATGCATTCGGCGCGGCCCGCTCGCGCGCCTGCGCGAGGGTGTCGACGGTCAATACGCCGAAGCTGACCGGCACGCCCGTATCGAGCATTACGCGCGCCAGCCCGTGGGCGCATTCGCCGGCAACGTACTCAAAATGCGCGGTGTCGCCGCGGATCACGCAACCCAGCGCGACCACTGCGTCGATGGCGCCAACCAGGGCGAACTGCCTCGCCGCCAGCGGCAGCTCGAAGGCGCCCGGTACACGCTCGAGGCGCAAGTCGGCCTGGGCGCCGCCACAGCGGGCCCAAGCCGCCGTCGCGCCTTCGAGCAGCCCAGCGACAATCGGTTCGTTGTAACGCGCGGCGACGACCGCGAGCCGCATGCCGCGCGCGTCGAGAGTCTCTGGAGTATTTGCGGCCGTGCCCACGGCCCGGAAGTATATCGGAGGCCTAACCGGTCTCGTCGAGGTAATCGATGACCTCGAGATCGAAAGCCGAAATGCCGTGCATCTGCTTGGGCGCCGAAAGCACGTGCATGCGGCGAACGCCCAGATCCTGCAGGATCTGGGCGCCAATGCCGTAACGGCGCAGCACCGCGCCACTGGGCACACCGGCGGCTTCAATCGAGGGTCGCTCGCCGAGCAATTGGACCGAGTCCGCCAGCTCGCGCGGCGTTTCGCTCTGACGCAGAATGATGATCACCCCACAGGGCGCCGCAGCCACCCGGCGCAGGGCCGCCCTCAATGTCCAGGCTCGCGTACCGTCATGCACGCCGAGCAGATCGCGCAGCGTGTCGGTCAGGTGCACCCGCACCACCGGCGGCTCCGGGCCACTCAGCTCGCCGCGCACCAATGCCAGATGCACGTCGCGATTGACATGGTCCTCGTAGCAATACAGGCGAAATTCACCGAACTCGGTATCGACGCGGCGCTCGGCAATGCGCTCCACCGAGCGTTCAGTGTGCAGACGGTAGCGCATCAAATCGGCGATCGTGCCGATCTTGAGATTGTGGCGTCGCGCAAAAGCTTCGAGCTCCGGCTGGCGCGCCATGGTGCCGTCGTCATTCATGATTTCGACGATTACGGCCGCCGGTTGAAACCCCGCCAGACGCGCCAGGTCGCAGCCGGCCTCGGTATGGCCCGCCCGCGTCAGAACTCCGCCCGGCTGCGCCATGACCGGAAATACGTGGCCGGGCTGACGCAGATCCTCGGGCCGCGCGTCGGGGCGCACGGCGGCATGCACCGTGTGGGCGCGGTCGTGCGCGGAGATCCCGGTGGTCACGCCCTCCGCGGCTTCAATCGACAACGTAAAATTCGTTCGCTGCGTGCGATCGGTGTCGCTGACCATCAAGGGCAGGCGCAGCTGTGCACAGCGCTCGCGAGTGAGCGTCAGGCAGATCAGGCCGCGGCCGTAGCGCGCCATGAAGTTGATGTCCTCCGCGCGCACGCACTCGGCCGCCATGACGAGATCGCCTTCATTCTCACGGTCTTCATCATCCATGATGACGACCATTCGGCCGGCGCGCAGCTCGGCGAGAATCTCATCGGTCTTGTCGAGGCCATGAGCCCGGCGCTCGGCAGGTGCATTGATGGCGCTGACTTTTCGCATGGCAGGGGCCCTGTTCGGACCCTCACGTTAGCACGCGGTCAATCTTAAGTCTGCAACCACTCGAGCAGTGCCTGAGTCACGCGCTGCGGCTGCTCGAGCGTCGATAGGTGACCGCTGTCCTGTACGATAACGCGACGTGCGCCAACGATACCGGCTGCGATCTCGGCGGCGAGCTCCGGCGGCGTCAGTGCATCGCCGTCACCGACCAGGACCAGTGTCGGACACCGGACCGCCGCGAGACTTGGGCGGGAATCGATCCGCGTCATGATGGCCTGCTGCTGACGCACGAAAGCCTCCGCGCCTACCTCGTCCGCCATCTGGCGCAGCAGCTGACGCAGCGCGGCGTCATGTTGATGCGCCGGATGCACCAACTGCGGAAATTGCAGCGCAGGAATTTCAGCGAAGCGCCCCCCCTGCGCGAAGTTGATCAGCTCACGACGCCGCTGCGACTGCTCGGGCGTGTCCGCGCGCGCGGAGGTGTCGAGCAGCGCGAGCTTGATCACGCGCTGCGATGCCTGGCGCATGATCTCGAACGCGATGTAACCGCCCATGGACAGGCCCACCAGCGCAAAACGTGGCGGCGCCGTGTCCAGAATCCGCCGTGCAATCGCCGTCAGGCTGTCATCGCGGGTGTGATCGGCAATGAGCACCGGTCCGCAACGCCACAGCGCGGGGATCTGTCCGGCATACAACCGAGCCGAGGTCAGCAGACCGGGAATCAGCACGACCGGGAATCCCGCCGTCACGTTGACGCAGCCGCTCTCTAACCCGCCGCGCCGACCAGGCGCCCGAGAGCCGCAGTGCACAGCAGAGCGACCGCGCCCCAGAGAGCGACGCGCACGGCCCCGACGGCGGCAGAGGCGCCGCCCAGCCGTGAAGCCAGTGCGCCGAGGGCAACGAGCAGAACCAGGGAGCTGGCTGCGATGATCGGCACCATGGCGGCAAGCGGCAGTACGGCCGCGATCAGTATGGGCAGCGCCGCGCCGCCGGTGAACGATGCCGCCGAGGCGATTGCCGCCTGCAGCGGCTTGGCGCGGGTCATATCGGAGATGCCGAGCTCATCGCGGGCATGGGCCCCCAGCGCATCGTGCGCCATCAGCTGCTCGGCAACCTTTGAGGCGAGCTCGGCGCTCAGCCCGCGCGCCACGTAAATGCCGGCGAGTTCAGCGTGCTCGGCTTCCGGCGACATGGCGAGCTCACGCCGTTCGCGCGTCAAATCAGCTTGCTCAGAATCGTGCTGCGCGCTCACCGACACGTATTCACCGGCTGCCATCGACAGCGCCCCGGCAACGAGGCCCGCCAACCCGGCCAGCAGCACGGCACTCGAACTCGAATGGGCTGCCGCGACACCGACAATGATGCTGGCGGTAGAGATGAGCCCATCGTTGGCGCCGAGTACCGCAGCTCGCAGCCAGCCGCTGCGGCCGACGCGATGGTGTTCGCGGTGCCTCATTGGTGACTCGAAGTACTGGCCGCGACGAGCAGCGCCTGGAGCCGCCGGCGATCGATGCTGGACATGGGCGGTCATCTCCCCGGACGATTCTGACCAGCCGCATCGTCGGCCACCGGCGCGGCAATTTCAACGCCTGCCGCGCTCGACATAGCCGCGTTTGTCCGGCGCCGGTTCACAACCAGGCATTCCACAGCGGCAGAGTCGCGAACGACAACGCCATGCCGAGCCCGAGCGTGGTATTGGCCAGATCCGGGTCGAGCTGGTGCTCGTTCGCGAGTATCACCGCGGAGAACATCGGTGCCATCGCCGTCTGCAGTATGGCAACCGTGAGCACCAGTCCGGTAACGCCCAAAGTCGCGCCAACCGCCAATGTCAGCAGCGGCGCGAGCGCCAGTTTCCACGTCAGACCGACGATAACTGCCGTACGTTGGCCGCGCGGCAGTTGCAGCCGCAGCTTCAGCCCCACCGAGAACAGCGCGAGCGGCGTGATCGTCTGGCTGACCCGATGCAGAATCGATACGAACGGCGCCGGCCAGCCGCCAGCCATGCCCACGACCCCCGCCAGCAGTACGGCGAGAAATGCGGGGAACAGCACCACGCGCCGCGCAACCGTCAGTGGCCGAGCCGGAGCGCCCGCATACAGCATCGCGGTAATGACGCCGCCGATCGCGAGCGCAATGAAACCGCCGAGTTGATCGGCGACGACGCCGAGCGCCAGGCCGTCGCGCCCGCGCAGGGCCTCCAACAGTGGATAGCCGAGAAACGAGGTGTTGTTGAGCCCGCACACGAGGGTCAGCGCGCCGATACGCTGGCGCGACCAGTGTAGTCGTCGGCCCAGAAACCGAAACAGGAGGAATGCGGCCGCAAACGCCAGCCATTGCGATACGACCAAGAACCACAGGTCGCGCGTAAAATGCACCATCGGCACCAGCTCGAGCACCGCGGCCGGAAGTGCGATGTAGATGACCCACCAATTTAGGCCCTGCGAGAGGGCCGGTGGCGGATTGAAGCAGCGGGCGAGGGCTGCGGCGCCGAGCAGACAGCCGGTCAGCAGCAAAAAGGCGATCAAAGGCGATCTGCTCCCAGCAGCCGTGCGGCAGTGCGCGCGCAGGGGTTCATTCGCCTTTTTCCATTAGAAGGCGCTCGACATAGCGCGCGATCAGATCGACTTCGAGGTTGAGCAGATCGCCGGCCTGCGAGTCGCCCAGCGCCGTCACCGTCAATGTGTGCGGTACGAGGTTGACGTCGAAGCCGTCACCGTCGACCCCGTTGACCGTAAGACTGACGCCATCGAGTGCGATTGAGCCCTTGCGTGCCACATATCGAGCCAGCTCGAGCGGCGCGCGCAGCCGCCAACGTTCCGAGCGGGCATCGCTCGTGCGGCTCAGCAATTTCGCGACACCATCGACGTGGCCGATGACCAGATGCCCGCCGAGCGCATCGCCCGCGCGCAGTGCCGGCTCGAGATTCACGCGCTTGCCGACCCGCCAGCTGCCAACAGTCGTGATCCTCAAGGTCTCGCGCGATACGTCCGCCGAGAAAAATTGCGGGCCCAGTTCGACGACAGTCAGGCAGACGCCGGCCGCAGCGATGCTGTCGCCGATTTTCTGGCGGGACAGATCGAGGCTGTCGACCCCGATTTTCACTCGCAAATCGCCGGCACTGTTTGCCGGCTCGCCGCGGCGTTCCTCGATAGCCAGCACGCGGCCGACGTCTTGGATGATGCCGGTAAACATCTATCGCAGCGGCCGGGCGGTCAGGCGCAGATCTTCGCCGACGCGCACGCTGTCGCGGAACTCGAAACGAAGGCGTTGTTCAAGCGAGGAGATCAGCGGCAGATTCGCCAGTGCAAGCGCCTGCTGTCCCAGCAGGCATGGCGCTAGATAGACGATCAACTCATCCACCAGCTGCGCCGAGAGCAATGCGCCCGCCAGCCGCGCGCCCGCCTCGACCCATATCTCATTGGCCTCGCGCGCCGCCAGCCGCCGCAGCACCACTTCCAGATCGAGTCCGGTGCCCGGAGTCCCTTCAGCGCGAACGCCGTTGGCACGCGGTACCACTTCCACCTGCACCCCGCGCTGCTGCAACGCGCGCTGACGCTCGCCATCCGTGTTGGCGGTAAACACCAGCGCCGGCCCCTCGCGATCGAACATCCGTGCGCCCAATGGCACGCGCAGCTCGCTGTCGAGCAGGACCCGCAACGGCTGGCGGACAATGCTCTCGCCCCGCGCATTGAGCGCCGGGTCGTCGGCCAGCACGGTGCCGAGACCCGTCAGAACCGCCGAGCTGCGCGCACGGTAACGCTGCGCATCCTGCCGTGCCGCTTTGCCAGTAATCCAACGGCTCGCGCCGTTCGCGAGCGCCGTGCGTCCATCGAGACTCGCCCCGAGCTTCAGACGCACCCATGGCAGCCCGCTCGTCATGCGTTTGAAGTAGCCCGGATTGAGCGCGCGCGCTTCCTCGGCCAACACGTCGCCTTCGACCACGACCCCGGCCGCGCGCAATGCCGCGGCCCCAGCGCCGCAGACGCGCGGGTTCGGATCCTGCGCGGCATACACGACGCGCGCGACGCGCGCCTCGATCAGGGCGTTGACGCACGGCGGGGTGCGGCCGTAATGCGCGCAGGGTTCGAGAGTGACGAAGGCGGTCGCGCCGACCGCAGATGCGCCGGCAGCAGCAATGGCGCGCACTTCCGCATGCGCTCCGCCGGCGCGCTCGTGCCAACCTTCACCCACCACATTGCCATCACGCACCAGCACACAGCCGACGCGCG
>JBIODE010000004.1:0-32786 GCA_044440325.1 Steroidobacterales bacterium
GTTGGCGGCCTGGGCTTATCAATGGAGCAGTCAGGTCAGCTACCGCGCGCCCGCACCCGATACCGGTACCGCAAACATGTTCGCCGGTGCCGCCGTACTGTGGCTCGAGCTCGGCGCGAGCAGCACCCTGTTCGGCAGCCATGCCGATTTGCTCTCGAGGGTCACCGCTGAGCTCGCAGATCTGCGCTACAGCGCGACACTCGCTCTTGCGCCCACGCCCGAAGGCGCCGCGTTGCTGGCGCGCGCGGCCGGCGGGGGCGATCCCGTGCGCGTTTTCAGCCTCGATGAGTTGCGCGCGCGCATCGCGCCCCTGCCGCTGCACTGGCTCGCGCTGGCGCCTCCGGTAATCACGGCGCTGAAGTCTTCCGGCCTGTGCCGCATCGGCGAAGTGCTGGCACTGTCCGCGGACGCCGTCGCGCGCCGTTTCGGACCACAGACGAGTCTGCACTTGCGACAGCTCTGCGGCACTGCGCCCGATCCGCGCGTTGCCTGGCATTTGCCGGCGATGTATCGCACGCGTCATGAATTCAGCTGCGACATCCGCGACAGCATCGCGCTGCTGTTTCCACTGCAGCGGTTGCTGCGTGAATTTCAGGGCTATCTGCGCGCCACCGACCGCGCCGTGCAGCGCTTCACGCTGCGGTTCGCGCATTACCGCCGATCCGAGAGCGTGCTCGAGCTCGGCCTCTCGCAGCCCAGTCGCGACGCGGCGCAGCTCACGCAACTGGTGCGCGAGCGCCTCGCGGCCACCGTGCTGCCGGCACCGGTCGCGGCACTGACGCTCGAAGCGCTCGAATTCACCACGCCGGCCGTCCTGCAGCACGATTTTTTCGGCACTGCTGCCGAGCGTGCGCAGCAATGCCAACAAGTGCTGGATCGGCTCATGGCGCGCCTTGGCGCGCAAAATGTGCAGCATCTTCGGCTGACCGATGAGCATCGGCCCGAGCGCGCGTGGAGTTTCGCTGCGGCTCAGGGCTCTGCCGCAGCAGAGCCCGCTACCGGGCCGCCAGACGCACGGCCTTGCTGGCTCCTGACCGAGCCGCGCCGGATCGATACGCCGGCGCGGGTGCTGAGCGGGCCTGAGCGCATCGAGAGCGGTTGGTGGGACGATGGCGAGATGGTGCGCGACTACTATCGGGCGTCTGCGGCAACCGGCGGGCAGCTGTGGGTATTTCAGGACTTGCGTGACGGTGACTGGTATCTGCAGGGACTGTGGTCGTAGCAGCAACCCATTACTGCGAGCTGCACGCGCTGAGTAACTTCAGTTTCCTGCGCGGCGCCTCGCATCCCGCCGAGCTGATCGGCCAGGCGCAGGCGCTCGGCTATCGCGGGCTCGCGCTCACCGATGAATGTTCGCTCGCCGGCGTCGTGCGTGCGCACGAGGCGGCGCGTAGGCTGCCCGCAGGCTGCGACTTCAAGCTCATCATCGGCGCTGAATTCCATAGCCTCGATGGCCTGCATCTGGTCCTGCTCGCACCCACACAAACCGCCTATTCGCAGCTTTGCGAGCTCATCACGCGCGCGCGCCGGCGCTCGAGCAAGGGCCGCTATCAGATCAAGCGTTCAGATTTCGAAGCCGGTCTGGGCGATTGCCTGGCACTGTGGATCCCGCCGGCCGCAAGCAGCCGCAGCGCACGAACGTCAGACCATTGCACACAAGCGGTGTGGTTGCGCAATGTTTTCCCCGAGCGCGGCTGGATCGCCGTGGAACTGCACCGCGGCGCACACGATGTCACCCACCTCACCGCGTTGCTGGCTCTGGCCAAGACTCATGGCCTGCCGGCGGTCGCGGCGGGCGACGTGCACATGCACCACTGTTCGCGCCGGCGGCTGCAGGATGTGCTGACGGCGATCCGCCATGGATGCACCGTGCAGACTGCAGGCCGGCGCCTCTATCCGAACGGCGAGCGGCGGCTGCGCTCGCTCACGGAGCTGCACAGCATCTATCCGCCGACGCTGCTCGCTGAAAGCGTGGCGATTGCCGAACGCTGCCATTTTTCCTTATCGCAACTGCATTACGAATATCCGTCCGAGCTCGTGCCGGAAGGAATGAATGCCAGTGCACATCTGCGCGCGCTGACCGAGGCCGGCATGCAGCGCCGCTGGCCGCAAGGCGCTAGCACCGAAGTGCGCGCCCAGATCGACAAGGAGCTCGCGTTGATCGCCGAGCTGCGCTATGAGCATTTCTTTTTGACCGTGCACGATATCGTCGAGTACGCGCGCAGCCGCAACATTCTTTGCCAGGGCCGCGGCTCGGCCGCCAATTCCGCGGTCTGCTACGCGCTTCACATCACCGAAATCGATCCGGCGCGCGCGCAGCTCTTGTTCGAGCGTTTCATCAGCCGCGAGCGCAACGAGCCGCCGGATATCGACGTCGATTTCGAACACGAGCGACGCGAAGAAGTCATTCAGTATGTCTACGGCAAGTACGGACGCGATCGCGCGGCATTGGCCGCGACGGTGATCTGTTACCGCACGCGCAGTGCAATCCGCGACGCCGGCAAGGCACTGGGGATCGATTCGGCCGGCTCGCAGCCCGATGCACGGCGAGTGCGGCTGCTGGCCGAACTGGTACGCGATCTGGTCGGCTTTCCGCGGCATCTGTCGCAGCATGTCGGCGGTTTCGTGATCTCCGGCGAGCCCTTGAGCGCGCTGGTACCGGTCGAAAACGCGGCCATGCCCGACCGCACGGTCATCCAGTGGGACAAGGACGATCTTGAGTCGCTCGGGCTCTTGAAAGTCGACGTGCTCGCGCTCGGCATGCTGACCGCAATACGCCGCTGTTTCGGTTTGATCGAGCGCTACCGCGGCCGAACAATGCGCATGCAGGATGTGCCAGCCGAAGACCCGGCCACCTACGACATGATCTGCCGCGGCGAAACTGTCGGCGTATTCCAGATCGAATCGCGGGCGCAGATGAGCATGCTGCCACGGCTGCAGCCGCGCACCTTCTACGATCTCGTGATCGAAGTCGCCATTGTTCGGCCTGGACCGATCCAGGGCGGCATGGTGCACCCCTATCTGCAGCGGCGCGCACAACCGCACACGGTCGACTATCCGAGCGAAGCGCTCAAAGGCGTGCTCGAGCGCACGCTCGGCGTGCCGATCTTCCAGGAACAAGTCATGCGGATTGCGATCGTCGCCGCGGACTTCACCCCGGGTGAGGCTGATGGACTGCGCCGCGCGATGGCGGCCTGGAAACGTCGCGGCACTCTCGAGCCCTACCGCAAGCGCCTGCTCGCCGGCATGGCGAAGAATGGCTATACCGCGGGCTTTGCCGAGCAGATCTACAAGCAGATATTGGGCTTCGGCGAATACGGCTTTCCGGAATCGCACGCCGCTTCGTTCGCACTGCTGACCTACGTCTCCTCCTGGCTCAAGTGTCATGAACCCGCGGCGTTCGCGGCCGCGCTGATCAATAGCCAACCCATGGGCTTTTATCAGCCGGCGCAGCTGACCCAGGAAGTACGCCGCAATGGCGTGACCGTGCTTCCCGTCGATGTGACCGTGAGCGATTGGGATTGCACGTTGGAGGCGGATGCAGCGGCCATGCACGCAGCTGCCACGACCTTCGCCTTGCGCTTGGGTCTGAGGCTGGTACGCGGCCTGGCGGCAGCGGACGGTCAGCGTATTGCCAGCTTGCGTGCGGCGCGCCCTTACAGCAGCATCGATGATCTTGCCGCACGTGCGGCACTATCGAAGCACGCGATGCAGGCACTGGCCGGCGCCGGCGCATTGCGCAGCCTGACGCCGCATCGACATGCCGCCCATTGGCAGGCGCTCGGCGTGGAGAGATTGCCCGGCCTGATCGCCGGCTTGTCAGCCCGCGAAACGCTCCCTCCATTGCCACCGCCGACCGAAAGCGCGGAAATCCTCGCGGACTATCGCCATCTCGGTCTCACGACCGGCCGCCATCCGTTGGCGCTGCTGCGGCCCTGGCTTGCACAACGCCGCATCTACAGCAGCCGCGAATTGCAGCAGCTCACCGACGGTCAGCAGGTACGGGTCGGCGGCTTGATCACGCATTTACAGCGACCCGCCACCGCCGCCGGCGTTGTGTTCATGACGCTCGAAGACGAAACCGGCATCGCCAACATCATCGTCTGGTCGCAAGTCTTCGAGACGCAGCGCCAAAGCGCGCTCGAATCGAGCCTGCTCCTCGTCAGCGGCGCATTGCAGAAGAGCCACGGCGTCACGCACGTGATCGCGCGGCGTTTGCACAACGCTTCGCACTGGCTCGGCGGCCTTGAGCGCAGATCGAGGGATTTTCGCTAGCTAGCAACCATCGGGGCTGCCGGGCGCAGCTACCGCTTGCGCGTGCGCAGATGCGTGCGCCGCTCGTTCCATTGATGGCGCGCATGCAAGCGCGCGGACTCGCTGTCCGACTCGGGCGGCAACTTTCTCAAGGTTTGCAGCGCCTGCGCATGCGCGATCGCCACCTCCGGATCGGCCTGCAACAAGGCCCGATAATGCTCGAGAAACTGCTGCTCCACCGGCACGCCGCTCCCCGTCAGCAGCGATTTGGCATGCGCGCCAATCGCAGCGATCTCGCTCGCCGGCAATCCGTCGGCGGCGGCGAGTGCGTGATCGATATCGGCGATCAACCCGTAGAGCGGCCGCAGCCACATCCACCGCGGGCTCGTCGTTATTTCGTTCAAGAATGCCAAGGCAGTCATTGCCGGCTCCATGCGCCGCTCGACCTCGAGGACCGCCTGCAGCACGGACTGCAGCGCGCCGCTGCTGTCATGCAGGGCCTGGACAAACGCGAGATCTTCGGTTGGCATCGCCTGCTATCCTGCATCGGCCATGATGCCAAGGCAATCGACGGTAACTTAAGGAGTCGTTGGAGCCGCATGAATGAAATATCCGGCCCGGCAGCACCGCTGCGCGACCGCGGCTTTGCGTGGGTGCCCGCCGCTGCGATGCGCGCAATGCTGCCGCCGGCAGCGCTGCAGGATTGGGCGAGCTTCGCGGCGAGTTGGAACGACCTTGGGGTTGATACCTACATGGCCGACGGCGGGCGTTATCGGCGGCGGCGATTCAGCGTCTTTACGGTCTCGGCCGGCGCCATCGTGCGCAAGCCGCATCAGCCGCACTATCAGAGCCGCGACTACAATGCGCTCAATGGCGGCATCGAGCGCTGGTTTCAGCCCTTCAACGACGCCATCGCCGGGCACCCGGCACTGCAGTCGATACTGCGGCTTTGCCATACGCTGTTCGATGCATTAACGGCATCGCGCCCGCCGGCCTGGCACGTCGAGTGTCATCAGATCCGCATCGAGGCCCGTGCCGAGCAGCACGGTCAGCCGACGCCGGAGGGCCTGCACCGCGACGGCGTCGATTGGGTGCTGGTGCTGTTGATCACGCGCGAGAATATCGCCGAGGGCGTCACGACGATTTACGACGCGAACCGGCGGCCACTCGGAAGCTTCACCTTGAGCGCCACATTCGACGCCGCATTCGTCGACGACAGCCGCGTCTACCATGGCGTGACCGCAGTGGCGCCCATCGACGCCGCTCGAGCGGCTTATCGCGACGTGCTCGTGGTTACTTTCAGACGGGCGTAGTCAGTCTCTCGGTGTTGCGACAGCGGTCAGCTTCCCAAGGCCTCGCGTAGCGCGCCGACCTCCTCGGCCGACTCCTCGATCATTTTCCGACAGGCTTCCAGGTCCAGCCCCAGACGCGCCGCACCCTTCTGTGTCGGCACGCGCTGCTGCAGCAACTCGGGCGCTTCACGGCATGACGACAGCAGCTCGGCTGTCGCGAGGATATCGGCGAGTGCGCCGCTCGGACCGCGACCGTCGCGCTCATTGTCCTCGTAGGTGTGGGCGGCGATCACGATGTCCTCCGCCATATTCCAGCTTTCCAATAACGCCTTGGAGATGTTGGCGTGCCAGTCGCGTACGATGCGCTGGTACATGGCTTGATCGCCGAACAGCGCCGGGTGTCGCTGTGTGTGCGTAAGAATGTAGAGCTTGCCGACGCCATGCACGAGGCCGGTGAGCATGGCGGTGTCCGGGTTGGCACGCCCCGTGCGCCGCGCGACCACAAATGCCGCGGCAGCCACCTGCACACTGTGCTGCCATAGCACATTCAGGTGCCGTTCGATCGCCTTGAATGCGCGCGCGCGCCGCAGCTGCGCCATCGCGAAACTCATCACCGCGGTGCGCAACGCGTCGAATCCCAAACGCGTGATTGCCGCTCGCAGCTCGGTGACCGCAGTGCCGCTCGGATTCAAGGCGGCAGAATTGGCCATGCACAGCACGCGCGCCGCGAGCATCGGCTCGGCACCCAGCACGCGCACAATGCGCTCCGAGCTGGTCTTTTCATCCGCCAGTACTTTCTGCACGCGTACGGCGACGTCCGGGAAGCTCGGCAGCTCGATGCTGTTCTCCGACAATTCGGTGGCCAGCTCGCGCACGAACTCGAATGCTTCCATACTGGCGTCGCGTTGCCGCGGCGCCCCGGAATCCGTGCTGGTAGGTAGGACCGACATCCTGTACTCCCCGCGACTCCTCTGTGATCGTGCGCGACTAGAAATCGCTCCAGTCGCTGCCCGCGGCGGCGGCCGGTGCCGCCGAGCCCTCGATTGCCGCGGGCGCCGGCCGCTTCGCCCACGGCCGCGCACCGCTGCGCCGCTCGGCGCGCGAGGCCGCGGGTGCGGCCGCGGCACGGGCCGCGGCGGCGGGCGCCGCCGCCGGCGCCGCGCTCAGCGGCTCGCGCTCGAGCTGCACCGCTTCGAGCTTGAAGAACGCGGTCAGCTGCGAGAGGCGCGAGGCCTGATCGTTCATCGAGCCGGCGGCGGCGCTGGCCTCCTCGACCATCGCCGCATTTTGCTGCGTGCTCTCATCCATCTGCAGCACCGCGCGGCTGATCTCCTCGGCACTCACCGCCTGTTCCTGGCTCGCGTTGGAGATCTCGCCGACCACATCGCTGACTTTCTTCACCGAGGCGACGATCTCGCCGAGATGCTTGCCGGACTCGCTCACGAGGCGGCTGCCCTCGCTGACCTTGGTCACGCTGTCGTGAATGAGATCCTTGATCTCCTTGGCGGCCGAGGAGCTGCGCTGCGCCAGGCTGCGCACTTCGCTCGCGACTACGGCAAAGCCGCGTCCCTGATCGCCGGCGCGTGCCGCTTCCACGGCGGCGTTGAGCGCCAGCAGATTGGTCTGAAACGCGATTTCATCGATCACCGAGATGATATCGGCGATCTTCTTGCTCGACACGTCGATGGCACCCATCGCGGCAACCGTCTGCTCGACAATCGAGCCGCCGTGCTCGGCCTGGTCGCGGGCCGCCTGCGCCAGCTTGTTGGCCAGCTTGGCATTGTCCGCGTTCTGTTTGACGGTCGAAGTCATCTCCTCCATCGACGAAGCGGTCTCCTCGAGATTCGCCGCCTGCTGCTCCGTTCGCTGACTCAGATCCGAAGTCCCTGCATTGATCTGCCTGGCCGCAGTTGCGACCGCAATCGCGCTCTCCTTGACGCCGCCGAGCACGCTGCTGACCTTCTGTTGCATTGCGTTCAATGCCTGCATCATGCGCGCGAGCTCATCGCGCCCGCTCGCTTCGACACCGCGCGTGTAGTCGCCCTCGGCGAGCCGCGATACCAGCTGTACCGCCTCGTGCATGCCCGCGACCGTCGAGACCGTTACCGTGATCATGAAGCCGGCGCCGAGCAGCAGGCCGATCGTCAGCAGCATCAGCAGCCGGTCGCGGTCGCTGCGCAGGCTCGAGGCAGTCTGCGTCAGCTGCTTCTGCACCGCCTCGTGCATTGCGCTGTGGAAGCTGCCGATCGCAGCCGTGAGCGTCGATGCGTTTTGCAGCACATCATCGAGCGGCGAGGCGATGCTGCCGCTGGTGACGTTCTCGGCGACATACTTGCGGAAGCCATCGAACGCGCTCTTGACCTGGCTCAAGGACTGCTCGGCGCTGTTGCGCATCGCCTGGCCGGCCGCGCCGCTCTCGGCGGCGTGACGGATGTCGGCGGCGATCGAATCGATCGCCCCTTGCGCCAGCACCTCCGTGCGGGTGATCTGGGTTATGTCGGCGATCGTGGCCTTGCCGGCCGCGCCCGCCGCCGCCGCGTGCGAGCGCAGCTCGGTCACGTAGCTCTCGTAATCCGGTATCTGCATCACGGTGGCGTCGACCATGAAGTTCGTCGCCGGATCGGAGTCGAGCACCAGGTAGGACGTCGTGGCGATGTAGTCGCGGTACTCGAGGATCTTGGCGCGCAGCTCGCTATGCGCGCGGATGACGTCCGCGACCGAGCTCGGCTTGGTCGATGCCAGCGCGTTCCAGGCGTTCTTGACCTCATTCCAGCGCTGTGAGTCCTCGCCCGTCGGAGCGCCGTAGTCGTCGGCGACCCCATCCTGTTCGGCAACCTCGCGCGCGATTTCGCTGGAGGCCTGCTGCAGCTTGTCGGCCGCGCCTTCGCCCGCCGCCGCGGCCGCACTCCAGATCTCGTGCACGCCGACCGGCAGCAGCATCTGCTCAAGATTGCGATAGCGGTGCAAACCGGCCAGCTGCCGGTCCGCGATATTGATATTCCGCTGCTTTTCCGACACGTACAGCGCGGTCATGATCACGAGCGGCACCAGCGCCGCGACGACGATCGTGAGCATCTTGGTCGAAAAATTCAGATTGCGGATCCAACGAGTCATGGATGCTTCTCCACTAATATTTGCAGCCGCGGGCGCCTTATGAGAACAGCGTCACAGTCGGTAGCACGCGGCGACCGCGCACCCACCCCGCAGCATCCTCACACCGACATATTCGGCATCGGCGCAGAAAACTTGATGCGCGGCATATCGCTTTCGCTCAAGTTCCCGCCGCACGTCTCTGTTCCTTCGTCTCGCTGATATTCATCAGCTCGGCAGCGATGTCCTCAATCGGCAATACTCTTTCGACTGCGGCGAGCGCGACCGAGGCGCCGGGCATGCCCCAGACCACGCTGGTCTTCTCATCCTGCGCGAAGGTAACGGCGCCCTTGTCGCGCATCTCCTTGAGTCCGCGCGCACCGTCGCTGCCCATGCCCGTGAGGATCACGCCGACGGCGTTGGGCCCGACGTGGGCGGCGACCGACTGAAACATCACATCGACGCTCGGGCGATGGCGATTGACGGGCAGCGCATCGCTCAGGCGGCAGCGATAGCGTGCGCCGTCGCGGTGCACGAGTAGGTGGCGATCGCCGGGCGCGATGTAGGCATGGCCCGGCAGGATCAGCTGGTTATCTTCGGCCTCGTGCACGTCCAAGGCCGAGCAAGCGTGCATGCGCGCCGCGAACTGGCGGCTGAACGCGCGCGGAATGTGCTGCGTAATCACGACGCTGGGTGCATCCGGGGGCAGGCGGCACAATACTTCGCGAATGGCCTCGGTACCGCCGGTCGAGGCCCCGATGGCGATGATCTGATCGGTGGTGCGAAAGCGCAGCCCCTCGAGCGCCCTGCCCGGCGTCGCCTTCATGGCCGCGGCCGGGGTTTGCTCCAGCAACGGGCGCACGCGCGCCACGGCTGCGACTTTGACCTTTTTCACCAGCTCCGCCGCGTAGGCTTTGAGCGCATGTGCAACATCGACCTTGGGCTTGGTGACGAAATCGATCGCACCGAGCTCCAGCGCCGCGAGCGTGACGTCCGCCCCGCGCTCGGTCAGCGAGGAGCACATGACCACCGGCATCGGCCGCAGGCGCATCACATTGCGCAGAAACTGCAGGCCGTCCATGCGCGGCATTTCGACGTCGAGCGTCAGCACGTGCGGGTTGAGCGCCTTGATCTTCTCGCGCGCGACAAACGCATCGGGCGCCGTGCCGACGACCTCCAGCGCCGGATCGGCGCCGAGGATCTTGCTCAGCAGCGCGCGCACGAGCGCCGAGTCATCGACGATCAGCACGCGGATAGGAGCTTGTGAAGCAGCACTCATGCGGACCCCTGCTAGAATAATTCGATGTCGCCTTCGACCGGGGCCTGGTCGATGCGGCGCAGATATTGGCGCTCGTCCGCGGCGATGTTCGAGCACTGCGTGCGCGCCAGGTGTTTGACCCGCGCCGCGCCCGTCGCCGGGTCGTACAGCACCTTGCGCGGAAAAATATCGCCCAGATCCTCGCCCACTACGCGAAACCCTTCGGCCCGCACGTACTCGCGCACGAACTCGACATTGCGTGCGCCAATATCGGAAATCACATCGAGCACCTTGCCACCGCCGACCAGCTTGACTTCCAGGTCGCCGCGGCGGCCGCCGAGCTTGAGAATCTGGTTGATCAAACGTTCCATCGCGACGTTGCCGAAGCGGGTTGCCGCACTCGCCGCCGCGCTCCAGGCGCTGTTGCCGTCGGACTCATCCACCGGCAGCATGAAATGGTTCATGCCGCCGATATTGAGCCGCGTGTCGCGTATGCAGGCTGACACGCACGAGCCGAGCACGGTGCCGATCAGCTCGCCCCTTTCGGCCACGTAGTAATCACCGGGATGCAGCGTCGCGACGTAGGCGTCGACCCGCGTATCCCACCGGCGCACGATATGCGCGAACTGGTCCGCGGCCGCAGCGCTCGCGCCGCGCCGGTGCGCAGCTCGCGGCTTCATGGACGCACCTTGACGTGAACTGTCTGACCCAGGACATGATACTGGTCGTTCACGGCGAGCAGCGACTCCGAATGTCCGAGAATAAGGTGATCGCCGATTCCCTGGAGCGCCGCCATGCGCCTGAGGACGTGGCGCTGGGTATCACGGTCGAAGTAGATGATCACATTGCGGCAGAAGATCACGTCGAAAGGTCCCTTCAACGGCCATTCGCTCATGAAATTGAGCGTATTGAAGGTGATGAGCCGCTTGATCTCGTCGCACACTTGATACTGCCCGCCCTCCGCCTGCGGCTCGAACCAGCGCGTAATGCGCGCAGCATCCAGCTTTTCGAGCCGCCCGCGTTCATAGAGGCCGCGGCGGGCGTGCGCGAGCACGTTGGAATCGATATCGGTGGCGAGGATGCGGATGTCCCATGCGGGCAGCCGGCCCAGGGTTTCTGCCACGACCATCGCGATCGAATAGGGTTCCTCGCCCGTCGAACAGCCGGCGGACCAAATGCGGATGCGGCGGGATGCGGCATTGCGCCGCTCGAGCGCGGGCAGGAGCTTGCGTGCCAGGATCTCAAAATGATGGCGCTCGCGAAAGAACGACGTCAGATTGGTGGTTATGGCGTTGCAGAACTGCTGCATCTCGGCCGCGTCGCTTTCCAGACGCACAAGATATTTTGCAAAGCTATCGATACCCAGCCGTCGCAGCCGCCGGCTGAGGCGACCGTATACCAGCTCGCGCTTGCTGGGCGAGAGCGCAATACCGACCTGATCGTGCACCAGGCGGCGCACACGCTCGAATTCGTCGTCCGAAAAGCTGTAGCCACGCAGAGCGCCGTCGTGCTCAGCGACGAGCGCGCTCATGCTAGAACACTTCCAGCTCGCCCGGTGCCGCAGCGCTGCGCAGCCCCGTGAGTGCCTTGAGCATCTGATCGGCGCTGAGTCCACGAATCATAAAGTCGAACAACACGCGCTCTTCGACCATGCTGTAACGTGAGCGCACCTGCTCGAGCATCGCACCCCAGTCCGGACTGCGTGCGCGCGCCGGGTCGGCGGTGGAATCCGAAGGAATCGCGAGTCCGTCGCGTACGTGCGCGAGGCGCTGCGTCAACTTGTCGTAGAACTGCAGCGCCGTAATTGTCGCCTGCACATGGGCGGCGAGCGCGTCGGCGAGCTGGCGGATGCGGGTGCGCGCGCGTTCGACCTGCGCGGCATCGACCAATTCGAGCGCTAGGGTTTGCTCCTTGAGCTCGCGCGCATCGGTCGCCACCGCCGTGACCGCGCTCGCCAGCTTGTCGACGCGCGCATCGCTCTCGCGCACCGCGGCATCGAGCTGCGCGGCGCCCAGCTCCAAGAAGCGGCGCAGCTCTTCGACGATCGCGCCACCGGTGCTTGCATCAACTGTTTGTGCGCGCGGCGACTGCGGGGGCTTGCCGATCGGGCTCATGAGGTGGCCTCCGTTGGCGCACCGAAGGGTGTGCCCAGGCCGAGCGCTTGCGCCGCGCCGACCAGCAGCTTGTCCGCGCCGGTAAAGCGCAGCGTGCCGCCGCGGACATTGGCCGCCGCCGCCACCGCGAGCAGCAGCTGCACGCCGGCGGTATCGATCGCCTCCAATGCCGTTATATCCAGTTCCTCGACGCCGTGATCGAGTGCGTTCTGCAGCTCACGCCGCTGGGCGCCCACATCATGAATGGAGAGGCTGGCGCCAAACTTGAACACGCGCAGGTCCGGCGCCGGGACGCGAGCCTGCGTCTTGGCCACGACCTTCGCGGCGGCTGGCTTGGAGGCCGCAGCGGCCGGTGCCGGCGCCGCGGCCGACGCGGCTGAACCCGTCACCACTCTCTTGCGACCGATGACCTTGCGCGCACTGGCTTTCGATGCCGTCGCGCGCGGCGACGGCCGCTTCTTCCTTGACACCATGCTCTAACTCCCTGCGAGTCGTCAGGCCGCTTTATGCCCGCTGGATTGATCAGCGAGGGTGGCGCTGACCATGCGCACCACATCCAGCAGAATCAGCATCTTGTCGTCAACCATCGCCAGGCCGCGCACAAAATCGGTGTCTATCGCCGAACCGACATCCGGCGCCGGCCGCATATCCGCCGCAGTGATGTTGCAGACCTCGCACACGCCGTCGACTACGATGCCCGCGGTCAATTCACCGCGCGCGGCCGCCACCTTGACCACCACGACCACGGTCGTGCGGCCGTACTCGGTGTCGCCGAGACCGAAGCGCCGACGCAGGTCGATGATCGGCACCACCGCGCCGCGAAGATTGATCACTCCTTGCACGTGCTCGGGCGAATGCGGCAGCCGCGTCGGCTTCTCCCAGCCCTTGATCTCCTGCACGCGCAGGATCTCGACACCGTAGTCCTGGCCCGCGAGTTGAAACGTCAGGTACTGCTCGATTTGGGTGGTCGAAGCCGGCTTCTGAGCCTCCTGCAGCTTAGCGTCCATCCGGCACCTCAGGCGTGCCGCGCTGTTCGGCCGCTGCCGAGTACGCGCTCCAGCGTGGCCAGCAGTTGATCCGGGTTGAAGGGCTTGACCATCCAGCCGGTCGCACCCGCCTGTTTACCCTGAAGCTTGCGGTCGGGACCGGACTCGGTCGTCAGCAGCAGCAGCGGCGTAAGGTGATAACTGGGCAGGGTGCGCAATTGCGCGACCAGGGTGATGCCGTCCATGCGTGGCATGTTGACATCGGTCAACACGAGGTCGACCTGGTGGCGGCGCGCATAGTCAAGCGCCTCATCGCCATCGGAAGCCTCGATGACCTCGTAGCCGGCAGCGCGCAGCGTGACGCCCACCATTTGCCGCATGGACGCCGAATCGTCGACTGCGAGTATTGTCTTGGACATCTGCAATTCTCTCCAAGCATCGGTAATCTATATCCGCGCACTGCGGCTATCGGCAGAGGTCGGCGAACGTTGAATCGGCCTGGCGGCCGCTACCGCGAAAATGAGCTGCGACTCACAAGTCCCAACGCGCATTGTCATGCGGCGTCCTTCTCGGCCACGGCGCGCGTCAGCCCGGCGATATCGAGGATGAGAGCGACGGAGCCGTCCCCGAGTACCGTGGCCCCGGCGATGCCCTCTACATGGCCATAGTTGGTCTCGAGAGTCTTGACGACGACCTGCTGCTGGCCGAGCAGCTCGTCTACGCACAGCCCGACGCGCCGGCCGTCGCCTTCAACGACCATGATCAGGCCCTGCTCGATAGGCGCCGCATCATTGGCGGCCGGCCCACCGCCGGCACTGAAAACCTGCTGCAGGCGCACCACTGGCAGGTATTCGCCGCGGAATGAGAGCACCTCACCGTGACCGACAACGCGGCTCAAGCAGGCGCTTCGCATCTGCAGGGACTCGACGATTGCGGTCAGCGGCACGATATACGACTCTTTGCCGACGGAGACCGTCTGGCCGTCGACAATCGCCAGCGTCAAGGGCAGCGTGATGACGAATCGTGTGCCCTTGCCCGGCTGTGTTCGCACCTCGATGTTGCCACCCAAGTCTTCAACGTTCCGCCGCACCACGTCCATGCCGACGCCGCGACCGGAGATATCATTCGCCTGCTCGTTGGTCGACAGTCCGGCGGCGAAGATCAGATTGTCGATCGCCTCGTTCGGCAACTGCTCCTCAGGGCGAATCAAGCCGCGGTCGCGCGCCTTCGCGAGGATCCTCTCGCGTCGCAAGCCGCCGCCGTCGTCGCTGACCTCGACCGTAATGCTGCTGCCGCGATGATAGGCATGCAGGTGCACAGTGCCGCGTGCTTCCTTGCCGACCGCGAGGCGTGCTTCGGGCGATTCAATGCCATGATCGATGCTGTTGCGTACCAGATGCACGAGCGGATCGCCGATCTTTTCAAGTACGGTTTTATCGAGCTCGGTCTCCCCGCCGGTCATTTTGAGTTCTACCTGCTTGGCCAACCGTTGGCTCAGGTCGCGCACCATGCGCGGGAAGCGGCTGAAGACAAAGCTGATCGGCACCATGCGCACCCGCATGACGCTGTCCTGCAGCTCGCGCACATTACGTTCGAGCTGCCCCAGTCCGGCGCGCAGCCGCTCACCGACCGCACCCTCGAGCAGCGCACCGAACTGGCCGATCATCGACTGAGTGATTACCAGCTCGCTGACGCTGTTCATCAAATCGTCGATCTTTTCGATGCTGACTCGAATCGAGCTGGCGTCGACGCCCTTGGCGTTCTCGATGATCTTCGCCGCACGTAGATCGCCGGCAGCGTCCACGGCTTCCGGCACGGCGCCGCCGGCGGCGGCAGCGCCTTCGCCCGCAGGCGGCGCGCTCTGCGCCGGCTCATCGCCGACGGCAGTGACTTCGAGGGCGCAATCGCCTTCAGCCCAGTCGAACACCTCGAGAACCGACTGGCGTGGCGCATCGGTGCGCAAATGTAACTTCCAGGCCAGGTAGCAGTTCTCGGGATCGAGGGCGGACAAGGACGGCAGTGCCGCAGTATCCGCTTCGACGTGCAGATCGCCGAGCTCGCGTAGCTCGCGGAACATGCGCAGCGGATCATTGCCGCGCGCCAGCAAATGCAGAAACGGCCGAAAGTTGATTTCGTACAGCGTTCCCGTCGGCCTCGTTGCCGCACCCGCAGCCGTGGGCGCGACGGCGGTTGCGGACGCAGCGGATACCGCAGGTGCGGGCACTGCATTCGAGTTGCCGCCTTTTTGGGCAACGGCGACCTCGAGGTCAAATTGCAGATCAGCGACGCGTTGTGCATCGACCGGCTGACCGTGCTGCTGCCCCCGCAGCATGTCGCGCATGACATCGACCGATCGCAGCAGCAGGTCCGACAGTGCGGTGCTCACCTGCATGCGCTGTCCGCGCAGCTCGTCCAGCAAGGTCTCGAGCGTATGTGTAAATGAGGTGATCTCGCCGAAGCCAAAGGTGGCCGCGCCCCCTTTGATCGAATGCGCAACGCGAAATATAGTGTTGATGAGCTCCGGATCCGGCGTCCCGACATCCAGACGCAGCAACGCCTCCTCCATTTGCGCGATGGCCTCCGCACTCTCTTCGTAGAAGCCATCGTGAAATTGCGTCAGGTCGATACTCACGCTACATTCCCAGGTCCGACAGCAACGCATCGACGTCCTGCTGGCCGCTGACGGCGCCGCCGTTGACGATGCCCGGCACCACCGGCCCCATGCCGTCCCTGCGCGGGGCTGCACTCGCTGGCCGCGGCGCCTCTGTCTGGGTGATGCGCAAGAGGTCGTGCAGCGCCAGCTCCAACTCGTCCACGAGCGTCATGACACTGCGGATGATCTGTCCGCTCAAATCCTGATACCCCTGCGCGAGCAGCACTTCGGCCAAGTTGCCACGCACCGCTCCCATGTTTTCTGCCGTGTGCTGCAGAAATGCCGCCATCGGTGCGCTGCACTGTTCCTGGCCCGCGGCTTTGTGCAGCTCGATCAACCGCTCCGCCTCGCGCGCCGTCCGATCGGCCAATGGGCAGCACTGCTCGACCAGATCCATGGTGCGGTGCGCCGCTTCGCTGGTCAGGCGCAGCACATGTGCGAGGCGGTGGCGCGCGTCCGGCACCTGGTGTTGCGCCAGATCCACCAACTTCGAATCGATGCTAAAGCGTTCCAATGCGGTCTGCAGATCGGATGCGACCTTGCGGACTTCGGTCAGCACATTGCCGTCGGTAGCTTCACTCATGGCGGGTTACGCAGCCGACGCAGACTGCGTCGCGAGGATCTTGTCGATCTTTTCCTTGAGCGTCGCGGCGGTGAACGGCTTGATGACGTAACCGTTCACTCCCGCCTGCGCCGCCTCCACGATCTGCTCACGCTTGGCTTCCGCTGTCAGCATCAGCACGGGCATCCTGGCCAGGCGCTTGTCGGCACGCACCTGCTTGAGCAGCTCGAGTCCGGGCATGCCCGGCATGTTCCAGTCCGTAATGAGAAAATCGAAGTTGCCGTTCTTCAGCATGGGCAACGCCGTATTGCCATCATCGGCCTCGGTGACGTTCGCATACCCCAGATCGTTCAAGAGGTTCTTGATGATCCGGCGCATCGTGGAGAAATCATCCACCACGAGAAAATTCATGTTCTGCTGCACTCCCATATCTCCGCTCGAGGCTGGCTGCGATCCAGCTTATCGGCGTGTATACCGGGATCTTGAGTAAAGTCGTTGCGGTGCCGCGGCGTGCTGGAACCGGCGCGACGCGGTTCACAAAAACGGGCCAGCATGCCGGCTGCAATTGCCGGTGCTGCTTGCCGTCGCTGATCAGCGTACCGCCGGCGCCGGCAGCACTGCAGCCTCACTCAAGCGCGCGCCGAGAGATGCGGCCAGGCCGCGCGCAAGTATAGACCCATGGAAAATAGCGTCAGCGCCGCCGCGATTACCGTGAGCCATTGGCCGATCACGTACAACGGCAGACCCAGCGCATCGCGACGGATCAGCAGCAGCGTCAGACCCGTCATCTGCAGGATCGTCTTGTATTTGCCGATACGTGACACCGCAACTTTCGTGCGCTGGCCGATTTCCGCCATCCATTCGCGCAGCGCCGATATGGCGATCTCGCGCCCGATTATCACGATGGCACTGAGCACGATGATCACGCGCGGGTCGCGGCTGACAATCAGCACCAGCGCGACGGTGACGATCAGCTTGTCGGCGACGGGGTCGAGAAAGGTGCCCAGCCGGGTAGTCTGTCCCAGACGCCGCGCGAAATAGCCGTCGAGCGAGTCGGTAATGGCCGCGACCGCGAATAGCGCGCCGGCGAAGGGATAGGCCAGGCCATGCGGGTGGCGGCCGGCGAACAGAAATAGCAGCGTGATCAGGGGAATCGCAAGGATCCTGAGCCAAGTCAGTAGATTCGGCAGATTCCAGATCAATCATGCTCCCGGGTGCAGATGATCATAAATGGAGCGGGCCATCCCCGCGCCGACGCCGGTGACTTTTTCCAGATCGGCGATACCTGCGCGCATGACCCCCTGCAACCCGCCAAAATGGGTTAGCAGCGCCCGCCGGCGCACCGGCCCCAATCCGGGCACGGTTTCGAGTATCGACTCGCGGTAGCGACGCGCCCGCCGGCGGCGATGCCCGGTGATCGCAAACCGGTGCGCTTCATCGCGCACGCGTTGGATGAAATGCAGCGCCGCGTTGTCGGCGTCGAGCGCAATCGGCACCTTCTGGTGAGGCAGGTGCAGCCGCTCCTGCCCCGGCCGGCGATCCGCCCCTTTGGATACGCCCACAACGGCAAGACCGGTGGCACCGGCCTCATCGAGGGCGCTCACCGCCGCCTCGACCTGGCCCGGACCGCCGTCGATCAGCAATAGATCCGGCCGTGGCCGCTCACCGCTCTGAATATGCGCGCCGTGCCGGCGCAGTGCTTGATGCATGGCAGCATAGTCGTCGCCCGCCGTCACCCCGGCAATGTTGTAGCGCCGATAGTCGCGCTTGCGCGCGCCCTCGGGCCCAAAGACCACGCATGCGGCGACCGTGCCCTCACCGGCGGTATGACTGACATCAAAGCACTCGATGCGCTCCGGCGCCACAGGCAAAGCCAGCACCTGCGCGAGGCGCTGCCCGCCCGCGTGAGCGAGATCCGCGCGCGCCTGACGCATGGCCAGCGCGTTGCGCGCATTCTCGAGCGCCAGCTCGACCCACTTGACACCCAAACCGCGCTGCGGGCGGCGCAGCTGCACCGCCCGCCCCGATTGCGTGTGCAAAGCGTCGTTGAGCGCCGCACTGTCGGGCAGATCGAGATTCACCAGGATTTCCGGCGGCGGCGGCTCGCGGCCGTAGTACAGCAGCAGGAACTGGGCCAGGGTTTCGGCCGGCTCGCTGACTGCCGTGCCCGGAAAATGACTCGCGCTGCCTAGGCTCTGACCCTCGCGCACGGGCAAGACGCATATGACGTACTGCCCTGGATTGCCCGCCAGCGCCACCACGTCGACATCGGTCTCGCGGCGCGCGTTGGCAAGCTGTTGCGTGCGAATCTTCTGCAGATCGGCCAACTGATCGCGCAGCCGCGCGGCGTCTTCAAACTGCAGTTTCTCCGCGGCGCCTTCCATACGCGCCTGCAGTTCGGCACTGACCTCCGCGTCGCGTCCCTCGAGCACGCCCAGCGCGGCATCAACGTCGCGTGCGTAGTCCCGGCGGCCTATTAACGCCACGCAAGGGGCTGAGCAACGACCGATCTGGTACTGCAGACAAGGGCGGCTGCGATGCGAGAAAAACGAGTCGCGGCAGTTGCGGATGCGGAATACCTTCTGCAAATGTTGCAGCACTTCCTTGACGGCATAGGCGCTCGGAAACGGCCCGAATAGCCGCGCATCGCGCCGGCGCGGGCCGCGGTAGAACACCAACCGCGGAAACTCATGATCGGCCGCGTACAGGATATAGGGGAAGGACTTGTCATCGCGCAACGAAACATTGTATCGGGGCCGATGCGCCTTGATCAGATTACTCTCGAGCAACAGCGCCTCGGTTTCGGAGTTGGCCACAGTCACTTCGATGCGCGCGATCCGCCGCACCAGCACCTCGACCTTCGCGCTGGCAATACGACCGCTGAAGTAGCTGCCGACGCGATCGCGCAGGCTCGCTGCCTTGCCGACATAGATGAGCTCATCGTGCGCGTCGTACATGCAATAGACGCCGGGCCGGCGCGGCAGCGTCGCGACAAAACTCTTGGGTTCGAAGCCCTGGGATTCGATATTTGCGGCTTTGGTTACTGCTACGGCTTTTGCTTACTGCGCTCGGCGATCAGCATCGCAAGCTCGAGCGCCTGCTCATAGTTGAGACGCGGGTCGACCTGCGAGCGGTAGGCGCGCTGCAGGTCCGCATCGGCCAGCCCGCGCGCGCCGCCGGTGCATTCGGTCACGTCTTCCCCGGTGAGCTCGATGTGCACGCCACCGAGGTAGGAACCGAGGTCGGCATGCACGCGGAAGGCAATATCGAGTTCCTTGAGAATATTCTCGAAACGGCGCGTCTTGAGGCCGCCGGTGCTGGTCTCGGTATTGCCGTGCATCGGATCGCAGCACCAGAGCACGCTGTGGCCGGTGCGCCGCACCGCCTCGATCGCGCGCGGCAAGGACTTCTCAATGTCCTTGGCGCCGAAACGATGGATCAAGGTCAACCGGCCGGGTTGATTCTGCGGATTGAGAGTCGTCACCAGCTCCTGCAGCCACTCCTCGCTCATCGCCGCACCGACCTTCACGCCGATTGGATTGGCGATACCGCGGAAGAACTCGACGTGCGCACCCTCGAGCTGCGCCGTGCGCATCCCGATCCACGGCATGTGCGTGGAAAGGTTGTACCAACGGCCCTGGCGCGGAATGAAGCGCGTCTGCGCCTGCTCGTACAGCAGATGCAGGCCTTCGTGGCTGGCGAAGAAGTCCACGCGCGTGGCATCGTGCACCGCTTGGCCGGTGAGCGACTCGAAAAAATCCAGCGCATCGCCGATGGCCTGCGTGATGCGCTCGTAGGCGCCACGCAGCTGCGCGTGGCGTACGAAGCCCAAGTCCCAATACTCGGGATGGTGCAGGTCGGCGAAACCGCCATCGACCAGTGCGCGCACAAAATTCAACGTCAGCGCCGCGCGCTCGTAACCGCGCAGCAGCAATTGCGGATCGGCGCGCCGCGCCTCCGGCGTGAATTCGGGCCGATTGACCAGATCGCCGCGGTATGCCGGCAGCGTCACGCCGGCGCGCGTTTCGGTATCCGCCGAGCGCGGCTTGGCATACTGGCCGGCCATGCGGCCGACACGCACGACCGGCTTCTTCATGCCCTGCAGCAGCACCAGGCTCATCTGCAGCAGCACCTTGAGCTGCTTGGCGATGCGGTCGGATTCGCATTCCTCGTAGCTTTCGGCGCAGTCGCCGCCTTGCAATAGAAAGCCCTCGCCACGCTGCACCGCCGCGAGACGCTCACGCAGATTCTCGATCTCCCAGGACACCACGATCGGCGGCAGCCGCGCGAGTTGCGCGACGACCCGGCCGAGCTCGGCGGGATCGTCGTAGCTCGGCTGCTGTTGCGCCGTGCGTGCATGCCAGCTTGCCGGGTGCCAGGAGTTGCTGTCGGTGGAACGCATGAAAGCAATGCTAACATGCTCACTTTACGGGGAATACGCTGCGCCGGAGTAGCCCCGTTCACCGACCCGGCAGCTGCAGCTCGACGCGGGCACCCCCGAGCTCGTGCGAGGCATCGACGAACAGGCGCCCGCCGTAGAGCGCGACGGTCTCGCGCACCATTGCGAGTCCCAGGCCGTGACCCGGCACATGTTCGTCGGCGCGTGTACCGCGTTCGAATATGCGGGCGCGATCGGCCGCTGCAATGCCGGCGCCATCGTCGTCGACGGTGATCGACAGTCGCCACGGCAACGCCCGCGCGCTCTCAAGACTGGCGCGGATATGGACGCGCAAGCGGCACCACTTGCAGGCATTGTCGAGCACGTTGCCGAGCATCTCGGTGATGTCGTCGCGGTCGCCGAGAAAGCCGACGTCGGGCGGGACATCGATGTCGATGACCAGATCCTTGCGCGCGTGAACCTTGAGCAGTGCCGCGCGCAGGTCGTTTACGATCGGCAGCAACGGTGCCGCCCCCTGCCCCAAGGTCATCCCGCTGCCGGCGGCGGCCGCGCGTTTGAGCTGGTGCTCGACGATTTGCGCCATGCGGTCGACTTCGTGCTCGATGCCGCTGCGCTGCTCGGCGGGCGTACTGGCCAGGTTGGCATGAATGACGGCCAGCGGAGTCTTGAGGCTGTGCGCAAGATTCCCGAGCGTGTCGCGGTAGCGCGCATTGCGGCTGCGCTCGGCAGTCAGCAGCGCGTTGAGGTTCTTGGTTACACCCGCGAGCTCACGCGGATAGCTGCCGCTGAGCTGCTGCAGCGCGCCGCTCTCGACCGCGGCAATCTCCTTCTCCAGCAGCCGCACTGGCGCCAGTGCGCGGCGCACGCGCCACGCCAGGGTGCCCAGCAGCGCCAACGTCAGCAACGCAAACCAGCCGAACATCTGCTGCTGCAAGCGGCGCAGCTGGCGCAGCTGCGGCGCGGTGCTGTTGGCGGCGGTCAACACCAGCCGCTCGCTCTTGCCGCGCGCATATTCCCATTGCAGGGCGCGCCGCAGTTCTGCGATCTGGGAACCGTCCTTCAGATTGCGGTAGAAGAAGTCGGTGCCTCCGGCGGGGAGTCGGCCTCCGAGTTGAATGCCGGTGCCGGCCAACGACGGTGATTGCCACAACACCGTGCCATTCTCGTCGCACACCGACGCATATTGGCCTGATGACGGCAAATCGAGCCGCGACTCCGGATCGAGCAGGTTGACTTCGAACTCGCCCTGGGGGCCGATATCGGCCGCCGTGATCAGCGCGACGATCTGCTCATTGAGCAGCTCGCGCATCGCCGACTCGGACAGCTGCCGGAATATCAAATCGCCGATCGCGATCGTGAGGCCGAAGAAGAGCACCGACGGCACCGCGACCGACAGCAGCAGTCGACGCGCGATCGAGGACGGTCCCTGCGGCATCAGCGCGTGGCGGCGGCCCGCGGTAAACTCAGCCGATAACCGCGCCCGCGCAAGGTTTCTATCGGCTTGACCAGTTCCTGCGGGTCGAGCTTGCGCCGCAGCCGCCCAACCAGCACCTCGATCACGTTGCTGTCGCGATCAAAATCCTGCTGGTAGAGCCGCTCGGTCAGCTCGGCCTTGGAAATGACTTCGCCGGCATGCAGCATCAGGTGTTCGAGAATGCGGTACTCGAAGCTCGTCAATTCAAGGCTGTTGCCGTCTACGGTCACGGTCTGTGCGCGTGTGTCGAGTTCGATCGGACCGCACCGCAGCGTCGCGGTCGCCCAGCCTCCGGCCCGCCGCAGCAATGCCGCCAACCGCGCCTGCACTTCGGCGAAATGGAATGGCTTGGCAACATAATCATCGGCACCGGCGCTCAAGCCCTCGACTTTGTCCTGCCAGCGGTCGCGCGCCGTCAGGACGAGAACGCCATAGGTTTTCCCCTGCGCCCGGAGGCGGCGGATGAGCTCGAGGCCCGAGAGTTTCGGCAGTCCGAGATCGATGATCGCGACGTCGATCGGGTATTCGAGCGCCGCATACAGTCCCTCCTCGCCATCCGCGGCCACATCGACGACATAGCCCGCGGCGGTCAAATCGGCCTGCAACGCATCGCGCAGCGCGGTTTCGTCCTCGACGAGCAGCACTCGCATGAATACCTACTGGATCGAGCCGGTGGCAGCATCGACGCGCACCGTCTGCACCTTGCTGCCGCCGTCGGACAGCAGCCGCAGCACGTAGACACGGCGGCCATTGCTGTCCAAAACGTCGACGCGCACGACGCGCGCATTGAAACGCTGCTGCACCAACGCCACGGCCTGCTCACGCGAGATCTCGCGGCTTCCCCCGCCGCTCTGCGCCAGCACGACGGCACCCTGCGCGTCAGCCGCGGCCGGCATACCTGCCGCGGCGAGGACCGCCAATAATGCTACGTGCTGAGCTGCCACCATCTTTCTAATCTAGTTCCAGGTCACTGAACCGCGACTGAATTACCGGTCTTGCCGTTTTGCGGCCCGCCAAAGCTCATCCCATTGTGCCTCTGACAGCGCGCCGAGCGCGAGCCCGCGCGTCGCGGCGAGCTGCTCCATGATCTGAAAGCGGCGCTCGAATTTGCCGGCGGCACGACGCAGCGAATCCTCCGGATCGACGTTCAGGTGCCGCGCCCAGTTGGCAATCGCAAACAGCAGATCGCCGATTTCCTCGGCGGTGTGCTCGCGATCGCCGCTCGCGTGCGCTGCGGCCACTTCGGCCAGTTCCTCATCGATCTTGGCGCGCACGCCAGCCGCGTCGCTCCAGTCGAAGCCCACGCGGGCGGCTCGGCGGCCCAGTTTGGCGGCACGCGCCAGCGCCGGCAGGGCCTGCGGCACGTCGGCTAAGGCACCGTGGGCCCCGGCCTCGGCGCGCTCGCGTGCCTTCTGCGCCTCCCAGGCCTGATGCAAATCAGAAAGGTCAGGGCGCTGCACCCGGCCATCGCCAGGCTGAGCGCTGCCATCGGAAAGTTGCACGTTGCCCCCGGCGGGTTGCGCCGCGCCAAACACGTGCGGGTGACGACGCACAAGCTTGGTGCGAATACCGGCCGCAACGGCGGCAAAGTCGAACCAGCCGCGCTCCTGCGCCATCTGTGCGTGAAACACGACCTGAAACAGCAGATCGCCGAGCTCCTCGCGCAGTCGCACCGGGCTCTGGCGTGCAATCGCGTCGGCAACCTCGTACGCCTCCTCGATCGTAAACGGCGCGATGCTGGCAAAACTCTGCTCGCGGTCCCAGGGACAACCCTGCACCGGATCGCGCAGGCGCTGCATGAGCACGAGCAGCGAGTCGAGCTCATCGCCGGCTGCGCTCATGCGATGCGCCGCCGCGCTCTCAGGCGGCGGCTCCAGACAGGACCTCGCGCAGATTGGCGAGCATGCCGGCCGTTGCGCCCCAGATATTGCGCGCGCCGTACGCCAATTCCCAGACTTCGACGTCGGTGTCGCGCAGACGCCGCCATTGCGCCCGATAATTGGCACTGGCAAGCACGAACGCCAGCGGCAGCTCGAATATTTCGGCGACCTCGGTGTCATCGGGCCGCAGCGTGAATCCGGGCTGCAACAGCGCGACCACCGGCGTAATACGAAAGCCCGTGCGCACCAGATGATCGCAGAGAAAACCGATCGGCTCGATGAAGGCCGCCTGGATGCCGGTCTCCTCCTCGGTTTCGCGCAATGCCGCTGCCGCGACGTCGGCGTCGCCCGGCTCGAGCCGGCCGCCGGGGAAGCTGATCTGCCCGGCATGATGGCGCAGATGGCTCGCGCGCTGGGTCAGGAGCAGCGTCGGCTCCTGCGGCCGTTCGACGATCGGGATCAGCACGGCCGCGCTCTGCAGAATCGCGGGCAATTCGGCCGTCAATCCCCCATAACGGCAGCTCTCGATGCGGTGGTCCGGCGACGGCAGCAGCCGGCGGCGCAGCCGCGCCCGCCAGTCGGCGGGCAACTGATCCGCGACACTCGCAGCTGCTGCGTTCACCGTGGCCTTCAACCTCCGCCGCTGGTACCGCCCTTGATGCCGCCGCGCGTGAGCTCGGTCGGATCGAGCAGGCGTTCGAGTTGCTCGCGCGGCAGGTCCGTCATCCGGGTCGCCACCTCCAGGATCGGCTTGCCCTCGGCATACGCCTGCTTGGCGATGGCCGCACCTTTCTCATAGCCGATCACGGGATTGAGGGCGGTCACGAGTATCGGATTGCGCTCGAGTGCCTCGCCGAGGCGCGCGCGATTGACGCTGAAGCCCGCGATCGCGCGCTCCCCGAGCAACCGCGATACGTTCGCGAGCAAACGTATACTCTCGAGCAGGTTGTAGGCGATCACCGGCAGCATCACATTGAGCTGGAAATTGCCCGACTGGCCTGCAATGGTAATGGTCGTGTCATTACCGATCACCTGCGCGGCCACCATGGCTGCCGCCTCGGCAATCACCGGATTTACTTTGCCCGGCATGATGCTGCTGCCCGGCTGCAGTGCCGGCAAGGCAATCTCCGCCAGGCCTGCGAGCGGGCCGCTGTTCATCCAACGCAGGTCGTTGGCGATCTTTGTCAGGCTCACCGCGATGACCTTCAATTGGCCCGACAGTTCCACCGCGGTATCCTGCGCCGAGAGCGACTCGAAGTAATTGCGGTTCGGGATGAAGGCAATGCCGCTGAGCCGGTGCAGCTCCTGGCAGAACGCCGCGCCGAATTGCGGGTGCGCATTGATGCCGGTGCCGACCGCGGTGCCGCCCTGGGCCAGGCACAGCAGTCGCGGCTCGACCGCACGCACCCGTGCGCTGCCATTTTCGATCTGCGTACGCCAACCCGATAGCTCCTGCGCCAGCGTCAGGGGCATCGCATCCATCAAGTGCGTGCGGCCGGTCTTGACGATAGTGGCGACTTCCGTCTCCTTGCGGGCAATGGCGCCGGCCAGCTGCTGCAGCGACGGCAGCAATTGTTCTGCGACGAGCAGTGCCGCGCCGACATGGATCGCCGTCGGAATCACGTCGTTGCTGCTCTGACCCATGTTGACGTGATCGTTCGGGTGCACCGCCTCGCCGGCGCGCGCCGCCAGCTGTGCGATGACCTCGTTGGCGTTCATGTTGGTGCTCGTGCCCGAGCCGGTTTGAAACACATCGATCGGGAATTGCGTATCGTGCGCACCGCCCGCGACTTCGGTCGCCGCGCGGGCGATGGCGCTCGCCACGGCTGCATCGAGCAACCCCAAACGCGCATTGGCCGCGGCCGCGGCCTGCTTGATCAAGGCGACCGCGCGAATGAATGCGCGCGGCAATGTAAGGCCGCTGATCGGGAAATTCTCCACGGCGCGTTGCGTCTGTGCGCCCCACAGCGCATCCGCGGGCACCTGCAGCTCGCCCATACTGTCGCGCTCGGTGCGGAAAGAAGCTGATCTCATGACCGGTGTGACTCCGTTTGCTGATCTCAAGGCCGCCTGCGTTATGATGACAAGTCTAACATTTAGCTCGACGCGCCCTCATGGATCCACTTTCTCTGTATGCGCTATCCCCGATCGACGGCCGCTACGCCGTGGCCACCGCGCCGCTGCGGGCGTATCTGTCCGAGGCCGCATTGATCCGCGAGCGCATTCGCGTGGAAGCACTGTGGTTCACTCAGCTTGCCACGCGCGTGCCGCGCATGCTGGGCGCGCCGCTGCCGCCGGCGGTCGCGGCGCGCGCGGTCGCTCTGGCTCAGGCGCCCGATGAGGGCGCCGCCGCCGCGGTGAAGGTCATCGAACGGCGCATCAACCACGACGTCAAGGCGGTCGAATATTATGTGCGCGAGCAGCTCGCGGCCGCGGGCGCGGATGCGGCGACACTCGAATTGGTGCATTTCGGCTGTACCTCCGAAGACATCAACAACTTGAGCTATGCACGTCTGCTGCAATCGGTGCGCAAAGAGGTGCTGTTGCCGGAATTGGCCGCGATTCATGCAATCCTGATCGCGTTCGCGCACGAGCACGCCGCGCTCGCGATGCTCGCGCGCACCCATGGACAGCCGGCAAGTCCGACCACCGTTGGCAAGGAAATGGCGAATGTCGCGGCGCGGCTCGCACGCGCTCGCCGCCGCCTGGAAGGCGTGGAGGTGCTGGCAAAATGGAACGGCGCGGTCGGCAACTTCAACGCGCATCAAGCGGTGCGCGCCGACGTGGACTGGCTGGCGCAGAGCCGTGAATTCGTAACGGCGCAGGGCGTCGGCTGGAATGCCTACAGCACCCAGATCGAACCGCACGATTGGATTGCCGAATATTGCGATGCCTGCGCCGCCGCCAATGTCATTCTGATCGATCTGTGCCGCGATCTGTGGGGCTACATTTCTTTGGGACTCCTGCGCCAACGCGCCGTGGCGGGCGAGGTCGGCTCATCGACCATGCCGCACAAGGTCAATCCGATCGATTTCGAGAATGCCGAGGGCAATTTCGGACTCGCCAACGCGCTGCTGCGCTTCTTTGCCGAGAAGCTGCCGATCTCGCGCTGGCAGCGCGATCTGACCGACTCGACGGTGCTGCGCAATCTGGGGGTGGCCCTGGCGCATAGTTTGATCGGATGGAAGGCGTTGCGGCGCGGACTCGAGAACATCACCCCGGACCCCGAGCGCTTGCGTCAGGAGCTGGAGGGCGCGTGGGAAGTCCTGGCAGAGGCCGTCCAGACCCAATTGCGCGCGGCCGGCGTGCCCAACGGCTACGAGCTGCTGAAGGATTTCACGCGCGGCCGGACGATTGATGCAGCCACGCTGCGCGCCTTCGTCACCTCACTGCCCCTGCCGGAGGCAGAGCGCGCGCGGCTAGCGGCGTTGACACCGGCGCAATACTTGGGCCTGGCCGCTCAGCTCGCGCGCCAATTGAACTAAATATCGCCGCGCGCCGTCCGTGGCGCTTTCTTGCCGGCACACGCACCGCTTTCGTTAGCTCGCTCACACTGTCACGGACGCGAACCGTGACCGAGTTGGCGCTCCGGGAGTGCAGCGGGTTCTACCATCACCCTGCCGCAATAGCGCAACCGACGGGCGATGGCGTGACAGTATCCCGCGAAAACACGACCACCACGACGCGCCTCGCGCGCCTCGCGAGCTTCGGGCTGGCAGATGCGCCCGCGGGGACGGTGTTTAGCCCGCCGCCCGAGCCGGCGGTGGAGCCCGAAACGCTGCATGTGCTGACGAGCATCGCCGAGATCCGCAGCGCCAGCGAGACGGTCGCTGCCAGCGGCCAGCGGCTCATCTCCATCCTGACACCTGATCTGGAGCCCGAGCTCTACGATCAGCCCGCCTTTCTTGAGGTCATCAAGCGCTTCGTACTCGCTCGCAGCTTCGCCAAGGTGCGCGTGCTCTTGCGCGATCAGGCACGGCTGAGCAACAGCGGCAGCGGCAACCGGTTTGTCGCCATGGCGCGGCGGCTCACCAGTTGCCTTGAAATCAGAATCCGCGCGGCGCAATTTCGCGAGCATCATTGCGCCTACTGCATTGCCGATGATCGCGCAATCGTCTACCGGCTGCGGGCCGACCGCTGGGATGGCATCGCCGGCTTCAACAATCCACCGATCGCGCGCCAGTACCTGCAGGAGTTCGATGCAATGTGGCAGGCCAGCGCCGAAGACCGCGATCTGCGCGTCGGCCAGCGCTGACTCAAGGCGCCGAGTTTCCCCCAGGGCCGCGGCACGGCACCCTGGCTGCACAGCGCCGGCCGACTCCTATACTCTCGTGCAATATGGTCTGGAAACCCGACGTCACGGTCGCGGCCGTTGTCGAGCGCGACGGCCGCTTTTTGCTGGTTGAAGAGCTCATCCGCGGCCGCCGTGTCTTCAATCAGCCCGCCGGCCATCTGGAGGACGGCGAATCGCTGCTCCACGCCGTGATCCGTGAGACCGTCGAGGAGACGGCGTGGCGCTTCTCGCCCCAATGGCTGGTCGGCACCTATCTGTGGCGCAATCCCCGCACCGGACACAGTACGCTGCGCTTTGCGTTCAGCGGTGAGGTCGATGGGCACGCGCCCGAGCGGCCGCTCGATCCGCCGATCATCGCCGTCCATTGGCTCGCGCACGGCGAGATACTCGAACGGCGGACGCGGCTGCGTTCGCCACTGGTGCTCCGCTGCGTCGAGGATTATCTGGCCGGACAACGCGTCGCGCTTACGGCAGTCGAGGCGATACTGCAATAATGGCGTGCATGAGCATTGCCACCACACGAGTCATCGTCGGCCTGTCGGGCGGGGTGGATTCGGCCGTCGCGGCGCTGCTGCTGCTGCAGCAAGGCTACAAGGTCGAAGGTCTCTTCATGAGCAATTGGGAAGAGGACGATGCGTATTGCACGACCGCCGTGGACTATCAGGATGCGCGTGCGAGCGCGCGCGAGCTCGGCATCGTGCTGCATCGTGTCGACTTTACCGATCAATACCGAGCGCAGGTGTTTGGTTACCTCCTGGCGGAATACCGGGCCGGCCGCACACCCAACCCGGACGTGCTCTGCAATCGCGAGATCAAGTTCGGTATCTGCCGCGCCTACGCGGCACGGCTGGGTGCCACGCTATTTGCGACCGGGCACTACGCTCGCTGCACCGATACGGCGGACGGGACGGCGCTGTACAAGGCGCACGATCAATCGAAAGATCAGTCGTATTTCCTGCACGCCGTGCTGCGCCGCGCTTTCGAGAACGTGCTGTTCCCGATCGGGGAGTTCTGCAAAGATGAGGTGCGCGATCGGGCGCGCCGCGCGGGTATCCCCGTGTGCGACAAGCCCGACAGCACCGGAATTTGCTTCATCGGCGAACGACCCTTTGCCGAATTTCTCGGCCGCTATCTGCCCGCCGAGCCCGGGCCAATTGAAACGCCGGACGGGCGCCGTCTGGGCATGCATCGCGGCCTGCCGTTCTACACCCTGGGGCAGCGCGCGGGTGTGGGCGTAGGCGGGGCACGCGGCTGCGCCGCAGAGCCCTGGTATGTCGCCGACAAGAACCTCGCGCGCAATACGCTCGTCGTGGTACAGCGGCACGAACAATGGCGCCTCGAGGCCACGGCTGTGCGCACCGGTGCGGTAAATTGGTTGAGCGCGGTGCCGGCCGCCCGCTTCCGCGCCGGCGTCAAACTGCGCTATCGGCAAAGTGACCAGGAGGCGGTGGTCTGGATCGAGCCGGATGGCGGTCTTCGTATCGAGTTTGACCAGCCGCAGCGCGCGGCCACGCCAGGGCAATTTGCGGTGTTGTATGACGGCGAGCGCTGCCTGGGCGGCGCGGTAATCGAATCCGCGCACGAGCGCGCCAGTCAGACGGCAAAAACTTCGGTGCCGGCAACCCACGCAGCCCGATATAATTAACGGCTCCTGCACGCCGCGCACAGTGCGCGGTGAACACAGCGCGCGGAGGTTTCATGGCCGATAGTTTCAAGGCGCGCACGACGTTGACGTCGGGCGCACATACCTATGACATCTGGAGCCTCGCAGCGCTTGGCGCCGACAAAGTCGCGCGCCTGCCCTACTCGCTCAAGATCCTGCTGGAGAATCTGCTGCGCTTTGAAGACGGGGTCAACGTCACGCGCGCGGATATCGATGCGTTGTTGCACTGGGATCCTCTGGCTGCGCCGTCCCACGAGATCTCGTTCACGCCGGCGCGCGTGATCATGCAAGACTTCACCGGAGTGCCGGCCATCGTCGACCTGGCGGCAATGCGCGAGGCGATGATTCGTCTTGGCGGCAATCCGGACGAAATCAATCCGTTGGCGCCCGCGGAACTGGTCGTCGACCATTCCGTGCAGGTCGATGAATACGGCACGCCGGGTGCGCTCGCGGCCAACAACCGCATCGAATTCGAGCGCAACGGCGAGCGCTACGCGTTCCTGCGCTGGGGTCAGGCCGCATTCCGCAATTTCAAGGTGGTGCCGCCGAACACCGGCATCGTGCACCAGGTCAATCTTGAATTCCTGGGCCGAGTCGTGTTCGAACGGCTCACAGCGACCGCACGCCAGGCCTATCCGGACACCCTGGTCGGCACCGATTCCCACACCACGATGATCAACGGCTTGGGCGTGCTCGGCTGGGGCGTCGGCGGTATCGAGGCGGAGGCGGCCATGCTCGGCCAGCCGGTGACCATGCTGATTCCGCAGGTCGTCGGGTTCAAGCTCACCGGCAGTCTCCATCCGGGGGCCACGGCGACCGATCTGGTGCTGACCGTGACCGAGATGTTGCGCAAGAAAGGCGTGGTGGACAAGTTCGTCGAATTCTTCGGCGACGGTCTGGCGAATCTGCCGCTCGCCGACCGCGCCACGATCGGCAACATGTCGCCCGAGTTCGGCAGCACCTGCGCGATCTTCCCAATCGACGAGGAGACCCTGCGGTATCTGGCACTCTCGGGCCGGCCGCCGGAGCAGGTCAAGCTGGTGGAGGATTACGCGCGTGTTCAAGGTCTCTGGCGCAGCAACGGCCAGAAACCAGCGGATTACACCGACGTGCTCGAGCTCGATCTCGGCAAGGTTGAGCCGAGCCTCGCGGGCCCGAGCCGTCCGCAGGATCGCGTGCCGCTGCGTGTGGCCAAGGAGACTTACCGGAAGCATCACGCCAAGATGGCGGAGGAGCGCAAGCGCAAGAATCCGACCGCCACCGGCCAGGCTGCCGTGACGATGGGAAATCAGTCCTTCGATCTGAAGGACGGTGCGGTACTGATTGCCGCGATTACCAGCTGCACCAACACCTCCAATCCCTACGTGCTGATCGCGGCGGGCCTGCTGGCACGCAATGCGCGCGCGCGCGGACTGACTTCGCGGCCCTGGGTGAAGACCAGTCTCGCGCCCGGCTCGCGTGTGGTCACCGACTACTTGCAGAAGGCGGGGCTGCTCGAGCCGCTCGCCGCCATCGGTTTCGATCTGGTCGGGTACGGGTGCACCACCTGCATCGGCAATTCCGGCCCGCTCAAGCCCGAACTTTCCGCCGGGGTCAAAGCCGGCGACATCATCGGCTGTTCCGTGCTGTCCGGAAATCGAAATTTCGACGGACGCGTGCATCCGGAGGTGAAAATGAACTTTCTGGCCTCGCCGCCGCTGGTGGTCGCGTATGCGCTGGCCGGGACGCTCGATCTTGACTTGAATAACGAGCCGCTGGGCCTCGGGACGGGCGACAAGCCGGTGTACCTGCGCGATATCTGGCCCCCGCTGTCGGAGGTCGCCAGCTACGTGCTGCAGAATATCAACTCGGAAATGTTCCGCCGCAGCTACGCCGGCGTCTTCAACGGCGATGAACGGTGGCAGGGCATCCAAATACCCTTGGGCAAGATTTACGCCTGGGACCCGAAGTCGACCTACGTGAAGAATCCGCCGTACTTCGACGGGATGGACATGCAGCCGGCGATCGTCGCCGCGATCGAGCACGCGCGCGTGCTCGCACTGCTCGGCGATTCGGTCACCACCGACCACATCTCCCCTGCCGGCAATATTGCCAAAAACAGCCCGGCCGCGCGCTACCTGATGGATCAAGGCGTGCAACCGGTCGACTTTAATCAGTATGGCGCGCGCCGCGGTAATCACGAAGTGATGATGCGTGGCACGTTTGCCAATATCCGCCTGCGTAACCTGCTGCTGCCGGGCACCGAGGGCGGCGTTACGGAATTTTTGCCGACCGGCGAGCAGATGAGCATCTATGACGCCGCGATGCGCTACAAGGCCGCGCACACTCCATTGATCATCGTCGCCGGCAAGGAATACGGCACCGGCTCATCGCGCGACTGGGCCGCCAAAGGCACGATGCTGCTCGGCGTGCGCGCCGTTCTCGCCGAGAGCTTCGAGCGCATCCATCGCTCCAATCTGATCGGCATGGGCGTGCTGCCGCTGCAGTTCATGGATGGACAGAACGCCGCAAGTCTGAAGCTCACGGGGCGCGAAGCCTTCGACATCGTCGGCTTCAACGGCAGCGAGGCCCGGAGCGCCTCGGTGGTGGCGACCCCGACTGCCGGCGCGCCGATCAGGTTCGAGGTCAGGGTGCGCATCGACACGCCGAAGGAGCGCGAGTATTTTCGCCACGGCGGCATCCTGCACTATGTGCTGCGCCAGCTTGCGGGGCAGAGCCGCGCCGCCTAGGGCCTGTTAACACTAGCGCACATATTTGATACGCTGGTGAAATGGAAATCAACGCTGAACAATTTGCTCGCATCGAGCAGCACCTGCCTCGTCAGCACGGCAACGTCACGCACGAGAATCTCAACGTGATCAACGCGA
>JBIODE010000005.1:0-31882 GCA_044440325.1 Steroidobacterales bacterium
GAATCGACTCACGCGGAAATTCGACGTCGATGACCGCACCGATAATCTGCGTGATTTTGCCCGTAGCCATGTTCACCATCCTTCAAGTGGCCCAGCGGGCGCACCATTTCAACTGAAACTCTAGGTCGAACAGCCGCGGCGCTAGACCGCCGCGGCGCCGCCCACGATTTCCGCGAGCTCCTTGGTAATCGCCGCCTGCCGCGCCTTGTTGTAGATCAGCTGCAGTTCGCCGATGAGCTCGCCGGCATTGTCCGACGCGCTCTTCATCGCGACCATGCGCGCCGCCATCTCGGAGGCAACGCTCTCGACCGCGGCCTGGTAGACCTGCGACTCGATGTAGCGCAGCAGCAGACCATCCAGGATCGATGCAGCACTCGGCTCGTAGATGTAGTCCCAATGCTGCTGTAGCTCCGCCACCTCCTGCACATCCACCTGGGCCGGCAGGAGCTGCAGCAGATGCGGCTTCTGCGACATCGTGTTCAGGAATTGCGCGTTGACGAGGAACAGCCGGTCGATGCGGCCGTCGCGATAGGCATCGAGCATCACCTTCACGGTGCCGATCAGATCCTTGACGTGCGGGCGATCGCCCAGGTTGGTCGCGCTCGCCAGCACCGGCAACCCGAGCCGGCGCAAGAAGGCCAGGCCCTTGGCGCCGATCAGGCACAGGCTGACGGTGGCGTCCCGGCTCTGCCATTCGCGCACCAATTGCAGCGCCGCCTTGAACACGTTCGCATTGAGCGCGCCGCACAGTCCGCGGTCGGACGACACCACAATCAGGCCGACCGCTTTCGGCGTGCGCTCGATCAGGAACGGATGCCGGTAGTCGGGGTTTGCCTTGCTCAAATGCCCGATCACCATGCGCATCTTCGCGGCGTACGGCCGCGCCCGGCGCATGCGGTCCTGGGCACGCCGCATCTTGCTGGCGGCGACCATTTCCATCGCCTTGGTGATCTTCTGCGTGCTCTTGACGCTCGCGATCTTGCTGCGGATTTCCTTGGTGCCCGGCATCTGCTGAGCCTCAGTAGGTCCCGGTCGCCAGGAAGTCTTCGCAAATCTTCTTGAGCGTGGCCTCGTGCGGCTTGAGCTCCGGCTTGGTGTTGATCGCGGCGAGCGCATCCTTATAGGCGGAGCGCGCGAAATTCTGCAACGCCGCCTCGAAGTCGACCACCTTGTTGCGTTCGACCTTGTCCATGTAGCCGCTGTTGACCGCGTAAATCGACAGTGCCATCTCGGCGACCGACAGCGGCGCGTACTGCTTCTGCTTCATGACCTCGGTCACGCGCTGGCCGCGCTCGAGCTGGCGCCGTGTCGCCTCATCAAGATCGGAAGCAAACTGCGAGAAGGCAGCGAGCTCGCGATACTGCGCCAGGGCCAGGCGAATACCGCCGCCCAGGCGCTTGATGATGTCGGTCTGCGCCGCGCCACCGACGCGCGACACGGAGATGCCGGCATTCATCGCCGGACGGATACCGGAGTTGAACAGGTCCGTCTCCAGAAAAATCTGTCCGTCGGTGATCGAAATCACGTTGGTCGGCACGAAGGCCGTGACGTCGCCGGCCTGCGTTTCGATGATCGGCAGTCCCGTCAGGGAACCGGTCTTACCCTTGACGCGACCGCCGGTCGCCGCCTCGACGTATTCCTCGTTGACGCGCGCGGACCGCTCGAGCAGGCGCGAGTGCAGATAAAACACGTCGCCCGGGAAGGCCTCGCGGCCCGGAGGCCGGCGCAGCAGCAGCGAGATCTGTCGGTAGGCCACCGCCTGCTTGGACAGATCGTCATAAATGATCAGCGCGTCCTCGCCGTTATCCATGAAGTACTCGCCCATGGTCACGCCCGAATACGCGGAGATGTACTGCATCGACGCCGGCATCGACGCGGAGGCCGCGACGATGATCGTATGCCCTAAGGCGTCATGCTCTTCGAGCTTGCGCACCACGCTCGCGATTGAGGATTGTTTCTGGCCGATCGCGACGTAGACGCACTTTATGCCCGAGTCTTTCTGGTTGATGATCGTGTCGACCGCCAGCGCAGTCTTGCCGGTCTGGCGGTCGCCGATGATGAGTTCGCGTTGGCCGCGCCCGACCGGCACCATCGCGTCGATGGCCTTATAGCCGGTCTGCACCGGCTGACTCACCGATTTACGATAGATCACGCCGGGCGCAACGCGCTCGATCGGCGCCGTGGCGCTGGCATTGATCGGACCCTTGCCGTCGATCGGATTGCCGAGCGCGTCTACCACGCGGCCCAACAGCTCCCGTCCGACCGGCACTTCCAGGATGCGGCCGGTGGTCTTGACCGTGTCGCCTTCCTTGATCGACTTGTAATCGCCCAGCACGACCGCGCCGACCGAATCCTGCTCGAGGTTCAGCGCCAGGCCGAAGAGGTTGCCCGGGAACTCGATCATTTCCCCGTAACAGACGTCGGCGAGCCCGTGTATGCGCGTGATGCCATCGGTGACGGACACGACCGTGCCGACGTTGCGCGCCTCCGCGGCCGCCTGAAAGCGGTCGATACGTTGCTTGATGAGATCACTGATCTCGGATGGCTTGATGGACATAAGATTCCTCTGAAAACTGCTCGTCTCAGGCACCGCTCATCGCGGTGGCCATACGCTCGATGCGCCCGCGCAGCGAGCCGTCGATCACGAAGTCCTGGTAGCGCACGACGGCGCCGCCGAGCAGCTGCGCATCGATGCGCACATGCAGGCGCACGCTGCGCCCGAGCCGGCGCTCGAGTGCGCCGGCCAGCCGCTGGCGCTGTTCGCCGGTGAGCTCCTGCGCCGCACTGACCTCGACGTCGGCCTGCTGTTCGGCCTCCGCGCGCAGCGCCTCGTATTGCACGGCAATCTCCGGCAGCAGCCGCAGGCGCCGATTCTCGGCCAGCGCCTGCAGGAAGGCGCGCTCGCGCTCCGCCTGCTCGCGCCGGCCGGCAACCTCAAGGATGAAATCGATCAGCTCGAGCACATTCACGCGCGGGTTGCCGATCAATGCCGCAACGCGCGCATCGGCGACCACGGCGCCGGCGGCTGCCAGAAACGTGCTCCACCCATCGAAATCGCGTGACTCCTGCGCGGCCGCGAACACGGCGCGGGCGTAGGGTCGGGCGGTAGTGGCGGATTCGGCCATGATCAGCTGCGCGCGATGTCGTTGGCGAGCTGCTCGAGCAGCTGCGCATGGGTCTTGAGATCGACTTCGCGCTCGAGCAGGCGCGCAGCCCCCTGTACTACCAGCGCACCGAAATCGCGGCGCAGCTGCTCGCGCACTCGCAACGTCTCGTTGCCGGCCTCGGCGCGAGCGGCTTCGACGATGCGCGCGCCTTCTCCGTGCGCGATCTGCTTGGCGGCCTCCACGGTCTCACTCGAACGCCGTGCGGCCTGCTCCTCGACCTGGCGCGCGCGCTCGCGCGCCTCGCGCACGACGTCGTTGGCGCGCGCATTGGCCTCCTGCAGCTCTTTCTGGCCACGCTCGGCGGCCGCGAGCCCTTCCGCGATCTTGCGCTGCCGCTCCGCGTTCATGCGCGTGAGCGGCGGCACCACGAACTTCGCGAGGAACCAGAGCAGGATCAGAAAGACAATGATCTGCCCAATGAACGTCGCATTCGGCTCGAGCATGATCAGCCGCCAGGCAGCTTCGAGAGCAGCGGATTACCGAAGGCGAACATCATTGCCAGACCGACGCCGATCAGGAAGGCCGCGTCGATCAGGCCGGCGAGCAGGAACATGCGTCCCTGCAGCATCGGCGTCAGCTCGGGCTGGCGTGCGGCGGATTCGAGAAACTTCGAACCCATGACGCCGATGCCGATGCAGGCGCCAATCGCGCCCAAGCCGATGATGATGCCGATACCAAGGGCGGTATAGGCTTGAACCGTAGCGATTGCATCCATGATCTTAAGGTCTCCTGGTCAAATGCGTTTCTGTGACGAATAAACTAGTGATGCTCTTCGGCCATCGCGATATACACGACTGGCAGAACCATAAAAATGTAGGCCTGCAGCAATACGATCAAGATGTGAAAAATGGCCCAGGCGGTGCCGAGGACCACTTGCAGCAGGAAGAAGGCGGCGCTGCTGCCGGTCAGCCCGACGACGGCAAAACCCAGCAATGCGATCAGCATGAACAACAGCTCGCCGGCAAACATATTGCCGAACAATCGCATGCCGAGCGATACCGGCTTCGACAGTAGCTCGACCGCGTTCAGGAACAGGTTTGCGGGCGCGAGCCAGATGCCGAAAGGCGCGGCGACCCACTCATACAGGTAGCCCCCAAAACCCTTGGAGCGGATTGCGGCGATGATGATGAGCGCCAGCACCACGATGGCCATCGCAAACGTGCCGTTGATGTCGGCGGTCGGCAGCACGCGCCAATACTTCGCGCCGAGCAGGCCGGCAACGTTGCCGGGCAGATCCACGGGCAGCAGATCCATCGCATTCATCGCGACGATCCAGGTGAACAGCGCCAGCGCGAGCGCGGTCATGAAGCGCCGATCGCCGTGATAGATCTCGCTGACCTGGCCGTCGACGAAGTCGAGCACCATCTCGAAGAAGCTGACGTACTTTGAAGGGATGCCGGTATCGGCGCGGCGCGCGGCGCGCCAAAACAGCAGGCCGATCAGGAACGCGAGCAGCGCCGACATCAGCAGCGTGTCGATATGCCAAGTCCAGAAGCCCGACCCCACCTTCAAATGGGTCAGGTGATGCGTGATGTACTCTGTGGGCGTCTCGCCGTGTTCAACAGCCATCGATGCATATGTCCCTGTCGCCTATCCATCAACCCTGTCAATCGTCACACACGATCGCTACGTGCGGGAGGAGGCCGCAAACGGCACCCACCAGAATACGATCAACGTCGCCGTGTAAGCCGCGAGCAGCGCCGGCCACACCAATCGCGGCGCGCGCGCCGCCAGAACAAACAGCGCCACCGTCACGGCAATCTTGACCAGTTGGCCGAAGTACAGACGCCCGAGCGCGCCGCGCGGCGTGGCCGCCGCCTGCAACGCCTTGAGCGTCATGTACAGATTCGCGATCACGCCGATGGCGGCGCCCGCGAGCGCTGAGAGAGCGGCCGCCGGGCTCCAGACGAAAAAGCAAACCGCTGCGACAACTCCGCCGACACCGATCTGCATCAGCAGGATGCGTGCGGCAATGGGCCGTACGTCGATGTCACTGCTCCGCCAACACCAGGCTCAAGACAACACCAAAACCACTCGCGATCACGCCTCACCGGCGCACGCGAGAAGCCTCGCTTTTACTTATCCTGCAACCACTTAGCTGCTGCCGGGCGCGAAGGCGCGCGATTATAGAGACGAAGCGCCCCGCCTTCAAGAAATCTGCGGGAAATGTCTCAGGATCCCGTCGAGTTCATCGAGGCTGTTGTAGCGGATGATCAGACGGCCCTTGCCGCTGCGCGCATGCTCGATATCTACGCTGGCACCAAGCCGCTCGGCCAGCTCGGTTTCAAGTCGCTGAATGTTTGGGTCGGAGGTCTTGCCGGGAGCCTGCGCGGCGGGCGCGGCGGGTTCGCTCATGCGGCGCACCAATGCCTCGGTCTCGCGTACCGAGAGGCCCTTGCGCGCCACCAGCGCCGCGACTTCGATCTGCTGGCGGCGATGGCTCAACGCGAGCAGCGCGCGCGCGTGTCCCATTTCGAGCTCGCGCTTCTCGAGCTGTTCGCAGACTTCCGGCGCGAGTTCGAGCAGCCGCAACAAGTTGCTGACCGCGGCGCGCGAACGCCCCACGGCGTCGGCGGCCTGCGCGTGCGTCAACCCGAACTCCGCGATCAGGCGCTCGAGCGCCCGCGCCTCTTCGAGAGGATTCAAGTTCTCGCGCTGGATATTCTCGATCAGCGCCATCGCCAGCGCGGCCTCGTCCGGTACCTGCCGGATCACCGCGGGTATCTCGCTCAAGCCCGCCTGCTGCGCTGCGCGCCAGCGGCGCTCGCCGGCGATGATCTCGTAGCGGTGCGCGCCGCCAGCCGCTGCGCCCTCGAGCGACCGCACGATGATCGGTTGTATCACGCCCTGTGAGCGAATCGACTCGGCCAGCGCGGCGAGGGTCTCGGGCCGCATGTCGGTTCGCGGCTGGTAACGCCCACGCTGCAGCAGGTCGAGTGGCAGCCGCGCGAACTCATCCCCCGGGCGCAGCGCGGGAGGAACCTCGGCGGCGGTCGCAGGGGCGGACGCAGCCGTCCGCCCAGTACCCAGCAGATCGGCAAGTCCACGTCCCAACGTCGGCTTCTTTTGACTCATGCGTGCATGATAGCTAAGGCGGCGCGGGGCTTCCCGCCTGCGCGGCGGGGACGAGCGCCGCACCCGCTTCCTCTTCGCGCCGCAGCATCTCGCCAGCGAGCGCCAGATAGGCGAGCGCACCGCGCGATTCGGGATCGTGCGCCAACGCCGGCTTGCCGAATGAGGGCGCTTCCGCCAGACGCACATTGCGCGGCACGACCGTGCGCAGCACTTTCTCGCCGAAGTGCATCAGCAGCTGCGCGCTCACTTCGCTGGCCAGATTATTGCGCGGGTCGTACATGGTGCGCAGGATGCCCTCGATTTCGAGCGCTGGGTTGGCGGCGGCGCGAATCTGCTCGATCGTGGCCACGAGTGCCGACAGGCCTTCGAGCGCGTAGTACTCGCATTGCATCGGGATCAGCACGCTGTCAGCGGCGACCAGCGCGTTGACGGTCAGCATGTTCAGCGCCGGCGGGCAATCGATCAGGATCAGATCATAGTTGGCGCGAATCGGCGCCAGCACGGCGCGCAGCCGCTGCTCACGCCCGTGTGGCATCGCCAGCAGGCGCACTTCTGCCGCGGTCAGATCCTGGTTCGTCGGCAGCACGGCCAGTGCGCCGTCGCCGAGCGGCAGCACCGCTTGCTCCGCAGTCGTCTCGCCGAGCAGCACTTCGCAGCTGCCGCGTGTGAGCGCCGCCTTGTCGATGCCGCATCCCGTGGTCGCATTGCCCTGCGGGTCCAGATCGACCAGCAGCACGCGCCGATGCATGGCCGCAAACGAAGCCGCAAGGTTCACCGCGGTCGTCGTCTTTCCGACTCCGCCCTTCTGATTTGCGATTGCGATGACGCGCTTCATGGAGCGCCCAGTCTAACGGCTGGTGCGATGATCCGCGCGGTTGCCGCCGCGCCCTCCTCAGCCGCCGACGGGAGCCCGCGCGTCCGGCACGATCGTAAGCAGATGGCGTTCGGCACCCAGGCCGGGCACGGCGACCGTCCGGGTCTGCGTCACTCGCCAGCCACGCGGCAGCAGTGCAATCTCTTCGCGCGGAAAGCGGCCCTTCAGTGCCACCACCCGGCTGCTCGGACCGCACAGGCCGGCCACCGTTGCCAGTAGCCGCGGCAGCGGCGCGACGGCACGCGCAATTACCGTGTCAAACGGCTCACTGACCGACAGCAGCTCGGCGCGGACATGCAGCGGTGCGACATTCTCGAGCGCAAGTGTGCGCACGGCGTGGGCGACGAAGCGGATTTTTTTTGCGGTGGCATCGATCAGCGTGAAATGCCGCAGCGGGTCGGCGATCGCGAGCGGCAGGCCCGGAAAGCCGGCACCGGTACCAACGTCGGCGATACGGTCGCCGGCAAGTTCGGCGTGCGCGCTCAAGCTGTCGAGCAGGTGCTCTTTGATGGCCGCCGCACGCTCCGTGATGGCGGTGAGGTTATAGGTCTTGTTCCAGATCGCGAGTTCATCGAGCAGCTGCAGCAACCGCTGCGCCTGCTCGAGCCGCAGTGTCACGTCGAGCGCGGCAGCGTCGGCGATCAACTGCTGCGCCTCGAGCTCCGCATGCTGCGCTTTCGGCATGGCGTTCATCGCATGCGCACCAGCGTGCGGCCGAGTACCCGGCCGTCCAGATATTCTGCAAAGGCCCCCGGCAACTCGGCCAGGGTAATGGTCCGTCGCACGATAGCGGCCAGATGGCGGGGTTTCAGATCGGTAGCGATGCGTTGCCAGACCTGCAACCGCAGCGCCCGTGGCGTTGCGGCGGAATTCACACCGAGCAGACTCACGCCGCGCAGGATGAAGGGCATGACGCTGACGTTGAGCTCGGTGCCGCCGGCCAGACCCACGCTGGCCACATTGCCGCGCTCGCGCGTGCTGCGCAGCAGCCAGCTGAGCAGCCGCGCGCCGACGTTGTCGATGGCGCCGCCCCAGCGCGCGGCGGCGAGCGGCACGTTGCCATAGTCGATCTCCTGCCGCAGCAGGATCTGCCCGGCCCCCAGTGCGCGCAGATAGTCGCTGGCGTCGGCCTTGCCGCTGATTGCCGCGACCTCGTAGCCATTGGCGGCGAGCATGTCGATGGCGAGCGATCCCACGCCGCCGGTGGCGCCGGTGACCGCAATGGGACCCGCGGCCGGCGTCTGGCCGTTCGCCTCCATCCGCATGATCGCCAGCGCCGCGGCGAAGCCCGCGGTACCGATACTCATCGCGGCGGCCGCATCGAGCCCGGCCGGCATCGCGACAACCGCCTCGGCCGGAACGCGCGCATATTCGGCAAAGCCGCCATCGCGCGTTTCCGACAACCCGCAGCCTGTCGCCAGCACGGCATCACCCGGCTGGAAGGCGGCGTCGGCAGAAAATTCCACGTAACCGGCCAAATCGATGCCGCCAACCAGCGGGTAGCGACGCAGAATCCGCCCTGCGCCGGTCGCGGCCAGAGCATCCTTGTAGTTGATGCCCGAATGCGTGACCCGGATGACGACCTCTCCCGGCGACAAGTCATCCAGCACCAGGTGCTCGATCCGCGCCTCGATCCTGCCCTCGCGCTCGTGAATGCGAAATGCGGAGAAACGGTCCATGTGCCACCATACCAAGCGCATGTCACTTTTCAACCGCCGCTCTGCCGGCGTCAGTTACTTCGCCCTCGCCCTGCTCGCCACGCTCAGCGGTTCCGCTGTCGTCCGCGGGGAGCGGCTCGAGCAGGGCGATCTGATATTCGACGGCGTGCCGCCGCCCGACCCCGCCGTCGCCGCGACGCTGCCGCGCTACCTCGAAGATCGCGGCGCGACCTTCCTGGACTGGCTCGCGGACGGCAGCATGCTGATCGCAACTCGCGCCGGCGATAGCGAGCAGGTGCACCGCCTGCGCGCACCGCTCGGCATGGGCGAGCAGCTCACCCGCGAGCCGGACGCCGTGAGCCAGGCGGCGGCCCGACCCTACGGCAGCGACGCGTTTATATTTCTCAAGGATACCGGCACCGGTGCCCACGGCCTTTGGCTGCAGCGTTTCGATGCAGCTGCGGCGCTCGAGGCGCAGACCCCAGGCGAACCCGCCGCCACCATGCTCAGCGATGACGTCGATGGCGGCATGGCGCTCTGGGCCCACGATGCCAGGCGCATCGCCTACGCGAGCAGCCGCCGCGACGGCATCGATGTCGATATTTATGTCCAGGACACCGCTGCGGCCGGGTCGCTGCCGCGGCTGATCGCGGGCGGCAGCGGCAGCCATTGGCGGGTGCTCGACTGGTCGCCCGACGACAAGCGTCTGCTGCTGCTGCGCCACGTCTCGGCCGTGGAAAGTGGGCTCTTCGTCGCGGATGTCGACAGCGGCACGCTGACCGCGCTGCCGGTGAAGGGCCGGGTGGGCGGCGCGCGCTTCGCCGCCGATGGCCACGGCGTGCTGTTTCTCGGCGATGACGGCGGCGAGTTCCTGCGACTGCGTTATCTGGATACAGGCAACGGCGAACTGCGCGATATCAGTCGCGATATGGCGCACGAGGTTGAGCTGTTCGACGCCGGCAACGACGGCCGCTATATCGCCTACGCCTACAACGACGGCGGCTTCAGCCGGCTGGCGATCATCGACCAGCGGCGCAAGCTCGAGGTCGCGATCGCGGATCTGCCGGTGGGCATCATCGAGACGTTGAAGTTCGATCCCGGCGGCCAGCGCCTGGCGGTGACGGTGGCCTCGGCGCTGGCGCCGCGCGCCATCTACGTGGTCGCAGCGGGCGCTTCAAGCACGCGTTGGACACAGGATGAGCGCGGCCCGGTGGACGCAGCGCAGCTGACCGCGCCGCGGCTGATGCGCTACGCCACCTGGGATCGCATCGACGACCAGCATCGTGAGCTGCCTGTGTTCGCGTACCGGCCACCCACGCCGGGACCGCATCCCGTGCTGGTACTGCTCGATACCGGGCCCGGGCTGCAGTACCGGCCGCGCTACGATCCGCTGCTGCAGTACCTGCTGCACGAGCTCAACTTCGTGGTGCTGGCCCCGAACCTGCGCGGTGCCAGCGGCTACGGCCGCAGCTTCGCCGCCCTTGATGATGGTGCGCTGCGCGAAGACGCCATACGCGATCTGGGTTCATTGCTCGTGTGGATCCGTCTGCAGACCGATCTGGATAGCGCGCGTGTATTCGTGATGGGACAGGGTTTCGGTGGCTACCTCGCGCTCGACGCGCTGGTGCAATACGGCGACCGCCTGCGCGGGGGCATCGATTTCGGCGGCCCCAGCGATCTGGTCACCTATCTTGCGAACACCGCGGGGGAGTTGCGCGACGGCGCACGGGCCGAGTTCGGCGATGAGCGCGACGTGGACACGCGTGCGTTCCTGCAGCGGATCGCGCCGCTGAACAACGCTGCCGCGCTCACGCATCCGCTGCTGATCGTGCATGGTTTGCGCGATCGGGTGGTGCCGCCGACGGAGTCGCAACAGCTGCTGGCACGGCTGCGGGTGAATGCGGTCCCGGCTGCTTATATTGGCGCGCGCAATGAAGGTCCTGACTTCACCCACAAGTCCAATCGCGATGCCTTCGACATCGCGGCAGCCAGCTTCCTCGCGCGCAACGTGCGCAACTGAGCCGCCACCGCGCTGCGTGCGCAGCCCGGTCAGGTCCGGGCACAGATCAGTTCTTCGCAGAGAACAGCGAGGAGCGCCGCTCGAGCGTCTGCAGCGCCGGCTTCTGCTGCGCGTAGTAGTCTGCGATCTGGCGGATGTCGGTCGCGGTCAGCTGCGTGACGAAGGTCGCCATCACGGCATTCTTGCGATCGCCGCGCTTGTATTCTTCCAGCGTGCGCGCGAGATAGTCCGCGTGCTGACCGGAGAGACTCGGGTACTCGCCGCTCGCCGCAACGCCGTCTTTGTTATGGCAGGCGACGCACAGCTGCGTCACTTTCGCCGGCGGCATACCGATCACCGAGCCGATCGACTTCAGGGGCGTGCCGGCCATGTAGGCGGCGATATCCTCCATGTCCTGATCCGACAGCGTGGCGGCCTGCGCGTGCATCGTGCCGTGCGAACGATCGCTGCTCTTATACTCCTTGAGCGCCGCGACGATGTATTCAGGCTGCTGCCCGACGAGGCGCGGCACGCTATAGGTCGGATAAACGTTCTTGTAGTCCTCGATGCCATGACAACCAAGACAGGTGTAGGCCAGCGGCTTGCCGCGGGCAGCATCGCCTGCCGCTCGGCTGGCACCCGCGGAGCCGAGAGCCATGACGATACAGAAAATTTTCAACCCCAAGCGACACGGCGGCATACTCACTCCGGACGGCGGCAATCCAGACAGGAAAACGGGCGCAAAGTGTACGGGCTGGATCGCGGATTTGCCACTGGCGGCGCCGGCCCGAGCGCAGCATGATTGCACTGCTTCAACGCGTTACCGCGGCTTCCGTGTGCATCGAGCGGATCGTCACCGCGCAGATCGGCCGCGGCGTCGTGGCCCTGATCGGTATCGAGCGCCATGATGAACCCGCCGCCGCCGGCCGGCTGCTCGAGCGCATGCTCAACTATCGACTGTTCGCCGACGCAGCGGGGCGCATGAACCTGAGCCTGCGCGATACCGGCGCAGGCCTGCTGCTCGTGCCGCAGTTCACCCTGGCCGCGGATACGGCCCGCGGCAACCGCCCCGGCTTTTCCCGAGCCGCCGCGCCGCAGGTCGCAGCGGACATATTTCAGCACCTGATCGAACTCGCGCGGGCGCAGCACGCGCAGATCGCCTGCGGCCGCTTCGGCGCGGACATGCAGGTGTCATTGACTAACGACGGGCCGGTCACATTCTGGCTCCAGGACCGCCCGCCGGATTAGTTGTGCATTGCCAAATGCCCTATGATGGAGAGCATTAGGCACTTCCGATTGCTCGGAGCGATACCATGGATCTGTTTGCCCCCCGACATCTCTTGATCATTCTGCTCATCGTGCTGATCGTCTTCGGTGGCAAGAAGCTCAAGTCGCTCGGCTCCGATCTCGGCTCCGCGGTGCGCGGTTTCAAAAAATCGATGAGCGACGCCGAAAACGAGGACCCCAAGCAGATACCCGGACCGCCGGTCAAAGACGCCGAGTTCCCGGAAGTTGCCGCCCAGAAGCCGCAGGGAACCGAGCACAAGACCGGTTCGAGCGCCTGAGGCGGCGCCTGCCGCGGCCGCCGGCCGATGTTTGGAATCGATTTTTCCGAAATTGTCCTCATCTTCGCCCTGGCACTGGTGGTGCTGGGGCCGAAACGGCTGCCGCAGGTGGCTGCGACGGTCGGCCGCTGGGTCGGGCGGGCGCGCGCGATGGCGCGCCAGTTTCGCGAGCAGCTCGAGCAGGAGGCCAATGCGCTGCATACCGATCTCGATCCGCATCTGGAAGACGTGACGGGTGCCAAAAAGACCGAAAAGAAGCCGGAGCCCGTAACGCCGGCCGCGGACAGCCATGAGCGAGGACCGTGAGCCGCTGCCGGAAGGCACGCTGATCTCCCATCTGCTGGAGCTGCGCACGCGGCTCTTGCGTGCATTCATCGCCGTGATGATCGCGTTTCTGCCGTGCGCGTACTATTCCAATGCGCTGTTCGAGTTCATTTCCAAGCCGCTGATCTCGCGCCTGCCGCCCGGCGGCACCTTGATCGCCACCAGCGTCACCACGCCATTCACCGCGCCATTCAAGCTCGCTTTCGTCGCCGCGCTCCTGATCGCGATGCCCTATGTGCTCTATCAAGTCTGGGCGTTCGTGCGGCCGGGACTGTATCGGCATGAGATCCGTTTTGCGTTGCCGCTGTTGGTGTCCTCGATCCTGCTGTTCTACGCCGGCGTCGCCTTTTCATACTGGATCGTATTCCCGCTGATCTTCAAATTCTTCATCGCCACCGCGCCGCGCAACGTCGCGCTGATGGCGGATATCAGCAACTATCTCAAATTCGTGCTCACGCTGTTCGTCGCCTTCGGGGTGGCGTTCGAAGTACCGATCGCGGTAGTGCTGCTGGTGTTGACCGGCCTGGTCACGGTCGAAAAATTGCAGCGCATCCGCGGTTATGTGCTGATCTTCGTATTCATCATTGCCGCCATCCTGACGCCGCCGGATGCCCTGTCGCAGACCACGATGGCCGTGCCGATGTACCTGCTGTACGAGGGCGGCATTCTGTTTGCCCGCATCATGCGCAAGCACCAGCCCGCGGAGGCGGCGACCGAAGAGACTGACGCATGAACGCCGCGACCGAGGCGGTGACGTTGCCGCCGGGGCGCCGTTTCCTGGGTCACCCGATCGGATTGGCGACGCTGTTTTTCACGGAAATGTGGGAGCGCATGAGCTTCTACGGCATGCGCGCACTGCTGGTGCTGTTTCTGGTCAGCGGCGCCAGCCGTGGCGGTTTGGGGCTCGATGACCGCACCGCGGCCGCGATCTACGGTCTTTACAATGCCGGCACCTACATCGCATGCCTGCCCGGCGGCTGGATCGGCGATCGCCTGCTGGGTGCGCAGCGCGCGGTCCTCATCGGCGGCATCGTCATCGCATGCGGCCACCTGCTGCTCGGCATCGCCCCGTCCAGCGCGGTGTTCTTCGTCGGCCTGCTGGTCATCGTGCTCGGTACCGGGATGCTCAAACCCAATGCCAGTGCCGCGGTCGCCCAGCTCTATCCCGAAGGCGGCGCGCGCCGCGACGCGGGCTTTACGCTCTACTATGTCGGCATCAACGTCGGCGCCACCATCGGCCCGCTCATCACCGCGTTGCTCGCGCAGCGCTATGGCTGGCCCACCGGCTTCATGGCTGCCGCGGTCGGCATGACGCTCGGTGTGGCGCAATTCCTGTGGTGGCGCGGGCTGCTCGGCGATGCCGGCCGTTTACCCATGGCGCATGATCGCGACGGCGACGGATCGAGCTCGCGACTTGCGCTGTCGTGGCTCATCGGTGCCGGCGCGGCCGTGGTCGCGGTCGTGGCCCTGATCTGGCGCGGTGCCATCGCCATTTCGCCGTCCGTTCTGCAGTCGATCTCGACCGCGGCGGTCATCGCCGTCGCAGCGTTCTACTTCAGCTATCTGCTGTTCTGGGCCGGTCTGGACACGGTGGAGCGGCGCCGCGTGCGCGTGGTCGCGGTGCTGTTCCTGGCCTCGGTACTGTTCTGGGCCGGCTATGAGCAGACCGGCTCGTCGTTCAATTTATTTGCAGAGCGCTACACCGCGCGAACTTTCTCCGGCTTCGTCATACCGGCCGGGTGGTTCCAATCGCTCAATCCCATTTTAATCATCGTCTTTGCGCCGGTATTCTCCGCGCTGTGGGTGCAGCTCGGACGGCACAATCTCGATCCATCGGCACCGCTCAAATTTGTATTCGGGCTGCTGGGCATGGCGCTCGGATTCATCGTCATGGCCGCAGCGGCGCGCCTGGTTGCCTCCGGCCAGCAGGTGAGTCCCGGGTGGCTGACGCTCACCTACATGCTGCACACCTTCGGCGAGCTGTGCTTGAGTCCCGTCGGCCTGAGCGCCGTGACCGGGCTGGTGCCGCGCCGTTTCGTCGGTCAGAGCCTGGGCGTCTGGTTCGTCAGCATCTCGCTCGGTAATCTATTCGCCGGTCGCATCGCCGGTGAGGTCAATGCCGACCAGGTGGCCGCGATGCCCGGCCAATATCTGAACATATTCTGGTATGGCGCCGCCTGCGCGGCGCTGCTGCTGCTGGCTTTGCCGCTCGTGCGGCGGTGGATGGGGGGAGTACAGTAGCGCCAGCTGCGCACTGGAGAATTCGAGATCGACGCCGTGGTTGCAACCGATCGCCCCCGGACCGGCGGCACCCCCGACCCGCAGCTGACGCTGCGCGCGGTGTTGTTGGGAATCATTCTTGCGGCACTGATGGCGGCCGCCAATACCTACCTCGGACTGTTCGCCGGCATGACGATTGCGTCTGCGATTCCCTCGGCGGTGGTGTCGATGGCGGTGCTCAAACTGCTCGGCGGCGGCGGCATCCTCGAGAACAACATCGTTCAGACCGGCGGCTCGGCCGGCTCCTCGGTCGCGACCGGTGTCATCTTCACGACCCCGGCACTGGTGATGCTCGGCGCCTGGAGCAGCTATCCGTACGGCTGGGTGTTGGCCTTTGCCGCATTCGGCGGCGTACTCGGCGTGCTCTTCTCGGTACCGCTGCGGCGGGCCCTGATCGTCGAACAGAACCTCAGCTTTCCGGAAGGCGTGGCCGCGGCCGAAGTGCTGCGGGCCGGGGATGATCCCAAGCATGGCGCCAAGCTGCTGGCGCTCGCGGCCGCGGCCGGCGCCGCGCTCAAGTTTTGCGCCGAGAACGGACTGCGGCTGATTCCCGATACCGCCGCCCGCGCCGCCTATGTCGGTCGCAGCATCGCCTACTTCGGCACTGACCTGTCGCCGGCGCTGCTCGGCGTCGGCTACATATGCGGCCTGAACGTCGGCCTCGTGATGCTGATCGGCGGCGTGATTTCCTGGAATGTCGCGATTCCGATCTATAGCGCTCTGCTGCCGGAGATAAACCCGGCCCTGGCCGCCACGCTCGCCGGCGCCAGTGCCGTGGACGCGGCCACCACCATCTGGTCGCAGCAAATCCGCTATCTCGGCGTAGGAGCCATGCTGGTTGGGGGACTGTGGACCTTGATCGCCCTGCGCGGGTCGCTGCTCGCGGGCATCCGCAGCGGCCTCGCCGCCACCCGCGCCGCCGGCATCGCCGGGGCGGAGCAGGTGCCCGACACGGAGCGCGATCTCCCGATGAAGTACGTGCTCGGCGGCGTGGTGCTGTTTTCGCTGCCGCTGATGCTGCTGTACCACTCGGTGGTGGGCAGTTTTCTGATCAGCGTGCCCATGACCCTGGCGATGATCCTGCTCGCGTTCCTGTTCTGCTCGGTGTCCGGCTACATGGCCGGCCTCGTCGGCAGCTCGAACGATCCGGTGTCCGGCATGATCATCTCGACCATTCTCGTCGCCTCGGCGATGTTGCTCGCGCTGACGCGCGGGGACGCACGCTTGGGTCCCGTCGCCGCCGTGATGATTGGCGCCGCCGTGTGCTGCGCGCTCTGCATCTCGGGCGACAACGTGCAGGATTTGAAGTGCGGCCAGCTACTCGGCGCGACACCCTGGCGGCAGCAGGTCATGATTGCGATCGGCGCGATGACGAGCGCGCTGGTGCTCGCGCCGGTGCTCAATCTGCTCGCACGCGCCTATGGCATCGGCGTACCGGACGCCGCACACGTCCATCCGCTGCTCGCGCCACAGGCGACCATGATGGCCGCCGTCTCCAAGGGATTCTTCGGCGGCAGCCTGCCGTGGGCCATCATCGCCATCGGCGCGGCGCTCGGCGTGCTCGTGATTCTGATCGATGAGCAGCTGCGCCGGCGCACCACCGGCTTGCGTGCACCGGTACTCGCCGTGGCCGTCGGCATCTATCTGCCGCTCGGAATTTCGGTGCCGGTATTCGCGGGCGGCTTGATCTCGCACCTGGTTGCGCGCCGTCGCGAGGTTGGTACCGAGAGCCTGGCGGGGCGCGGCATGCTATTCGCCGCCGGCATGATCGCCGGCGAGTCGCTGACCGGGGTGATCCTCGCGATTCCGATTGTCGCCTCCGGACATGCCGATGTGCTGGCGTTGCCGCCCGCGCTGCGATTCGGCGGCTGGCTCGGTTCTTGGCTCGGCTTACTGGTGCTCGCGGCTCTGGGTGTGACGCTCTATCGCGTCGCGCGCGCCACCGATGCCCGCCCGTAGCCATTGCGCGCGCTCATGGCGCCCGCAACGCCGCCTGCTTTTCCATCGCCACCTTGAGGCGCATGAGCATCCGCTCCCAGACGGTGCGCTGCTGTTGGTAGACCGCATCCCAGGCGCGCGCCTCGGGAATGCCGCCGCCCAGCAGCCGCACCACCGTGAAGCGCGATTCCGTGGCCAGCAGAAAATCATCCGTGATTGCGGCCTCACCCGCTGGTGCGCCGAGCCAGGGCAGGTAAATCAAGCGCAGGCGGCGCGGCGGGTCGTAGATGTCGATGTGCGCCTCGCGCGCGAGCTCGCGATTCACGCGCACCCAGTGGCTGCCGCCGGTACGCGCATCGACGCGCGCTTCGCTGCCGTACCAGGTCTGCAGCAGCGCCGGTTCGGTCAGACCGCGCCACAATAAATCTGCTGGCGCGTGCACATCGACGCGGTGCGCGTAGCCGCGCGTGCCGTCAGCCATCGGACCTAACGAGCCCCGGGGCCGCGGCGCTCGCGCAGCAGCAGGCCCAGGAGCGGCAGTAGCGAAACCGCGATGATCAGCAGCGTCACGATGCCGAAGTTGTCTTTGACGATCGGCAGATTACCGAAGGCAAATCCGCCGAACACGAACAGCGCAACCCAGCTGACCGCGCCGGCAACATTGAATGCCTGAAAGCGGCCGTAGGGCATCCGGCCGATGCCGGCGACAAAGGGTGCAAAGGTGCGCACGATAGGTACGAAACGCGACAGGAATAGCGTGAAGCCCCCGTGCCTGCGGAAGAATTGCTGCGTCTGCTGCAGGTACTGCAACCGGAAAAAACGGTAACGGCCGCTGAAGGCGCGCTCGCCCAGCGCGTGCCCGATGGAGTAGTTGGCGGTGTTGCCGCCGATTGCGGCCGCGGCCAGCAGCGCAAACAACCACAGGATGCGCAGCGTGCCGCTGCTGTCGACGGCCGCGAGCGCGCCGAGACCGAACAGCAGCGAGTCACCCGGCAGAAATGGCGTCACCACCAGCCCGGTTTCGGCAAATATAACCACAAACACGATCGCATAGATCCAGGCGCCGTAGCGCATCAGCATCTCGATCAGATGCCGGTCCAGATGCAGGATGAATTCGAGCGCCGCCCGCAGGAGACTCATGCTGCGCGCAGTCGGATCATTTCACGGCTCGATGCGCCACGAAATCATTGTGTGACTGCAGCGTTTGCAACGCCAGCGCCACCTGCGTATCGCGCGCGGCCAGTGTCGGCTGCGTGTCTTTGGTGCCATCCAAGGCGGCCGGCGGCTGTTCGGTGCCGGTGAGCAGGACGTCGGGGACAATGCCGATGCCGTTGATCGAGGCGCCGGTCGGTGTGAAATAGCGCGAGGTCGTGATCTTCAGCGCCTGCCCGTTCGACAGCGGCATGATCGTCTGCACCGAGCCCTTGCCGTAGGTGCGGCGGCCGATCAACGTCGCGCGGTGGTTGTCGTGCAGCGCCGCGGCCAGGATTTCCGAAGCCGAGGCCGTACCGCCGTTGACCAGCAGCACGAGCTTGGCGCCGGAAGAGATGTCGCCCGGCTTTGCCTCCATGCGGAAACGCGCATCGGGTGAGCGCCCATCGGCGCTTACGATGGTGCCGTGATCGAGGAAGTCGTCGGCGGTCTGCACGGCCGCTTCGAGCACGCCGCCCGGATCGTTGCGCAGATCGATGACGAGCCCTTTGAGTTTGCCGGCGCGGCTCCGGAGCCTATCGACCGCACGCTCGACTTCTGCCGCCGTGGTGTCGGTGAAACTGCTGATGCGCACATAACCGTAGTCCGGCGCAACCATCTCGAAGGCCACGCTCCGCAGTTCAACGTGGGCGCGCTCGACCTCGAATTCCAGCGGTGCGTCCGCACCGCCGCGCCGCACGGCGAGGCGGATGACACTGCCCTCCGATCCGCGCATGCGTGCGATCGCCGCGTCCAGGTCGGCCGGATCGACCGCGACGCCATCGATGTCGATGATGATGTCGCCTGCGCGCAGACCGGCACGCTCCGCCGGCGAATCCGGCATCAGACGCACCACGCCGACACCGTCCTTGCCGGGTACGACTTCCACGCCGATGCCGGCGTACGCGCCGCTGGTGCTGACCTTCATGTCTTCGAATTCGTCGCGGTCGAGAAACGTGGAGTGATCGTCGAGGGATTCGACCATGCCGCGCACCGCGGCCTGCAGCAATTTGTGGTCATCGACGGGATCGACATAGTCGTCGCGCACGCGCTGCAGCACTTCCGCAAGCAGCTTCGCGTCTTCCCACGGCAGCGCTGCCGCGGGTTGCGGCGGCGGCGCAGCGCCGCTCGGTCCACGGTCGGCGAACACGCGGCTGGCCATTGAGAAGGAGGCGCCCAGCACCAAGCCCACGCCTAAGGTCAAAATCAGGGAGGGGCGCTGCGGCATGGGATTTATCTTACAGCGGCATCGGCCAAACGGAAATCGCTGAAATCCTCGCCGTCGGATGCAGCAGCTGCGCCGACGCGGTGCCGCGGCGCGGCCGCCAGGTACAACGGCAGCTCCGCCAATACCTCGCACAATGGCGTCGGCTGTGCAATTGCGAAGCCCTGACCATAGTCGACGCCCAAGGCGGTCACGCGCGTGCGAATTTCCTCGGTTTCAACGTACTCGGCCACCGTGACCAGACCCATCGAGCGCGCCAGCTGCGCGATCGCGTGCACCATGGAATCCGCGCGCGGATCGCGCAGGACATCGCGGACGAAGCTGCCATCGATCTTCACCATGCCGATGGGCAGCGAGCGCAGGTAGGCCAGCGAGCTCAGACCGGTGCCGAAATCATCGAGCGCGATATTGCAGCCGAGCTTGCGCAATCCGCGCATCAGCAACTCGGCGCGGCCCAGATTGCCGATGGCCGCGCTCTCGGTCAACTCGAAGCAGAACATCGCGGGATTGAGGCCGCTGCCCTTGATGACCGAGATCACATGGTCGGTGAACTCCGCATCCTGCTGCAGCGACTGACCGGAAAAATTGATCGTGAACACCACCGGACAGTTCGCCAGCTGTGCCGCATACGGTTTGAGCATCGCCACGCTCTGTGCAATGACCCAGCGATCGATGGTCGGCATGAGCTGGTAGCGCAACGCCGCCGACATGAAGTGGTCGGGACCGACGGTCTCGCCGTCCTTGTTGAGCATGCGCAATAGAATCTCGAAATGCAGCGGCCCGGGGTGGGCACCTAGGGGCACGATTAACTGCGCGTACAGCTGCAGGCGATCCTCGGCGATTGCGTCGCGCACATCGGCGATCACATTAATGTCGGTGAAGCGCCGGACGATACTTTCGTCCGCCTGCTGGAACAACTCGACGCGATTGCGGCCGCGGTCATTGGCCGCCTTGCAGGCGGTTTCGGCCGTGGCGAACGCATGCGCGAATTCCTTGCGGCGCGGATCGACGTCGGCGACGCCGATGCTGACCGAGATCTGCATCTTGCCGTCGCCGAACACCGCCCCCAGCTGCTCGGCGCCCGCGCGCAGCGACTCGGCGAACTTGCCGGCATCGGCCAGAGCCGCCGGCAGAAAGATCGCGAAGCGGTCGCCGGAAATACGCGCCGCGAAGGCGCCCGGGGGCAGCCGCGCGCGAATCAGCTCGCCGGTTTGCGCGATCACTCGGTCGCCCATGTGCATGCCGTAGTTGTCATTGATCACGTGCATGCGATCCATGTCGATATAGAGCGCGCTCCACGGGCTGCGCGTGCCGCCGGGCTCTTCGAATACCGCGCGCGCGCGTTGCTCGAACGCCGGTCGCGTCAACAGTCCGGTCAGCGCGTCGTAGTTGTTGGCGACGACCGCGGCGACACGACGTGCCAGCAGTTGCATGAGCCGCGCATGATGCGGCGTGAATTCCGGTTGCGATGCAGCGCGAAACAGCGCGAGCACGCCCATATGACGCCCGTCGGCCCGCGCCACCGAGCAAGCCAGGATACGGTATTTCGGCTCAGCGCCCGGAGCGGCGCCGATGCTGATCTCGTTGATGATAACCGCGTCTTTGCGCAGCTGCGTGACCGACAGTAAATGCCGGTGGACCTTGGCAAGCAAACCCCTGTCGAGGGGTGCGTGCGTCGACGCCTGAATCAGCACCAGTCCTTTTTCCGGCACGATCAGCACCGCCAGGCCAACGTTTAGGTGCTCGGTCGCGCTTGCGAGAATCGATCTTAGATCGTCCGCGCCTTCGGCGCCCGTATCGCCGCCACCGGATACGGACAGCAGCAGCGCCAGGTCATTGTCGTGCTCCAGCAGCGAGCTGTGCAGCGTCCAGATCTCATCGCGCGCAATCAACTCGCGCCGCAGGCATTCGATCGCGGGCCGCACCAGCGCCTGCACCAGCGAGAATGGCCGCTGCTCCTGCTCGTTGCCGGGCTTGAAGGAGACCGCAACGGTGGCGAACGGCACCTCCCCCGTCACTGCATCGTCGCGCCGCAACCAAAACAAGTACACCGGGTCGCCGTTGACGCTGCATTGCTGGCCCGGCTCGAGATTGGCATGGGCCCCGCTGCGCAGAGCCTCGGCGATCAGGCCCGTCATCTCCGCTGAGATCGCCATCTCGGTCGACCAGTACAGCTCGCCGCGCGCATCGAACACGCTCAACATGCTGGCACGCGGCAACAGCGCGCGCACCAGCTGGGCATAGGGTTCCAGCGCGGCGCCCGACCGGCCGGAGAGGTGGGCAGGCTCTGTATTCGGCATATGTGACCGCTTCCTTTGGGGGCAGAATCGCGCAACTGCCGCAGTCGGTCGTTGACTCAGGTCGCTTTTCCAGGATTCCCGCTAAGGGCCGCGCTGCCGAAACCAGGGGCGAGGGTCGACCGGGTGTCCGCTGTGCCGTATTTCGAAATACAGCTCCGGTTGGTCACGGCCGCCGGTATCGCCGCTGGCGGCAATCACCTCGCCGGAATCGACTTGCTCGCCGGCGGCTTTGTAGAGGCGGTCATTGTGGCCATAGAGGCTCAAATACCCCTCGCCGTGGTCAAGAATGACCAGCAAGCCCAGGCCCGGCAGCCAATCGGCGTACAACACGCGGCCCCCGGCAACCGCCTTGACCGGCGCGCCCCGTTCGGTGGCGACAACCAACCCCTCCCATCGAACGCCGGTGGCGCGCCGGTCCCCGAATTCGGCGACGAGCTTGCCCGACACCGGCCAAGGAAGCAGCCCGCGCAAGCGGCCGAACACCGTTGCATTGTCGGGCGGCGCCACGCCCTTGAGCGAGCGGCTGAGCTCGCGCAGCAGCTTCTCCAGATCGGCCTGCTGGGCCTGCAGACGCGCCAGGCGCTGCATGCGCGAGCTCGATTGCGCTTCCAGGCTGGCCAACACCTGCGCACGTTCGCCGCGCGCGCGCTCGAGGCGGGCGAGCTGCTGCTGCTGCGCGTCCTGCAAATCGGCCAGCCGCCGTTGCTCGCTGCCGAGATCGGTATCCAGCGCATCGATGCGCCGCATATGCTCCTCGATGCCGGCGATCTGCCCGGCGCGCGCACGCCCAAAATATTGGTAGTAGACGAACACCCGGCCGCTGCGCAGCGGATCGCGCTGGTTGAGCAGCAGCTTGAGCGGCTCCTGGCTGCCGAGCAGGTAGGCGGCGCGCAGTTGGCCGCTCAGGGCCGCGCGCTCTGCTACCAGCGCGTTCTCCTGCTGCGTACGCTGCTGCGCCAGAGCGCGCCGGCGCTCACCCCGGTCGGCGAGCTCCCCGCGCAGCCGCCCGAGCTCGCTGCGGGCCGCGCCCAGCGACACCTCAGCGTCGCGTAAATTCCTGGAGAGCCGATCGCGTTCGAGCGCATCGCGACTGACTTGTTGCGTGATGCGTTCGATCTGCGCGCGCAGCACCTTGAGCTCGGCCTCGCTCCGGCCGCCCGCGGCCCCTGCAGCCGCGGCGGCCAACAGCAGCGTCGTGGCAGCCAGCGCGGCCGCCATGCGAAGCTTGAGGCCGGTTGCGCGCAGGCTGAATGGGTGCATCGACGCGCGAGTGTACAATCAGCGCCGCAGGTCCTGCCTCGCTATAATGCGCGGCCCCGCTCACGCCACCGACGGACCTCTCTACAACGCATGGATCGTTTCATCGAATACGCCAGCCACCACCCATGGCTGGTCGGGCTCGCCATCGCTGCGGCCGCGGCCGTCCTCGGCTACGAGCTGTGGCTGCAGGCACAGAACGTGGCGGCTATCGCGCCGCAGGAAGCCATACGGCTGATGAACCAGGGCGCCACCGTCCTGGACCTGCGGCCCGCGCAGGCCTACGCCGCCGGCCATATCGGCGGCGCCCGCAGCGTACCGGCGGCGCAACTGCCCACGGTCGGCGACTCGCTCAAACGTTACAAGGAGCGGCCGTTGATCGTTTGTTGCGAACGCGGCAACAGCGGCGCGGCGGCGGTGCGGCAGCTGGCCGCCCAGGGCTTCACCAAGGTGGTCAATCTGCGCGGTGGCCTCACCGCCTGGCGCGCAGAGAACCTGCCGTTGACACGTGACTGACCTTCGCCATGCCGACGCCGCCGATCGTCATCTACTCCAAATCGTGGTGTCCCTATTGCGCGCGCGCCCGCGCCCTGCTGCAGCACAAGGGCGCCGCTTTTCAGGAGATCGACATTGAGGCTCAGCCGCAAATGCGCGAAGAGATGCTTCGCCGCAGCAGCGGATGGCAAACGGTGCCGCAGATTTTCATCGGCGAGCGCCACATCGGCGGCTCGGATGACCTGTACGAGCTGGACGCCGCCGGCGGGCTTGACCCCTTGCTTGCCGGCGGCTAGTTCTCAAATATCGAAACCCAGGACGCAAACATGGCCAATGAACTGAACCCGGCTGCGGCCGAATCCACGCCCGCCGCCGCGCAACTCGCCCTGCAGGGCGTGTACTTGAAAGACTGCTCCTTCGAAGCGCCGCAAGGCCCTCGCGGCAACGGCGAATGGAACCCACAGATCGCGCTCGATCTAAACACCAGCGTACAACCGCTCGCGGGCGAGGTGCGCGAGGTCGTTCTGACCGTGACGGTGTCGGCCAAGCAGGGCGAGCACACGCTGTTTCTGGTCGAAGTGAAGCAGGCCGGCGCATTTGTAATGCAGAACCTATCGGCCGATGAGTTCAAGCGCGCGGTCGGCAGCATCTGCCCGAACCTGCTGTTTCCGTACGCGCGCGCCGTGGTATCGCAGCTTGTGAGCCAGGGCGGCTTTCCGCAGCTGCTGCTGCCGCCGGTGAACTTCGATGCGCTGTACGCCAATTCCGCCGCCGATACGGCCAACGTCACGAAGAACTGAATGTCCGGGCGGTCCGAAGTGCACGCGGACATCGCCGTGCTCGGAGCGGGCTCTTGGGGCACCGCACTGGCGATCCAATGCGCGCGCGCCGGCCGGCCGGCACGCCTGTGGGGCCGCGATGCCGCACACGTGGAGACGATGGAGCGCGAGCGCGTCAATCACCGCTATCTGCCGAACGCCGCGTTTCCGCACAGCCTGCATCTGATCAGCGCACTCGAGGCTGCCGTCACCGATGTCAATGACGTATTGCTCGCGGTGCCGAGCCACGCCTTTCGTGCGCTGCTGACACAGCTCAAACCGCTGCTGTCACCGTCGATACGCCTGTGCTGGGCGACCAAGGGCTTCGAGCTCGACAGCGGCAAGCTGCCGAATGAGGTCGCGCACGAGGTGCTCGGTCCAGGTCGGCAGGTCGCCGTGCTGTCCGGACCCACTTTCGCGCACGAGGTCGGTGCCGGGCTGCCGACCGCAATGACGATCGCCTCGCCGGACGCGGACTACGCGCAGATGCTCGCGCAAGACCTGTCCTCGCCGAGTTTTCGCGCCTACATCTCCCGTGACATCACCGGCGTCGAAGTCGGCGGGGCGGTCAAGAACGTGCTGGCGATCGGCGCCGGCCTGTCGGATGGCTTAGGCTTTGGCGCCAACGCGCGCATTGCGCTGATCACGCGCGGATTGGTCGAGATGATGCGCCTCGGGGTGGCCCTGGGCGCGCGCCGCGAAACCTTCATGGGACTTGCCGGCTTGGGGGATCTGGTACTGACCTGCACCGACAATCATTCGCGCAACCGCCGCTTCGGCCTGGCGCTGGCGCAAGGTGTGGGCGTCGATGCGGCGCAGCGCGAGATCGGCCAGGTGGTCGAAGGCTATCTGGCCGCGCGGGCGCTACGGCGCGTTGCCGAACGCGAGCACGTGGTAATGCCGATTGCCGAGGGCATCCACGGCGTTCTGTACGAGGGTCTGCCGGCCGACGAGGTGGTGCGCGGACTGATGATGCGGCCCATCAAAGCGGAGTTTGACTGACCGTCGCGACGCGCCGCGCGCAAGCGGCACCGGCAAAGCCGTTCTGGCGCCACGCCTCGTACACCACCAGCGCGACCGCATTGGCCAGATTGAGGCTGCGATTATGCTCGCGCATCGGGATCTCGAGGCGGCGCTCGGGGGCTACCGTGTCGAGCGCCGCTGCCGGCAATCCGCGCGTCTCCGGGCCGAACAACAGCGCATCGCCCGCCTGAAAGCGCGCCGCGTCGTAGCTGCGGCCGAGGCCGGTCTCCAGCGCGAACAATCGCGGCCCCCGCAGGGCGATCAAACAGTCCCCGAGCGAGCCATGCCGACGCACGATGGCCAGCTCCGCGTAGTCCAGACCCGCGCGGCGTACCGCCGGCAGATCGAGATCGAACCCCAACGGTTCGATCAGGTGCAGAACGCAGCCGCTGTTGGCGCATAAGCGCATGATGTTTCCGGTATTCGGCGGGATTTGCGGCTCGAACAGGATTACATGAAACACGGTCGCACCCTTGGGCGATAATCTCGAGCCTATGACTGTAGCGCCTCCCGCAGCGGCCGGTGCAGCCGCTAATACCTCCCTGCCGGCGTCGCTGGCACTGAATTTTTGCGGTCTGCAGTTCGCCTCGCCGATCGTGCTGCTTTCGGGCTGCGTTGGCTTCGGCGAGGAGTACACACGCGTCGAGGGCTTCTCGAATCGCGACGCCGGCGCGATCGTGCTCAAGGGCACGACCCTCAAGGCGCGGCTGGGCAATCCGCCGCATCGCGTATTCGAGACGCCGGCGGGCATGCTCAATGCCATCGGCCTGCAGAACCCGGGAGTGGAGCAGGTCGTGCGCAACATTCTCCCGACCCTCGACTTTGACGAAACGCGCTTCATCGCCAATGTCTGCGGCTCCACGATCGAAGAATACGTCGAAGTCACGCAGCGGTTCGATGATTCGCCGATCGACGCGATCGAGATCAACATCTCCTGTCCGAACATCAAGGAGGGCGGCATTCAATTCGGCAACGTCCCGGAGATGTCGGCCCGCGTCGTCGCCGCCTGCCGCCGCGTGACGCGCAAACCGCTGATTACCAAGTTGTCGCCGAATCAAACCGACATTCGCGACAACGCGCGCCGCTGTATCGAGGCCGGTACCGACGCCCTTGCCGTCATCAACACCGTGACCGGCATGGCGATCGACATTGCGAGCGGCAAAGCGGTGATCGGCAATGGCCAGGGGGGCCTGTCCGGCCCCGCGATCAAGCCGATCGCGTTGCTCAAGGTCAAGGAGGTCCACGAAGTTGCCGGGCCGCATCGCATCCCGATCATCGGCCAGGGCGGCATTGCCTGTGCAAATGACGCGCTCGAATTTCTGATCGCCGGAGCGTCCGCGGTCGGCGTCGGCACCGCGCTGTTCTACGACCCGCTGGTGTGCAGGCAGATCAACTCCGGTATCGCCAGCTACCTGGCGGCACGCGGGATGACATCGGTATCCGCGCTCACTGCAACACTGGAGCAGAGCGCGCGGGGGAAGAACGCGGCGTGCTGAACAGGAGTTTGACCCGGCGGCTGCTGCGGTGGCTCGGCGTGGGCGGCTACTTCGCGCTTCTCACGCTCGGTCTGCTCAAGCTGCTTGCCGGTGTGCTCGCCTGGCCCTACACGCTGGCCACTTTTTGCGCCGGCGAAACCTGCATCGCGCTGCGATTCCTGGCGGTCGATCGCTGGGTCTTCGGCCATCACCGTCCGACCTGGAGGCGGTTTTGGCAGTATCAAGCCGCGAATGTCCTGGGCTTGGGTATCTGGTGGACAGCGGCCAATCTGCTGCAGTCCGCCGGGGTGAATTACCTGCTGGCGCCGGTGCTCGCCAGCTTGTTTTCCGGCGGTTTTAGCCTGTGCGCCAATTTCCTTTGGATCTGGCGCAAGCCCGCTGTCAGCGTTGCCGTGGCGGATGAGAAAGAGGGCGGCTAGGCGATCGATGGCACGAACAGGAGAGCGCATGAGCATTGCGGAGGATCTCGAGAAATTGCAGGCGCTGCGCGAGCGCGGTGCCATCAGTGCTGATGAGTTCCAGCGCGCCAAAGCTCGGGTCCTCGACCAGGCGCCCGCCCTAGGCAGTGGCGGCGGTGGCGCTCACGGTTCGTTCCTACACCAGCTCGCGCGCTCACGTGAGGATCGCTGGCTGGGTGGAGTGTGCGGCGGACTGGGCCGGCACACGGGCCTGCCCTCCTGGGGCTGGCGGATCGTTTTTTGTGCGGCGGCGTTGTATTTCGGCGTCGGCTGCGTGCTTTATCTGATGATGTGGATATTTATGCCGGCCGAGTCGGGCACGCCCTGAGCTACTCGCGCGCGGGGTGTTCGCGCAGATATACGGTACGGGTCGGGTAGGCAAACTCGATGCCGGCCGCGGCGAAGTCGCGCAGGATCCTGCGATTGACGAAATCGATCGCACGGCCGATTTCCGCGCCGGTGTGGTGCTCGACGAAGAAGCACACTTCGAACACGATCGCGGACTGCCCCAGTTCCTTGAGCAGGCAGGAGCCGAAACGCGCCCCCGGCACGGCGGCCACGGCCGCAGCGATGAGCTGCGAAAGTTGCTCGAGCTGTCCAGCGCCGGTCTCATAACTGATCGCCAAATTGAACAATGCGCGCCGTTCGCTCATGCGCCCGAGGTTGCGCACGCGGCTCTTGAGCAGGTCGGCGTTCGAGACGATGATCTGTTCACCGGTGACGCTGCGCAGGCGTGTGCTCTTGATCCCGATCTTCTCGACCATACCTTCGTAGTCGTCGATACGCAGGAGGTCGCCGAGCGCGAAGGGCTTGTCGAGCGCGATCGAGAGTGAGGCAAACACATCGCCAAGCACGGTCTGCACCGCGAGCGCCAGCGCGATGCCGCCCACGCCTAGGCCGGCGACCAGTCCGGTGATGTTGACGCCGAGGTTGCCGAGCGCCAGCAGCACGACCACGACCCAGACCAGCAGCCGCGCCGCGAACAGTGCGATCTCCATCGTGCCGGCGAGTCGTGCCTCGCCCTGAGCCCGCTGGTGTTGCTCGATGCCGAAGCGCACGGCCGCCGTGGTCCAGATGCCGATCTGCAGCCAGCAGCCGAGCGCGATGGCGATTTCGAACGCGCGGTCGATCCGCGGCGGCAGCGTGAGAATCCGCTCGGCCGCAAATAGCGCCAGGATCCACAGCACGATGCGGCTGGTGTGATCGAGCAGCCGCGCGATGAGTGCGATCGCCACCGGAACGTCGCGGCTCGCGTAGCGGGCGCGCTGGGCACGTACGTAGCCGCGCAGCAACGGCAGCACCGTAAAGGTCAACAGAAAGGCAAGCGCGGCAAAGCACCACTCGCCGAGGCTGTTGCCGAGCAGAACCTGACGTGCGAGTTGCGACCAGTTGGACATGCAAAGCCTTCAGCCGGAGCGAGTGCAGCGCCGAATTATAGGCGGCGCCGCATCGCTGGCGGCGGCCGCTATTCCTGGTCGTCGATGTCGTCCATGCCCAATTCCTTGAGCTTGCGCGTGAGCGTATTGCGCCCCCAGCCCAGCAGTCGCGCGGCTTCCTGCCGATGGCCCTGCGTATGCGTCAGCGCCACCTTGATCAGTGTCCGCTCGAACGCCGGCAGTGCGTCATCGAGCAGCGGTCGCGGCGGCGCGAGCGCCTGGCGATCCGCCCACTGCGCCAGCGCGCCGGTCCAGTCCTGCTCCGCCGGCATGCTCGCAGCCGTGCCGGCAATCTCCGGGGGCAGATCTTCACTGCGAATTTCATTGCCGGGCGCGAGTACCGTGAGGCGGCGGCACAGATTGACGAGCTCGCGCACATTTCCAGGCCAGGAGTAGGCCGTGAGGCGCTCACGCGCATCTTCGGTCAGCAGCTTCGGATCAACGCCAAGTTCCTGCGCCGCCACGCGCATGTAGTGCTCGAGCAGATCCGGGACGTCCTCGCGCCGTGCCCGCAGCGGCGGCAGCTCGATACGAATGACGTTGAGTCGATGAAACAGGTCTTCGCGAAACAGGCCGCTGCGCACGCGATCCTCGAGGTTCTGATGCGTCGCGGCGATCACGCGGACATCGACGCGGATCGGTGTCTGGCCGCCAACGCGGTAGAACTCGCCTTCAGCGAGCACGCGCAATAGTCGCGTCTGCAGCGAGGTCGACATGTCGCCGATCTCATCGAGAAACAACGAACCGCCATCCGCCTGCTCGAAGCGGCCGCGCCGCAGACTGTCGGCGCCGGTAAAGGCGCCCTTTTCGTGGCCGAACAGTTCCGACTCGAGTAACTCGGAGGGAATCGCCGACGTGTTCAACGCGATGAACTGCTTGTTGGCACGCGGGCTGTGCTCGTGCAGAGCGCGCGCCGCAAGCTCCTTGCCGGTACCCGACTCCCCGGTGATCAGCACGTTGACACTCGAACGCGACAGGCGTCCGATCGCGCGAAACACTTGCTGCATGGCCGGCGCGCGTCCGAGCAGCTCCGGAATTTTCGGCATCGCCGCCATCGGTTCGGCGTGGCTGCGGACCGAAGCTGCGGCCGCCCGTTTGACCAGGTCCACCGCCTGATCGATGTCGAACGGCTTGGCCAGGTACTCGAACGCGCCGCTCTCGTAAGCCGATACCGCGCTGCCGAGATCCGAATACGCCGTCATGACGATGACCGGCAGGTCCGGGTGCACATCGTGTACGCGGCGCAGCAGGTCCAGCCCCGATTGACCGGACATGCGGATATCCGTGATCAGCACATCAGGGGCGTCACTGCGCAGCGCGGCAAGCGCCGGCTCGGCGGCATCGAATGCCCTCGGCAGCATGCCGCCGTTCTTCAGCGCACGCTCGAGCACCCACCGGATGGAAGTGTCGTCGTCGACCAGCCAGATACGGAGCGGCGTAGCATTCATTCGGCGCCCTCGAGCGGCAAGAGAAGTGAAAACACGGTATGGCCCGGCCGACTTTCGAACTCAACCAGGCCGCGATGACGCGTCACCAGATCCTGCGCCACCGCCAACCCCAAACCCGACCCATTCGGCCGGCCGGTGACCAGCGGATAGAAGAGGCTGCGGCGCAACTCCGGCGGCACGCCCGGACCGTTGTCCTCCACCTGCACGCAGGCGACCAGCCGATGCCGTACGGTGCCGATATTCATATTGGACATCACACGTGTCCGCAAGATGACGTGGCCGCTCATGCCGACCGCCTGCAGGGCATTGCGCGCCACATTGAGCAATGCCTGAATGATCTCGTTGCGATCGAGCTGACCGCTCGGCACGCTCGGATCGTAGTCGCGTCCGATCGCGACGCCCTCGGCGCTTTCGCTGCGCAGAAGATGGAACACGTGTTCGCACACCTCGTGGATGTTCACCAGTGTCTTCTGCGGTGGGCGCGAGGGTCCGAGCATGCTGTCGACCAGCGCCCGGAGCCGATCGGCCTCGTTGATGATGACGGTCGTGTATTCCTTCAGAGCACCATCGTGCAGCTCGCGATCGAGCAGCTGGGCGGCGCCGCGCAGGCCGCCGAGCGGATTTTTGATTTCGTGACCGAGCTGCCGGATCATCAGTCGGCTGCCGTCCAGTCCTGAGAGCATTTCACTCTCGCGCGTGATGCGCTGGCGCATGCGCGCGTCGGCCAGCTCGAGCAGCAGATGCGTGCCGGTGACCTGGCCTTCGAGCGGACTCGCCGTGACGTCGACCACGACCGGATCCCGCGGACCCTGGATCGCGACCGGCGTCAGCGCAATTTCATGGCCTGAGCACCTTTCGCTGCGCGAGAGCGAGCGGCGCAGGATGGCGTCGAGCGCCTGTGCGTCCGCGAAGAGCTCGCCGATCGGCCGCCCGCGCGCCTGATTCAAGCCGACGGCCAAAAGGTCCTGCGCGCCGACGTTCGCATAGACGACGCACAGGTGCGCATCGAGCACGACCACGCCCGTCGACAGCACGTCCAGCAGATCGGCAGGATCGAAATGTGACAACGGCGAGGGCATGAGGTATTCAATCGCCATCAACGCCCCGTAGCGAGCGGGTCAATCGGCAAGCGATGGGGCAGCGCCCGCGGCAGCGCGACTACTTGCGCAGTGGCGAATTTGGCGCCAGTACGGACGGTTGGCGCACATAGAAGGTGACCGACGGGACCGTGCAGACGGCCTTGCCGTTGGCGTCGTACACGACGGCGCTGACGGTATGCGCACCGCGATCGATCGGCGAGATGCGGAAGTCCAGGTTGCCCGGCGATATTGGCGTCAACGTCATGCCATCGAAGGTAAGACTCACCTGATCGCCGGCACGTCTGCCGGGGTCCAGCGCCACCGAAACCGTCACCGCCTCCTGTTCGAACAGCGTCTGTTCCGACGCCGGCTGCGCGATCCGGCAGCTGCGATAGGCCGCAGGTGGCGCGGCCTCCGGGGCATTCACCGGCACTGCCGGCGAGGGCGGCGCCCGATACGTCTGTGCAGTGGGGAGGTCGATTTTTTCGGCACCGGGCTGCGGTTGATCGGAATAGTGCACGACGCCGCTGGCGTCGACCCAGCGATAGGTGGTAGCGGCGAAGCTCACCGTGCACCCAAGCAGCAATAGCATTACTGGCATGCGCATAGGTGTCGAGCATAGCGCCGATTGCTCGCCCGGGCCAAAGGCGGGTGTCGGCGCCATGCGCACCGCCACCCGCCAGTTCGAAGCAGCGCTGAGAGTGGGCGTCGGCTCGGTGTCGCTGTTGATTCGATGCCGTCCGGCGCCTCACGCTCACCTCTAGACGCTGTAGTAC
>JBIODE010000006.1:0-31682 GCA_044440325.1 Steroidobacterales bacterium
GCTTTTCCAGCAGCTGACCCTTGCAAATCGCGACCTGATCGCTGCCGATGACGACGCTGTCAAGGTGGTTGGCGGCTACGGCAGCCGCTTTCTCGAGTGCTAGGCGCTGTGCCCGCAGCAACGGGGTCTCTTCCTCGTACACCGCCTCGTCCACCCGCGGTGAAACGGCATCGAACGGAAGCTTCAGCCGTCGCAGCAGCTCCAGTCGATAGGTCGAGCTCGAGGCAAGAATCAGCGCGGGCGCCCCGGGCGAGGCCACGGCGACGCTCATTGCGGAAATACATCGTTAAACAAGGGTTTAAGGTTCAGCTCATTTTGACTTGCCGCAGCACTGAACCTATTATACGCGCCCCATGCCGGGCGGCAGTTCCAAGCTTCGCGACGTCAGGAAGCTGGCGGAAACGCGAGCTGAGTTTCAATTTGATATTCCGGTCACGCAGCTGCCTGGCATTCCGGCCGATGTGTCTGCCGCGGGCGAAACGGTCCATGCACGCCTGCGTTTCAGTCGCGAGCAGGGGCTGAACGTTGCCGAGGTGGCGCTGCGCGGGGATGTTGAGCTGACCTGCCAACGCTGCATGCAGCGCATGCGCCTTGGCGTGGACACGAGTTCGCGCGTCGCTGTGGTCAACACGGAGACGGAAGCGGACGCGGTGCCGGCGCAGTGGGACACGTTTCTGGCCGCTGAGGGTTGCTTGAGCCTGGCGGCGCTTGCGGCCGAGGAGCTGCTGCTGGCGCTGCCGATTGTGCCGCTGCATGCCCCGGAAGATGGCTGCGCGACACCGATCGCGCCGATCGGGTCCGCGGCGGCGGATACGAAGATGCAGGTGCCGCAGGAGACAGCGATGACGCAGCCGTTCGCGCAGCTGCGCGCCATGCTCGAGCGCGGTACGAATTCGAAGTGACTGGATTTTTGAGGAGTAGAGACAATGGCCGTACAAAAAAGCCGCAAGACGCCGTCCAAACGCGGCATGCACCGATCCCACTCCGCTCTGGCGACGCCGGCGCTGTCGGTCGATTCACAATCCGGCGAGCAGCACGTGCGACACTGCATCACCCCCGATGGTTTCTATCGCGGCCGCCGCGTCATCGAAAAGCAGGCTGAAGCGGAAACGGAAGGGTAACGGAGCGCTGCTCGGCGCGGCCGGTAAATATTCGGATGTATTCGCGCATCATCGGCACCGGCAGCTACCTGCCGGCTAGGGTGCTCAGCAACAGCGATCTGGAAAAACTCATGGACACCAGCGACAGCTGGATCCGTGAGCGTACCGGTATCGAGCGGCGTCACATTGCCGCCGCCGACGAAACGACGGTGGACATGGCCGAACACGCGGCCCGGGCCGCAATCGAGGCGGCGGGTCTCGAGCCCCAGGACATCGACCTGATCTCCTTCGGCACGACCACTCCGGATTTGATATTTCCGAATTGCGCGGCGTTGCTGCAGGCGCGGCTCGGGTGCCGCGGCGCGCCCACCTTCAGCCTCGAGGCGGCCTGCAGCGGTTTCATCTATGCGCTCGCGGTCGCCGATAAGTTCGTGCGCGCCGGCGAGGCCAAGCGCGCGCTCGTAATTGGCTCTGAAACCCTCTCGCGCATCACCGATTATACCGACCGCGCCACGGCCATCCTGTTTGGCGACGGCGCCGGCGCGGTGGTATTGGCGCCGTCGGTGGAGCCCGGCATTTTTTCCACCCATCTGCACGGCGACGGCAGCTACCAGCATCTGCTCTATTGCACCGGCGGCCCCGCACGCGGCGCCGCGCCGGGCAAGCTTGCGCCAGGCAATTACATCCGCATGGCCGGCAGCGAGGTCTTCAAGCTCGCGGTCAATCTGCTGGGGGGGATCGTCGATGAAGCGCTCGCGGCTCACGAGCTCGATAAGAGTGCGGTGGACTGGCTGGTGCCGCATCAGGCCAACGTGCGCATCATTCAAGCGATGGCGCGCAAGCTCGCACTGCCGATGGAGCGCGTGATCGTGACGGTGCAGGATCACGGTAATACGTCGGCCGCCTCCGTGCCCCTGGCACTCGACGTCGGCGTACGCGACGGGCGCATCAAGCGCGGTGATCTGTTGCTGCTCGAGGCCATCGGCGGTGGAATCACCTGGGGCGCGGCGCTGGTGCGCTACTGATGGCACCAACGAAAACGCCGCACGAGTGCGCGGCGTCTGTTCGTATCAAGCCCGAAAGCTAAGCCTTACATTACTAAGACTTAGCTCAAGACTTACTTCGACACCGACTTCTTGAACATGCGATCGATCTTCTCATTGGTCGCATCGGCCGTGGATTGCGCCGCCTGCGCTGCCGCCAGCGCCTGGTTTGCGGTGCTCTGAGCGCCGCTAGCCGCCTGGGCGGCCTGATTCGCCGTGCTTTGTGCGCCGTTCGCCGTACGCGCGGCCGCATCGGCCGAGGCCTTCGCAGCGCTGACGTCGGACTGCAGCTGACTGACCTGGGTCTTGAGCGTGTCGACTTGGGCCTGCAGTGGCTTGAGGTCGGTGCAGCCGGCCAGCGCAACGATTGCGGCGGCAGCGGCCAGCTTCACAACGATAGTCTTGTTCATTTTCAAATCCCCTTTGCTTGCACTGGATTAAACCGCTTCGCGCCGAGCGTTTGCACTGCGCGATTATTGCGGAGCGACAACTTGACCAAATTTAACCTCTGAATGCAATAGCAACTGAGCATTGAGGTCTGTCGGCGACCGCCGACAATGGCTCGGGATACTTGCCCAGTTGAATCAATGAGGGTACCGTTGACGGCGCCAATCACCGATGATGCGGCGAGCGGCGTTGTACCCAGGCAACGCGCTGACGCCGCCGCCCGGGTGAGCACCTGCACCACAAAGATACAAGCCCGCCAGCGGCGTGCGGTAGTCACCGTAACCGAGCACGGGCCGTGCGGCCCACAGCTGATCGAGTCCGAGCGCGCCGTGAAAGATGTCCCCGCCGATCAGACCGAAGCGCTGTTCCAGATCGAGCGGCGATAGGGCCGAATGCGCGATCAGTGCACGCCGAAAGTTCGGCGCGTACTGCTCGACGGCCGCGATGATCGCTTCCACCGCCGGCGCGCGCTCCCGCTCCCAGCTGCGCCCAGCGGGCAGCTGTGGTGCAAAGTGCTGACAGAACAAGCTTGCAACGTGGGCGCCCGGCGGCGCCAGTGAGTCATCGAGCGTGCTCGGTATCAGCATTTCGATGATCGGCGTGCGTGAATAGCCCTGCAGTCGCGCCTCGGCGAAGGCCCGGTCCATGAAATCGAGCGAGGGCGCCATGATGATGCCGGCACCGAGGTGCGCACCGGCCTGCGGCCGGGCGACAAAGCGCGGCAGCTCCGACAGCGCGACATTGATGCGAAAGCTGGCCGAACCGCACCGATAGCGTCGCATGCGCGCGAGGAACTCCGGCGGCAGTGCCGCCGGATCGAGCAGCTGCAGAAAAAGCAGCTTTGGGTTCACGTTGGCGGCAATCGCCCTGGCAGGCACAATCCGGCCGCGCGGCAGCTGCAGCGCAGCCGCGCGTCCGCGTTCGCACAGCACCGCTTCGACGGCACAGTCGGTTTCGATGTGGACACCGAGGCGCCGTGCTTCCTGTGCCATCGCCGCCGTGATTGCGCCCATGCCGCCGACCGCATGACCCCAAGCACCACGCTGGCCGTTCACTTCGCCGAAAGCATGATGTAGCAGCACGTAGGCGCTGCCGGGAGTGTAGGGACTCGCGTAGTTGCCGACCACGGCGTCGAATCCATAGAGTGCCTTGAGCGCATCGAACTCGAAGTACGCATCGAGCAGCTCGCCGGCGCTGCGCGTGAACAGCTCATGCAAGGTGCGCTGCGTCTCCAGCGGCAACGCGCGGAACTGCCAGGCGGTGCGCAGCAGCGTCAAGAGATCCTGACAGCGCTGCAGGTCCGCAGGAGGGCGCGCGTGCGCCAGCGCGCGCAGGAAATGCGCGCCCTGCTCGAGCATGGCGTGCCAAGCCGGCAGCCGTTGCGCATCGCGGGGCGAATGGCGCGCCACCTCGGCCGCGGTGGCTGCGAGCGTGGGGCCGACGGCCAGCGCGGCGCCGCTCGGCAGCGGCAGAAAGTTCTGCATCGGCCGCGGCAGAATGCGCAGACCGTGCTCGGCCAGCCGCAGCTCGCGCATGACCGTCGGATCGAGCAGGCTGACGGTGTAGCTGGCCGTGGAGTTGCGAAAACCGGGCGCAAACTCCTCGGTGACGGCCGCGCCCCCGAGGATGCCGCGCCGTTCGAATAGCGCCACTTTCAGTCCCGCACGCGCCAGGTATGAGGCGCACACCAGGCCGTTGTGGCCGCCGCCGATAATCGCGACATCGAAGCGGCGCTGAGACTTGCCGGACATAATGGAGCTGTATATAATTACAGTATGTTGGATCTCACGCCCCGCCAGCTCGAAGTACTGCGCTTCATTCAGCGCAGCGTCGCCGAGACCGGCATGCCGCCGACGCGTGTCGAGATCGCAAGCGAGCTTGGCTTTCGCTCACCGAATGCGGCTGAAGAGCACTTACGTACATTGGCGCGCAAGGGGGTCATCCAGCTGCTGCCGGGCGCATCGCGCGGCATTCGCCTGCGCGATACGCTGCGCGAACAGCTCGGGCTGCCGTTGATCGGCCGCGTGGCGGCGGGACGCCCAATTCTGGCGGAAGAGAACATCATTGAGCATCTGCGCGTCGATCCGGAGCTGTTTCAGCCGCGCCCACATTATCTGCTCAAGGTCGTCGGCATGAGCATGAAAGATGCCGGCATACTCGATGGCGATCTGGTTGCCGTGCATCGAACAGCCGAGGTGCGCAATCGTCAGATCATCGTTGCGCGTCTGGAAGACGAGGTTACGGTGAAGCGCTACCGGCAGGAAGGCACCGTCGTCTGGCTGCTGCCCGAGAATCCCGACTTCGAACCCATCAAAGTCGATTTGCGGCACGAATCGATGCTGATCGAAGGCGTCGTGGTCGGGGTCGTGCGCATCGGCGTCGGCGGCGCAAGCATCGAGCGGCGCAGTTAGTCAGCGGCGGCCGGGCGGCCTGGTGGCCGCGGGGCGATCGGAATCATCGCCGATATCGTAGTCTTCAAAATCGCTGATCAGCTCCGCGGTGCGCTTATGCTCCATGCGCTGCTCAAGCCGCCGCCAAGCGGGCTCGCCGGCTTTGACCGCACGGCGCTTGGCGATCTCCATGTCCTTGATAGCGCGGTCGAGGTCGAGCTCCTCATCGCCGCCGACCTCGTCACCGTCGCCGTCATCGTCTTCGAATTCGTTTGAATCCGGATTCCCGCCCATAGCTCTTACGGCCGTCGCTCACGCCCAAATGATTCGATGACGCGAACTTAATGCGATTTAAAACGCGATGCAATGGCTCCAGTCAATGTATCAGCGTGTTCATTTCAAAAATTGGTAACAGCATCGCAAATACGATGCCCATGACGAACAAGCCCATGGCCACGATCAGCAGCGGCCCGAGCAATCCGACCAGCGCCGACAGCAACCCTTCGAGCTCGCGCTCCTGGTTAATTGCGGCGCGTTCGAGCATGGCCTGCAGCTCGCCGCTCGATTCGCCGCTGGAGATCAGATGAATCGTCATCGGCGGGAACAGCCGGCTCAGCGAGAGTGAGCGCCCGATCGGGGCGCCTTCGCGTACGCGCTGCGCGGCCTCGGTTACAGCCTCGCGCATCGGCACATTCGTGACGACTTCCCCGGCGATGCGCAGTGCATCGAGCACCGGTACGGCGCTCGCGGTCAGAATGCTCAAGGTGCGGGTGAAACGTGCGGAATTGAAGCCGCGCAGAATGCGGCCCGCCAGCGGCAGGTTCAACAGCATGCGGTGATAACGACGGCGCACCGCCGGCTGTTTCAGCGCCCGCCAGAAGGCAATGCCCGCAAGCGCCAGCGCAGCCAGCAGCCACGGCCCATAGTCGCGCATGAACCCGCTGACCGCGACCAACACGCGCGTGGCGAGCGGCAGCTTGGCTTTGTTGTTCTCGAACACTTCGACCACCTTCGGTACCACGTAGGTCAGCAGGATCGAGACGATCGCGAAACACATGATCGTCAGCACCAGCGGATAGAGCATCGCGCCCAGGACTTTCTGGCGCATCTGTTCGCGCGTCTCGGTGTAGTCGGCTAACCGCTCGAGTACCGCATCGAGGTGGCCCGATTGCTCGCCGGCCGAGACGGTCGCGCGGTAGATCTCCGGAAACACGCGCGGAAAGTCGGCGAGTCCGGCTGCGAGCGTATGACCTTCCATGACGCGCGCGCGCACGCCGAGCAGAATGCTTTGTACGCGCTGCTTCTCGCTTTGCTGCGACACCGCCAGCAGCGCCTCCTCCAGCGGCAGGCCGGCGCGTACCAACGTCGAGAGTTGGCGCGTCATCAGCGAGACGTCCGCGGCGGAGACCCCGCGCCTGAGGCGCAGGCCCGGGCCCCGACGCGATTCCTGCTGCGCGATCTCGGCAATCGTCACCGGCAGCAGCTGGCGCTCGCGCAGCATCGCCCGCACGTGCCGGGCCGTGTCGCCCTCGATCACGCCTTTACGCGCCCGCCCGCCGGCATCGAGGGCCGTATATTCGAACGCGCCCATCAGGCTCCCGTGCTAGTCCTCGCGCGTGACGCGCAGGACTTCCTCGATCGTCGTCTCGCCGGCCAGGACTCTGGCGAGACCGTCATCGCGGATCGAAGGCGTGAACTTGCGTGCATAGCGCTCGAGCTCCTGCTCGCTGACGCCGTCGTGAATCATCGTGCGCAGCGTGTCGTCGATCAGGATCAGCTCGTAGATGCCGGTACGGCCGCGGTAGCCGCCGCCCGGATCGCGGCCGGGGTGGTAGAGCGTCGGCGAGGGTTGCTCGGGCTTGAGGCCGAGCAGGCGGCGTTCATATTCGCCGGCGGTGAACGCCACGCGCGTATCCGGATTGAGTACACGCACCAGCCGCTGCGCCAGCACGCCGACGAGACTCGAGGACAGCAAGAAGGGCTCGATACCCATGTCGCGCAGGCGCGTGAGGGCGCCTGCTGCGGTATTGGTATGCAGTGTGGAGAGCACCAGGTGGCCGGTCAAGCTCGCCTGCACCGCGATCTGCGCGGTCTCCAGATCGCGAATTTCGCCGACCAGCACCACATCCGGATCCTGGCGCAGGATCGCCCGCAGGCCGCGCGCGAAGGTCATTTCGACCTTGGTGTTGACCTGCGTCTGGCCGATGCCATCGATGTAGTATTCGATCGGATCCTCGACCGTCATGATGTTGCGGGTGTTGTCGTTGAGCCGTTCGAGCGCCGCGTAGAGCGTCGTGGTCTTGCCCGAGCCGGTGGGGCCGGTCACCAGCAAGATGCCGTGCGGCTTGTGGATCAGCTCATCGATCAGTTTCTGCGTCGGTGCGTTCATGCCGAGCGAGTCAAGATCGAGCCGGCCGGCCTGCTTGTCCAGCAAGCGCAGCACGACGCGTTCGCCGTGACCGGATGGAATAGTGGAGACGCGTACGTCGACCGCGCGGCCGGCGATTCGCAGGCTGATGCGACCGTCCTGCGGCAGGCGCTTCTCGGCAATGTCGAGCCGCGACATCACCTTGATGCGCGAGACCACCAGCGGCGCCACGCCGCGCTTGGACTGCAGCACCTCACGCAGAATGCCGTCGACGCGGAAACGCACCACCAGCCGGTTCTCGAACGGCTCGACATGGATGTCGGAGGCGTTCTCGCGGATCGCCTGGGTCAGCACGGCGTTGATCAGGCGGATGATCGGCGCATCATCGTTGCTTTCGAGCAGATCCGCCTGCTCGGGCAGCTCTTGCGCCAGATGGGCCAGGTCGGTGGTCTCATCGAAGCCCATCTGCATCGACTCGTTGCCGCCCTCATAAGTCTTTCGCAGCAATTCGTCAAAAAATTCCGGCTCAACCGCCGTGAGTTTCAGCGGCAAGCGCAGATGCCGCCGCACTTCCGCCAGCGCGAGCGGCGCGGCCGGCGTGCGATAGACACAGTCGGCCACGCCGTTTTCGACGCTGCGCACGAGAACGCCGTGCCGCCGCGCAAAGGTGAATGGCAGCTGCGGGTCCGCGGCGACGCGCTCGGCCACCTGGCTCAAGGCTTGTCCCCGCTCCCCGCTGGCGCGTTGCTCGGCGCGGCGGTGGCGGGGGCGGGTGGCGTCGCCGCCGCAGGGGTCGCGGTGTCCTTGCTCTGGCTGCCCGGTACCGCGGTCGCATTGTTGTTCGGCGGCATTTCCGGCGCCGGTTGGAATGGCTGCGCCGGTATCACGGTGGTCTCCCGATTCTGCTTCTTCAGCTCATCCTGCATGTAGTTGTATTTTGCATCGGTCTCCATCGCCGCCTGCGCGTCGTTACGCAGGATGTGGGGCTGCAGGAATATCAGCAGATTGGTCTTGCTCTTGCCGGTATTGCGCGCGCGAAATAGCTCGCCGAGCAGCGGGATGCTGCCCAGAAGGGGAACGCGCGATTCGGAGTTCGTAGAGCTGTTCTGGATCAGACCGCCGAGCACCAGCGTGCCGCCGTCCTTGATCAGGACATTGGTGGAGATGGTGCGCTTGTTCGTGGTCACATCGACCGTGCTCACCGAGGTCGCGGCGACGCTGGAACTCTCGACCTGGATCTTGAGCAGTACGGCGTCGCCCTCGCTGATCTGCGGCGTTACCGTCAGGATCGTGCCGACCTCTTCGCGCTGCACGGTCTGGAAGGCGCTCGAGGTGCCGGTGGTGGTGGTGTACTGACCGGTCAGGATCGGTATTTCCTGCGCCACCGCCACCTTGGCTTCCTGGTTGTCGCGCGTCACGATCGAGGGCGTCGCGATGACATTGGTGCGCGAAACGGACTGCAGTGCGCGCAGCACCGCGGCAAAGTTGATGCCGCTGGCAGTGAGCTTACCGACGCCGATGGTGGAACCCTGCAGAGTGCTGCTCGAGAGTGTCGTGGGGCTTTGCGAGGCCGTATAGAGATCGACGATCGAGGTGCCGCCGATCGGCGAGACAAAACCGCCGACGCCGACGCTGGTCGCCGAGCCATCCACGGCCCAGTTTACGCCCAGGTCGGCGGTCTTATCCGCGTCGACTTCAACGATCAGCGCCTGGACACTGACCTGCAGGCGGCGGATGTCGAGCTTGTCGATCACGGCGTTGACCGCGCGCATGGTGCGCTGAGCAGCGGTGATGACCAGGGCGTTGGTGTCCTTGTCGGCCCAGATCGTTGCGGTGCCGCCTGCGAGCGAGATGGTCGCCGGCCCCGAGGGCGTGGTGTTCGCCGGCTGCGCTTCCGGCCGCGGCGTCGTGCCTTGCGCGTTCGGGATCGCCTGCACCGGCAGCGCTCGATTGGCGCTGCTCGAGCTTGAGCTCGAGCCGGTGCCGGAGAGCTGTTCCTTGAGCTTGGTGGCGAGATCGTCGGCGACCGCGTAGCGCAGGTAGCGCACCTGCGTCTCGCTGCCGGTGTCGATCGGCGTATCGAGGTGCGCAACCAGCGTTCGCAGCCGCAGGCGCTGCGTGGCATCGCCACTGATCAGGATGCTGTTGGAGCGGTCATCGGCGACGATCTTGACCGCCTGCCCGGCATCGGCGGTCTGGGCGACCAGTGCATTGAGCACGCGCACGGTATCGGCAGCGGTCGCGCTCTGCAGTGACAGGACGTCGATATCCGAGCTCCCGGTCTGATCGATGCGTTCGATGATGCGCATCAGACGATTGATGTTGCTGGCACGGTCGGACAACACCAGCATGTTCGAGCCGGTGACGGCGGACATCTGGCCGTTGGTCGCCTGCAGCGGACGCAGCACCGGCACCAATTGCGCGGCGCTGACGTTCTTGACGGCGAGCACCTGTGTGACTATTTCATCGGAAGTCGAGCTGACATGGTCGGGCAGGTCGTTGCCCGGGTACTGGCGCATATTCGCGTCCGGCACGATCTTGATGACGTTGCCGGCCGGCACGGCGACGAAGCCGTGCACCTGTAGAATCGCCAAAAACGCCTGATAGAACTGATCCGGCGTCATCGACGTCGACGACAGCATCGTGACCTGCGCGCGCACGCGCGGATCGATGATGAAGTTCTTGTTGGTCGCCACGCTGACCGCTTCGATGATCTGCGTGATGTCCGCATCCTTGAAATTCGGGGTGATGCGCTGGCCACCCTGCGGCGCCGGAGCGCTCTGCGGCTGCGCGAGCGCCAGGCCGCCGACCAGCAGCAGCGCCAACAGGCTCGCGGTCTTGCGCGGCCGCGTTGCCGCCGGGCGGAGATAGGCGCGGCGGCCTGAGCGTGCGCTCCGGCTGCCTGCGGATACTGGGTCGGACATCAGTCGTGATTCCTTAGGGTCGCATTCTGCAAGGTCGCATGGTGCCAAGCCGCCTGCTACCGCTCGGACGGCGGGCGTTCCGCCGCGAGGCCGGCAGCGCCGCCGCCGCCGTCCGGCGCCGGGCCGGGCGGCTGCCCGCCCGGCCGCCCGCCGGAGCGCACGCCCGGCCGGTTCTGCGCCGGGGCGGGCGCCGCCTCCGCGCTCGCTTCGTTATTGTCGCCATCTGCGGCGAGATTAGTGAGATTCAAGTTCACTTCCTGCTGTTGGCCGTTGCGTGACACGGTTACGGTGGCCGTGCTGGCGCTGCCCAAGGTCTGGATGATCTCCATCGCGCGGCCCTGATCGTCGAGTGCCGTGCCGTTGACGGCCGTGATCAGGTCGCCGGCGCGCAACCCGAGTTGGTTGAGTACGCTGCTGCCGCGCGGCCCGGGGAAGATGCGATAGCCGGACAGTTTGCCCTGCATGAACACCGGCTGCACGCGCACGAGTCCGCTGAACAGCGTGGCGTTGTCGCGCAGGTTTGCGCGCGCAATCTGCGCCGTGGCAACCGACGGGGCGCCGCCCGCGGGCGGCGGGCTCTGCGTACGCGGCAACAACAGCGTTTCCAGGCCGCCATTGCGCTCGAGCAGCACGCGGTCGGCATAGACGGCGTGCAGGCGGGCGCCGCCCGGAATCTGTGCGCCGACCGCATAGAGCTTGGCGGCGGTGGGGTTCTGCCCGATGATCGCCTGGCCCTTGCTTGGGTCGGCAACGGCGAGCACACCGGCCAGGACCAGCGGCATGGTCGTCGTCGGCGCATCGCCGGCGGCTTCGCTCGGGCGGCTCCGGCCGAAGAGGTGCGCATTGACGATGGTCGCCAACTCCAGCGCCGGGTTGACGGCAGCGCGCGGGGGCGGCACCGCCATGACCGGCGGCGCAGGGCGGCTGAGTTGATTCGTCAGGATGAAAGCAGCCTCGATCGCGATTGCCGCCAGTAGGACAACCACGGCGACTTGCGCGCCGCGCGTCACCAGCAGTTGCTGCAGCGCCTGCGCTGATCTGTGTTCCTCGATCCAAGCAATCGCGCTCATTGAGGTCCCGATCGAGCCTATTGAGGATAGCATGATACGGCTCGTTCGCTGAGGCTCTCAAGTGTTTGTTTCCGCTTATTTCTTTTAGTTCGATCCAGTCGCAAATCGCCGACGTATACGTTCCGTGGATGCTGGATTAGACTTTCATCAGCAGTGAAGTGTGTGGTGATTTCGTGACGGGGCGATTTCAAGTTGATGGAGCACAAGGAATCCACTCGCCCCGATAGCGGTGTGGTCGTCGAAGAGGCCCCGCCTGAGACGGCGCAACCGCCGTTGTTTCGAGTGGTGTTGCTGAATGACGACTACACGCCAATGGAGTTCGTGGTGGAAGTTCTCGAGCGGTTCTTCGCCATGAATCGGCCTACGGCAACGCGTGTGATGCTGGAGGTACACACGCGGGGCAAGGGCGTCTGTGGAGTCTTTACGTACGAGATCGCGGAGACCAAAGTTTCGCAAGTCACCAGCTATTCGCGTGAGCATCAGCATCCGCTAATGTGCACGTTGGAGGAAGCCTGAGCGGCGGGAGATGCAAAGGTTGTGCTATCAAATGAGCTTGAATTTTGCCTGAACCAGGCGTTTCACCAGGCGCGTAATTCGCGTCATGAGTTCCTCACGGTCGAGCATCTGCTGCTCGCGATCCTCGATACCCCCAAGGTCAGAGAGGTGCTCGAGGGCTGCGGCGCAGATCTGGAGCGCTTGCGAACCGACCTGAAGCAGCACATCGATACCAACACGCCGCGGCTCTCGCCGGCGGAGGAGCGCGAGGTGCAGCCCGCTCGGGTTTCAGCGCGTGCTGCAGCGCGCGGTGTTTCATGTGCAGTCGAGCGGCAAGAAAGAGGTCGGCGTGGTTAACGTGCTGGTCGCTATCTTCAGCGAGAAGCAGAGCCATGCCGTGTTTCTGCTGGCGCGCGCGCAGGTGACGCGGCTCGATGTCGTCAATTTCATCTCGCACGGCCTCACACGCAGCGGCGAGGCCAAGGGCGACCGTGATCGGGATGAGTCCACCATCGAGGCCGAACGTGACGGTGACAGCGGCAGCGCGCTGGAAAAATATGCGGTCAACCTCAACGCGCAGGCGCGCGAAGGGCGCATCGATCCGCTGATCGGCCGCAAGCTCGAGGTCGAGCGCACCATCGAGATTCTCTGCCGCCGACGCAAGAACAACCCGCTGTACGTCGGCGAAGCCGGAGTCGGCAAGACCGCGATCGCGGAGGGGCTCGCGCGGCTCATCGTCGAGGGACGGGTGCCCGAGGTGCTTGCCGACTGCACGATCTATGCACTCGACATGGGCGCGCTGATCGCCGGCACCAAGTACCGCGGCGACTTCGAGAAGCGGCTCAAATCCGTGGTCGCGGAGCTCAAGAAGCAGCCCGGAGCGATCCTGTTCATCGATGAGATCCACACCGTCATCGGCGCGGGTGCGGCCTCGGGCGGCGTCATGGATGCCTCGAATCTGATCAAGCCGGTGCTGGCCAACGGCGAGATCCGCTGCATCGGCTCGACCACCTACCAGGAATACCGCGGGATCTTCGAGAAGGACCACGCGCTCGCGCGCCGCTTTCAGAAGATTGATGTCCAGGAGCCGTCGGTGTCGGAGACCGTCGAGATATTGCTCGGCCTGCGGCCGAAATTCGAAGAGCACCACGGCGTCGCGTACGCGGACGATGCGCTGCGTGCGGCGGCCGAGCTCGCCGACCGCCATATCAATGAGCGACATCTGCCCGACAAGGCCATCGACGTGGTCGATGAGGCCGGGGCGCGGCTGCGGCTCAAGCCCGCCGATGAGCGCGAGCCGCGCGTGGAAGTGCGCCACGTCGAAGATGTGGTCGCGCGCATGGCGCGCATCCCGGCCAAGAGCGTCTCATCCTCCGACCGCGAGCTCCTCAAGAATCTCGAACGCAACTTGAAGCTCGTGATCTTTGGCCAGAATACCGCCATCGAAACGCTGGCGGCGGCGATCAAAATGGCGCGCTCGGGTCTGGGCGATCAGCGCAAGCCCGTCGGCAGTCTGCTATTCGCCGGTCCAACCGGCGTCGGCAAGACCGAAGTCACGCGCCAGCTGGCGCTCGCGCTCGGCATCGAATTCGTGCGCTTCGACATGTCCGAATACATGGAGCGGCACACGGTATCGCGACTGATCGGCGCGCCGCCGGGCTATGTCGGCTTCGACCAGGGTGGATTGCTCACGGAAGCGATCGCCAAGCATCCGCACTGCGTGCTGCTGCTCGATGAGATCGAGAAAGCGCATCCGGACGTGTTCAACCTGCTGTTGCAGGTGATGGACCACGGCACTCTGACCGACAACAATGGCCGCAAAGCCGACTTTCGCCATGTGATCATCGTAATGACCACCAATGCCGGCGCGCAGGAAATGAGTCGAGCGGCGATCGGATTCACGCAACCGGACACCGCCACCGACGGCATGGAAGCGATACGCCGCCTGTTCTCGCCCGAGTTTCGCAACCGTCTCGATGCCGTCATCCAGTTCGCGCCACTGGACACGGCGACCATCGAACGCGTGGTCGACAAGCTGCTGGTCGAAGTGGAGGCGCAGCTCGAAGCCAAGGGCGTGTTGCTGACGGTGGATGACCCGGCCCGGCACTGGATTGCGCAGAAGGGCTACGATCCCAAGATGGGGGCACGGCCGATGGCGCGCGTGATCCAGGAGCACATCAAGCGCCCGTTGGCCGAAGAGCTGCTGTTCGGCAAGCTCAGCGGCGGCGGTCAGGTCCATGTCTCGCTCGCGGAGCGCGCGGATGGCCTCAAGATCGAGTGTCAGCCGACATCGCGGCCCGAAGTCACCGCCTGAGTCTCGGCCGGCAGGATTGGCCGGTGGGCTCAGCCGGTGGAAGCAGCCTCAGCGGTGGAATGGGCGCTAGCGGCTAGCGGCCGCGATAGATGATGCGGCCCTTGGACAGATCGTACGGGGTCATCTCGACCGTCACCTGGTCCCCGGTGAGGATGCGGATGTAGTTCTTGCGCATTTTGCCGGAGATGTGCGCGGTCACGATGTGGCCGTTCTTGAGCTGAACGCGGAAGGTCGTGTTTGGCAGGGTCTCCACGACTTCGCCTTCCATTTGTATTGCGTCTTCTTTGGGCATGCGGCTCTGGCGCGACTTAAGGGCGGCGAATTCTGCATAAACGTGCCCCGCATTGCAATGAAGGCGGCGTGATTGAGCCTGTCCCGCGCTCAAGCGGCGACCGCAAGCTCCCGCAGGCGTTGCAGGAACTCGTTCCGCGGCATCGGGCGGCTGCCGAGGCTGCGCAAGTGCGCCGAGGGCAACTGGCAATCGATGAGTTCAATTCCGGCCCGCGGGCAGCGCTGCACCAGCCCCGCCAACGCGGCCTTTGAAGCATCGCGCTCGCGGCTGAACATCGATTCGCCGAAGAATACGCCGCCTAGCCGTACCCCGTAGAGGCCGCCCGCCAACTGGCCGCGGCGCCAGACCTCGAAGCTGTGCGCGACGCCCAGCTGATGCAGCCGGCAGTAGGCCGCGCGCATCTCGGCCGTGATCCAGGTGCCGGGACTGCGCGCGCGGGGGGCGGCGCAGGCGTCGACGACCGCCTCGAAATCGCGATCCTCGGTCCAGTCGAAGCGCTGCGCGCGCAGGGTCCGGGCGAGGCTGCGCGAGCAGTGGAACTCCGGCGGCAACAGCACTTCGCGCGGGTCGGGCGACCACCACAGCACCGGCTGGCCGGGCGAGTACCAGGGGAAGATTCCACGGCGGTACGCCGCCAGCAGGCGCTCGGGCCGCAGATCACCCCCGGCGGCCAGCAGCCCCGGGGGGTCCCGCAAGGCGGCCTCATGCCGCGGAAAGCGATCCGGCGGGTCGTCCGGCGCCAGCCAGGTGATCATGGCGGCGCTGCGGAATCGTCCTTGCCGGCGTCGCTCTTGCGGTACGGTGCGTGCGCATCGACCTCGGCCGCGTAGGCGTCGATCGCGACGGCCTCTCGTGCCAGGTGCTGCGCGACCGCGCGCCGCAGCCCCGCATCCTCGAGCCAATGAGCCGACCAGGTCAGTGCGGATTCGAAGCCGCGCGCGATCTTGTGCTCACCCTGCGTGCCCGGTTCGAAGCGTTGCAGCCCGTGCTCGATGCAATAGTCGATGCCCTGGTAGTAGCAGGCTTCGAAGTGCAGACTGTGATAGTCGGCCTCCGCTCCCCAGTAGCGACCGTACAGTGTCGAACTGGAGCGCAGGAACATTGCCGCCGCGACCGGTTTGCCCGCTCGCAGTGCGAGCTTGACCATGAACGAGCGGTCGAGCGCGCGCGCCATCCGCTCGAAGAAGTCGCGATTGAGATAGGGCGCATGCCCGTGGCGCGCGAAGGTCAGAGCATGGTAGCCGTAGATGCGATCGAGCAGCGCGGCGTCGAGCTGCGCGCCATGTAGGGACACAAATTCAATTCCCTGCTCGAGGACCCGGCGACGCTCCCGTTTGGCCTTTTTGCGCTTCTCCGCGGACAAGCCGCCGAGAAAATCTTCGAAGTCTCGGTAGCCACGGTTGCGCCATTGGAAATGGCAGTCACGTCGCAGCAGCCAGCCCGCGGCGGCGCAGCTCGCGCGCGCCGCTTCATCGAGGAACAAGGCGTGCACGGAGGAGTAGCGGCCGGCGCGCATGCAGTCGGCGGCGGCGGCCAGCAGTTGCGCCCGCAACTGCTCGGCCGGAGCGTTCGGTACGGCGGGCGCGCCGGCGACCTCCGCGACTTCGCTCGGTCGGCATAGCAGTCGCGGACCGCTGGCCGGCGTGAAGGGAACCGCAATCAAGAGTTTCGGGTAGTAGACCACCCCGTGGGCCTCGGCCGCGCGTGCCCAGCCAAAATCGAACACGAATTCGCCCCAAGAGTGAGTCTTGAGGTACAGCGGCGCCGCCGCCGCAAGACCGTGCTGATCGAACAGCGCCAGGTGATGCGGCTGCCAGCCGCTGCGGCCGCCGACGCAGCCGCTGTGTTCGAGCGCGGCCAGGAATTCATGGCGCAGGAACGGATAATCGCCGGCGAGAGCGTTCCACGCGGAAGCGGAGACCTCATCGATGCGGGACAGAATGGCGCTGCGCATGCCGGGCACGTGCGGCTAAGATGCGCCGCGGTCGGAGGCTTCCAGGTAGCGGTCGGCGTCGAGCGCGGCCATGCAGCCAGAGCCCGCCGAAGTGACCGCCTGCCGATAGATATGGTCGGCCACATCGCCGGCCGCATACACGCCATCGATGCTGGTGGCGGTGGCATCGCCCTCGGCGCCGGCGCGCACCTGCAAGTAGCCGGCGCGCATCTTGAGCTGGCCATCGAACAGGGCGGTGTTTGGGGTGTGCCCGATGGCGATGAAGACGCCGGTGACAGCCAGATCCTGCAGAGCGCCGTTGGCGTTGGAGCGGATGCGCACGCCATGCACGCCGTTGTCGTCGCCCAGGATTTCCTCGACCTCGTGATTCCACGCCAGCGTCACGCTACCGGCGCGCACCCGCTCGAGCAGTCGGTCCTGCATGATTTTTTCCGCCCGCAGGTGCGCGCGCCGATGAATCAAGGTCACGTGTGCGGCCAAATTCGACAGGTACAAGGCCTCTTCCACCGCGGTGTTGCCGCCGCCGACGACCGCGACCCGCTGGCCGCGGAAAAAGAAGCCGTCGCAGGTGGCGCAGGCCGAGACGCCGCGACCGCGCAGGCGCTGTTCGGACGGCAGGCCCAGATAGCGGGCCGTGGCGCCCGTGGCGATGATCAGGGCGTCGCAGGTGTAGCGGCCCTGATCGCCATGCAGGACGAACGGGCGCTGGCGCAGCTCCGCGGTGTGGATGTGATCGGCCACGATCTCGGTCGCGAAACGCTCGGCATGCAGGCGCATGCGCTGCATCAGCGCGGGACCCTGTAGGCCTTCGATGTCGCCAGGCCAGTTATCGACGTCGGTGGTCGTCATCAGCTGCCCGCCCTGCTCGAGGCCCGTGATCAGCATCGGCTTGCGATTCGCGCGCGCCGCATAAACCGCGGCCGTGTAGCCGGCGGGACCCGAGCCCAGGATGATCAGTCGACGGTGCTGCGTATCGCTCATGTACAATCCTTCATAGCGGAATCTTGCGCTCGCGGCGCCCATTCTGTGCTGTTGCAGTGCATGCAGAGCGCGGATGGTAAGTAACCCGACCGTTACGGCCAAGTCATAACCTTCGACGAATTGCGGTATTCATGCGCATCGGCGTTCCCAAAGAGATCAAACCGTACGAAGGCCGTGTCGGCCTCATCCCGGCAGTCTGCGCCGAGCTGGTGCGCGCCGGGCACGAGCTGCTGGTGGAAGCCGCCGCCGGCGCGGCCAGCGGGTATGATGACGAGAGCTATCGTGCCGCGGGGGTACGCGTGACTCGCGATGCCGCCGAGCTTTATGCCGCCGCGGAGCTGATCGTCAAAGTCAAAGAGCCGATCGCGGCCGAATTGCCGCTGCTGCGTCGTGAGCATCTGCTGTTTTCCTACCTGCATCTGGCTGCGCTGCCCGAGCTGACGCAGCGTTTGCGCGAAATCGGCCTGACCGCCATCGGCTTCGAGACCGTCGAGGAGAGCGACGGGCGTCTGCCGCTGCTGGCGCCGATGAGCGCCATCGCCGGCCGCTTGGCGACGCAGTTTGCCGCCACACTGCTGCACAGTCCTCAAGGCGGCAAGGGTATCCTGCTCGGCGGGGTGCCGGCGGCCCCGCGCGGCAGCGTCGTTGTCATCGGCGCAGGTTCAGCGGGCGGCAACGCTGCGGCGATGGCGGCCGCCCTGGGAGCCGAAGTCGTGGTGTTCGACAAGAATCGCGAGCGGCTCGAACGCATGCGCGCGCTCGGCCCGAATGTCACGGCGTTGTACCCCTACGAACTCGACATCGCCGCCGCGGCGCGGCGCGCTGATGTCCTGATCGGCGCGGTGCTGGTCACCGGTGCGCGGGCACCGCGCGTCCTGAGCGCCGCGGTAGTGCGTACGATGCAGCCCGGCAGCGTGATCGTCGACATCTCAGTGGATCAGGGCGGCTGCATTGAGACGACGCGGCCGACGAGCTACGTAGAACCGACGTATGTGCTGTATGGTGTGATTCATTTTGCGGTGACCAATATTCCCGGCGCAGTCCCGCGCACGGCGTCGCAGGCGCTGTCAGCGGCGCTGGCGCCGTTCCTGCCGATCATGGCCTCGGGGCAGTGGCGCGACTCTCCGGTGCTGCGGCGAGGCTTGAACATCGAGGCCGGGCGCTTGGTCCATCCCGCGTTGGCGACGTATTCAGGGTCGGTGCATTGAGCGAATCGACGGTCCACGGCAAGACACCGCTGCGCTTTTCCGCGGCGGTCGTGCGCGGCCTGCGCGAAAGCGGCGCCATCGCCACCGGGGTGCTGGCACTGGTGCTGCTGGTAGCGCTGCTGAGCTTCAATCCTGGCGACCCGGGATTTTCCTCCACCGGCGAGGGGCTTGGCGTTCATAACCGTGTCGGCCCGGTCGGCGCCTGGTTTGCCGACGCGCTGTACTTCTTGTTTGGGCGCCCGGCTTATCTCTGGCCGATCGTGCTCGGGGTCGCCGCATGGCAGTTGCTGCGTCCCGGCGAGCGCCAGGTGCTGCAGTCGCGCATGAATCTGTTCGTACGCATTGCCGGCTTCGTATTGATGCTGGTGTCGAGCTGCGCGCTGGCGGCGCTGCACTGGAGCCCGGGGAGTCTGCCGCAGGGCGCCGGCGGCGTCGTCGGCAGCGCGGTGGGTGAGGCCCTGGCCGAGGGCCTCGAGCTACTGGGCGCGACGCTGTTGCTGCTGGCAGCATGGATGGCGGGTGCGGCCGTGGCCTTCGGCGTGTCATGGCTCACGCTCATGGACCGCATCGGCCATTGGACATGGAGCGCCGTGGCCTGGACACGGACCCGCTGGTTCACGGCGCGCGAGAAGAACGCGGGACGCGAGCGACGCCTGGAGCGCAAGGAATCGGTGGCGGCCGAGCAGCGGCGAACCGCGAGTCGAACCACACCGGCGATATCCGCGCCCGCCCCGGCCCCGGAGAAAGGCGAGCGCGCGGAGAGGGAGCGCCAGGTACTGCTGTTCGATCCGCCACAGGCGCGCGAATTGCCGCCGTTGAGCCTGCTCGATGATCCGGGTCGACGCGAGCCGTCCTACTCGCCCGAGGCGCTGGAGGCCATGTCGCGGCTGGTTGAGCTCAAGCTCAAGGATTTTGGCGTCGAGGTCGAGGTGGTGGCGGTGCATCCGGGGCCCGTGGTCACGCGCTTTGAAATGCGTCCGGCACCGGGCACCAAGGCGAGCCAGATCACCGCGCTGTCCAAGGATCTGGCGCGCGCGCTGTCGGCGATCAGCGTACGCGTTGTGGAAGTGATCCCGGGGAAGTCGGTCATGGGCCTCGAGATCCCGAATGAAAAGCGTGAGATCGTGACGCTCGGGGAAATCATCAAGTCTAAGGCCTACGAGGATGTCGCCTCGCCGCTGGCGTTGGCGCTCGGCAAGGACATTGGCGGTGCGCCGATGGTTGCCGATCTTGCGCGCATGCCGCATTTGCTGATCGCGGGGACGACCGGTTCGGGCAAGTCGGTGGCGATCAATGCGATGGTGTTGAGTCTGCTGTACAAATCGACCGCCGAGCATGTGCGGCTGATCATGATTGACCCGAAGATGCTCGAGTTATCGGTGTATGAAGGCATACCGCATCTGCTCGCGCCCGTGGTTACGGACATGAAGCAAGCCGCCAATGCCTTGCGCTGGGGCGTCGCTGAAATGGAACGGCGCTACCAGCTGATGTCCGCGCTCGGCGTGCGCAATATCGCCGGCTACAACCGTCGCGTCAAGGATGCGATCGCCGAGGGCAAGCCGATTCGCGATCCCGTGCTGATCGCGCGTGCGGCCAACGATCCGAGCATCGATCAGAGCGCCATCCCGAATCTTGAGCCGCTGCCGTTCGTGGTCGTTATCATCGACGAGCTGGCTGACCTCATGATGATCGTCGGCAAGAAGGTGGAGGAGCTGATCGCGCGGCTGGCACAGAAGGCGCGCGCCTCGGGGATACACCTGGTGCTGGCGACGCAGCGCCCGTCGGTGGACGTCATCACCGGCCTGATCAAAGCCAACATCCCGACGCGCATCGCCTTCCAGGTCTCCGCCAAGGTCGACTCGCGAACAATTCTCGACCAGATGGGTGCTGAATCATTGCTCGGTCACGGCGATATGCTGTATCTGCCGCCCGGCACCTCGATGCCGACGCGCATCCACGGGGCCTTCGTGTCCGACCAGGAAGTGCATCGGGTGGTCAATGCGCTCAAGGGCGCCGCCGCGCCGAATTACATCGAGGAAGTGTTGCGCGGTCCGTCGGCGCCGATTCCGGGAATATCGGGCGAAGACGAGGAAGGCGGCGTCGACGGCGGCGATGCCGAACAGGACGCCCTGTACGATGAGGCGGTGAAGATCGTCACGCGCGAGCGCAAACCATCCATCTCCTACGTGCAGCGGCGCTTGAAGATCGGCTACAACCGGGCCGCGCGCATGCTCGAGGCGATGGAGCAGGCCGGCGTTGTCGGGCCGCTGCAATCGAATGGCGGACGCGAAGTGCTCGCGCCGCCACCTGCGGACGAATGACCACGGGTCGGAGCAACGCGGGCGTCGCCGGCATGCCCGCTGTTCTCACTGCGCTCGTGTTCGCGCTGGTGCTCGTGTCTACGCCGGCGTTCACTCAAGCGCCGGTGTCGGCGCCCGCCGGGGCCACAACCGCGACGGGCGCTGTGGGTACCGGCGCACCTTCCGGTGCCGCGACGCTGCTCGATCGGTATTTTGAGGGGCTCAAGACGATGCGCTGCGAGTTCCAGCAGCGCATCGTCGATGCCCGAGGTCAGGACGTCGAGGCGGGCGCAGGGGTATTGCTGGTGCAGCGTCCCGGCAGATTTCGCTGGGAATATGCGGCGCGCAACGGCACCGACCCGGCAGGTGCCGTCGCCGCTGGGCACAGTGCCGTCGGCGACCGCCAAGCCGGCGGTGGCCGTGGACAGATACTCGTGGCCGACGGGCGCAATCTCTGGTTCTACGATCGCGAGCTCATGCAGGTGACGGTCAAACCCGTGACCGCGGCGCTGTCTGCCACACCGATGGCGCTGCTGTCGGGATCCGACGCCGAATTGCACGCCGCGTTCGAAATCGGCGCCGCTCCGGCGCATGACGGGCTGGAGTGGGTGCAAGTGGTGCCGCGCAATGCCGAGGCGGACTTCAGCCGGGCGCAGCTGGGCTTCAAGTCGGGGCAGCTCGTGCGCATGGTCATCGACGACAAGCTCGGCCAGATACTGACGCTCGATCTTATCCACAGCCAGCGCAACGTGACGCTTGCGGCCGCGGAGTTCCGTTTCCAGCCGCCCGCAGGCGCCGATGTGATCGGCACCCCGGAGTCATAACCGTGACCACGCCGGCGCAGGCCTCCGTGCGACACGCGCGACTCTGGGATCTTCTCGGCGTGATCCTCGTGCTGGGCACCGTCGTGACGGGGTTGTTGCCCGCGAAACAAATGCCGAAGTTACCCCTGAACGACAAGATCGAACATATCATCGCCTATCTCGTGCTGGCCCTCTGGTTCGGCGGCCTGCTCGAGCCGCGGCGTTACTGGCGGTTGACGGTGTGGCTGCTCGCGCTCGGGGGAGGCATCGAAATCGCGCAGGGACTCATGCACATGGGCCGAGAGGCGGACTGGTTCGATTTCTATGCCGATGCCACGGGCGTGGTCGCGGGGATTGCGCTCTGCCAGCTCGGCGTGCGGCATTGGGTGCGATGGGCCGAGCGCTTGCTCGGACTTGCAGGCGGGTAACATGCCCAAGCGCGCCACCTCGCAGCAGACGCTGCCACTGACGAGCCCCGGAAAGGATTGGCGGCCGCTGGCCGATCGCATGCGGCCGCGCCAGGTGCAGGAATTCGTCGGGCAGCAGCACCTGCTCGCGCCGGGCAAGCCGCTCTACGAAGCGATCACCGCCCGGCAGCTGCACTCCTTGATTCTTTGGGGCCCGCCCGGCACCGGCAAGACCACGCTCGCACGCCTCATCGCCGCCAGCTCGGGCGCCCAATTCATCGCGCTTTCGGCGGTGCAGGCCGGCATCAAGGACATTCGCGAGGCCGTCGAGCACGCGCGCGAACAGGCCGCCGCGGGCCGTCCAACCGTGCTGTTTCTCGATGAGGTCCATCGGTTCAATAAGGCGCAGCAGGACGCCTTTCTGCCCCACGTCGAAGACGGTACGCTGACCTTCATCGGCGCGACGACGGAGAATCCCTCGTTCGAAATCGTCGGCGCGCTGCTGTCACGCGCGCGCGTCTACGTCCTCAAGCCGCTGCCAGTGGATGATCTGCGCCGACTGCTCGAGACCGCGCTGCAGGATCGCGAGCGCGGTCTCGGTGCGCAGGAGCTCAGCGTTGCACCGGAGGCGCTCGAGCTGCTCGCGCGTGCGGGCGATGGTGATGCACGCCGGGCGCTCAACATGCTCGAACTGGCAGCCGGGCTTGCCGCGGCGTCCGATTCGAAATTGGTTACGCTGGCGCAGGCGCAGGAAATCGCCAGCGGCGGGCGGCGGCGTTTCGACAAGGGCGGCGAGCAGTTTTACGATCAGATCTCGGCCCTGCACAAGGCGGTGCGCGGCACCGATCCGGACGCCGCGCTGTACTGGCTCGTGCGCATGCTCGATGGTGGCTGCGACCCGCGCTATATCGCGCGCCGCGTCACGCGCATGGCGGCGGAGGACATCGGACTTGCTGATCCGCGGGCACTCGGCCTGACGCTCGATGCCTGGCAGGCCTATGAGCGCCTCGGCAGTCCGGAGGGAGAGCTCGCGATCGCGCAGGCCGTGCTCTATCTCGCGGTTGCGCCCAAGAGCAACGCTGCGTATACGGCCTATAACGAGGCAATACAGGATGTCGAGCGTTACGGCTCGCTCGATGTACCGCTGCGCTTTCGCAATGCGCCCACGCGGCTGATGCAGGATCTGGGCTACGGCAGCGGCTATCGTTATGCGCACGACGAGCCGGGGGCCTTTGCGGCCGGCGAGCGCTATCTGCCGGATGAAATGCCGGACCGGCGTTACTATCGACCGGTGCCGCGCGGTCTGGAGCGGCGCATCGGCGAGGATTTGGAGCGCCTGCGGCACAGAGACGGCGACAAGAAAGAAGAAGGGTAAGCATGATCGATCCAAAGTTGCTGCGCTCCGCGCCGCAGGAGGTGGCGCGCAATCTGGCGCGTCGTGGCTTCGCGCTCGACGTCGCCGCATTGCAGGTGCTGGAGGAGCGCCGCCGGGTTTGGCAAGTCGAGAGCGATCGCCTGCGCGCGGCGCGCAACAGCCACGCCAGGGCGGTCGGCCAGGCGCGCGGGCGCGGTGAAGATATCGCGCCGCTGATTATTCAGGGTGAGGCGCTCACGAGCGAGCTCGAGCTCGCTGATCGCGAGATGAGCGGCGTGCAAGCCGAGCTCGAGGCCTGGCAATTCGGCCTGCCCAATCTCCTGCACGAGTCGGTGCCGGAGGGGCGCGACGAGAACGCCAACGTTGAAGTACGCCGCTGGGGCACGCCGCGGACTTTCAACTTTACGCCTCGCGATCACGCCGAGTTAGGCGAGCGCCTCGGACAGCTGGACTTCGAGGCCGCGAGCCGCATCGCGGGCGCGCGCTTCGCGGTCATGCGCGGCGCGTTGGCGCAGCTGCACCGCGCGCTGGCGCAGTTCATGCTTGATCTGCATACACGCTCGCACGGCTACACGGAGGTCTACGTGCCGTATCTGGTGGCTTCGGGCTCGCTGCTCGGCACCGGGCAGCTGCCGAAGTTCGAGCAGGATCTGTTTGCCGTCCGCGGCGAGCAGGCGCTCTACCTGATTCCGACTGCCGAAGTGCCGGTGACGAACCTGGTACGCGAGCAGATCCTGCCGGCCGAAGTGCTGCCGCTGAAGTACGTCGCGCATACGCCGTGCTTTCGCTCCGAGGCGGGGGCCGCCGGCCGCGATACGCGCGGTATGATTCGCCAGCATCAATTCGAAAAAGTCGAGCTGGTGCAGATCGTGCGGCCGTCCGATTCCTATCGTGCACTTGAGGAGTTGACCTCGAACGCCGAGCAGGTACTGCAGCGGCTCGATTTGCCCTACCGCACGGTGGCACTGTGTGCCGGTGACGTCGGCTTCCAAAGTGCCAAGACCTATGATCTCGAAGTGTGGCTGCCGTCGCAGGACAAGTACCGCGAGATATCCTCCTGCAGCAACTGCGAGGCCTTTCAGGCGCGACGCATGCAAGCGCGCTGGCGCAACCCCGAGACCGGCAAGCCCGAGCCGGTGCACACGCTCAACGGCTCGGGCGTGGCCGTCGGCCGTGCGCTGATTGCAGTTCTCGAGAATTATCAGAACGACGACGGCAGCGTGACGGTGCCGGCGGTGCTGCGGCCGTACATGGGTGGCATGATGAGGATTGCAGTACAGTGAGCGCGCGAACAATGCTCAGCGCGCGCAGGCACTTCGTTCGGAGAGGTGGCAGAGCGGTTGAATGCACCGGTCTTGAAAACCGGCGTTCCCTCACGGGAACCGTGGGTTCGAATCCCACCCTCTCCGCCACTGCGGATTGCCGTGCAAGGTCTATTGCAGCAGCGGATGTCCGTCAGGCAATTGATGTGCGTACCAGGTTGCGAGCCGATGGCGAATCGTCTTCTCACTGACCTGCTCTTCCGGCATCGGCGCGATGACCTTGTCGTGCACGAGCAAGCGATAGACGTATAAGGCCTTGTCGCTGGCCGAGTCGGTCACCTCGAACTCGACCGCCTTGCGGCCTTCCGCATACTGGACGCCGGCGAGCAAGGCCGCCTTGAACAGCTCCGCTTCGTGTTTGAGCTTCTTCATAGATCACCCGCCAACACAGCGCTTACGGCGTATCGGACAGGTGTTGCTTCAGCATCGCCTCGGTTCGAGTCCAGGCGTCCGTTGCCGCCTTGGCATCGTAGCGCGAGCCCTCGACCACGAAATCGTGCCCGACATTCGGATAGGTGACCAGTTCCAGGGGCGCATTAATCGCGGCCGCAGCGCTGGCGATCGCCCTGGCTGTCTCGATAAGGCAGCAGTTCTTGAACGTGTCTTTCTCGCCCGCAAACATGAGCACCGGCACTTTGATTCTGCCGACAGTGGCGGAGATATCCTTGTAAACGCTCGTCAGCGGATACATCACGACCACGGCCGCCACCTGATCGGGCCACCGTGGGGCATAGCCCAACACCTGACCGCCACCGAGCGAAAATCCGACCACCCCCACCTTGCCCGGCAGAGCGTTCGGCGATTGCGGCGCTTTGTCGATCGCCGCCTTCAATCCAGCGCCCTGATCGCCGACCAGACTATTGCCATCGAGCAGGAATACGTCATAGCCGAAGCTGGCGAGCTTACGCGCGGCCGCCTCATAGGCCTTCGCGCCCATGGAGCCGGATACCGCGATGATGGCGCGGCCCTTGCCTCCCGGTGGCGTAAATTCCGTCTGGGCCTGCGCGGTAGCGATCACCGTAAAGCCGAAGACGGCTGCGAGGATGCGAAGCGGCTTCGTCATTGTCACTCTCATTGCATAGTCGTTGGCGCTTACGCGCGGCGCGTTCCCCGTGACCGCCGCGGGCCCCCGGCGCGGTGGCCCCTATTTCACCCGCGAGACGGTTCGCAGGTAGGGCTTCAACGTCTTGAATCCTTGCGGGTACTTTTGCCTGGCCGCATCGTCGGAAACGGAAGTCGGGATGATGACATCCTCGCCCGGCTTCCAGTTGGCCGGTGTGGCGACATTTTCACGGGCGGTCAGTTGCAGCGAGTCCAGCACGCGCACGATCTCATCGAAATTGCGACTCGTGCTCATCGGATAAGTCAGCATCAGCTTGATCTTTTTGTCGGGCCCGATGATGAAGACCGAGCGCACTGTTGCATTGGCGGCAGCAGTGCGGCCCTCGGCGGTACCGGGCTCCTCAGCGGGTAGCATGCTGTAGAGTTTCGCCACGTGCAGATCGGTGTCGCCAATCATCGGATACTTCACCGCGGCGCCTTGCGTCTCCTCGATGTCGCCAACCCATTTGCTGTGGCTTTCCACCGGATCGATTGACAGCCCGATCAGCTTGGCGTTGCGCTTGGTGAACTCGGGCTCAATCTTCGCCATGTAGCCCAGTTCGGTGGTGCAAACCGGGGTGAAGTCCTTGGGATGTGAAAACAGGATCGCCCAACTGTTGCCAATCCATTCGTGGAAATCGATCGGGCCTTGAGTGGTTTTGGCCTTGAAGTTCGGCGCAGTGTCATTGATGCGGAGGGACATGGTATCTCCAGCAGTCAAACAGGGGCCGCAATGATACTGCAATTCCGTGATCGACCTCATTCCCTCCGGCGCTCGAGGCTGCCGCGTCAATGAACACCCAGCACCCTCTCGGGCGGGCTCGGGTTCGCTTTCTGGCGGTCTCAGCGTCGGGATTTGCGTTACTTGCTGGTTCCCACCTCCTCTGACCCGCGAACGAATTTTCAGGCGGTGCGGGCGGCTGTGCACGCTGCCGGCTGGCTCATCCTGCGCGAGGACCCGGCACGGCGGCTGGAAGCCCAAGCGATCGGGTCGTCGCTGAATCCCGGCGAACGGGTCGTGGTTCAGTTCCGTGACAACGATGTACTGATCGCAAGCATTTGCGATCCGAGCGTCGGATTTTCACTGGTCGGGCGCCGCCGCTGCCGGGAGCACCGTGAACTCGTGCGACGCGCGGTGGTGAGCGCGCGTCGAGAATGACCGGCAGGCGAAGGACCGTCGCGCGCCTAACGCGAGCCGCTCCGCGGGGCTTCCCATCGGCCCGGTGTCCACTCGTAGTGACCGTTGTCCGAGCTCCAGTAGCCATCGATCCACATAAAGCCCGCTGCGGGAGCGGGGCCTGGACTCTCTTCGCGCGGCGCCGGCGGGGCCGGCGACGCGGACCTAGCGACGATCACGGCGGCCGCCGGGTTGCTACTGTAGTACGGGTGCTCGGGGCCCGAGGAGCAGCCCGTGAGCGCTAGGCCGAGCCCGATCGCAGTGACTAGCGTGGTTTGGAGACAGCGGCGAGTCATAGCGGCCTCGGTAGCTTCAGGGACCGGTCATTTCGACGGTGGCACAGCCGTTCGACGCCTAGCGCTCCCAATGGCCTTGGGCCAAACGCCAGCCCCCACCTTCGCGCACCCAGCGGTGCGGTGCCCAATGATAACCAACTCGCGGCGCCTGCCACCGGCCGGGCACCCAGACGTGCCGGCCGCCGACCCAATTCCAATAACCCCCAACCCAGAAGTAACCCGGCACCGGCGCAACGCCGATGACCTCTTCTCGGAGTGGCGGCGGTGCCACCATTACCGTGCCGCCGACGTAGTAGCCGCGGGCCGGCGTTACGACGCAGGCGCTCGATAACAGTGTCGCGAGACTCACGGCTGCCAGCAGCGCCGACAGGCGGATTCGACGTCTCAGCTGATGCGATTCCATGCAACCCTCCTGGCGCGTTGGTGCGCCTTCTGCGATTAACGCACGTGTCGGCGAAAAGATGACCTCGTCATCTGTCGTTGCCGCGGCAGGGTCGCGCCGGTCGCACCAGCGGCTGCCAGGTCAAGCTTGGATTGGCTTGCAAAGGTCCGCCGTAGGCCGACCTGCCGTGGATCCGCCGCGCCCGCCTACGCCATGTCAGTGCGGCGCACCGCTGAGGGTGGCGGCATAATCACACCGCTGACAATAGCGACAACAGACAGGTGCGCAGCAGTGCCGGCCGGATTTCGTAAAGTGCGTCAGCGGTTCGCCCGGCGAATGATTGGTGCGACCCCTTGGCGCTACGGTAATCAGTTTGAGCTTCTGAGTGAGAGCGAGCGCTTCTTTGGGCGCATGCTCGCGGCGATCGACGCGGCGCGCGGCTACGTTCTACTTGAAATGTATCTGGTGCAGTCCGGCAGGCTGGCCGAGCGCTTCATCGCGGCGCTGACAGCGGCGGCCGGACGCGGCGTGCGGGTTTCAGCGCTGCTGGATGGCTTTGGCGCCCTGGGGCTGCGGGCGCAGGATCGGCGGCGGTTGATCGCCGGCGGGGTGCAGTTGCGCCTCTACAATGTCCTCGGCTGGCGCAAACGCTTCGGCAATTTTCTGCGCAATCACCGCAAATTACTGCTCGTGGACGGCACCAGCGCTTTCGTCGGTGGCGCCGGCATTACCGATGATTTCGCCGAACACACCAGCGCTGGGGGGCCCTGGCGCGATCTGATGGTCGAGATCCGCGGTCCGGTGCTGCACGACTGGGAACGCCTGTTTGGCAGCACCTGGGACATCAGCAACAGCAACAGCATCAGCAACAGCAACAACGGCATGGCGCTCGCAGCAACAATGACCCCCGCGCGCGCGGATCCCGGCGCGGCACTGCCGCTCCGGCCTTGCGCGGGCCGCGTGGTGGCGAGTGCTGGCTGGCATCGATCGGGGCTGGCCTCAAGCGTCGTGGCGCACGTCGGTCGGGCGCGCCGCCGCGTCTGGCTCGTCAGCGCCTACTTCGTGCCGTCGCGGCGCCTGCGGCGCGCGTTGCGGCGCGCGGCTCACCGCGGTGTGGATGTACGGTTGCTATTGCCCGGATCGCTGACGGATCATCCGATGGTGCGCCATGCGGCGCACCGACATTTTGGCAGGCTGCTGCGTCATGGAGTCCACATCTTCGAATATCAGCCGCGCGTACTGCACGCGAAGATGGTCATTTGCGACGATTGGGTGTCGATTGGCTCGAGTAACCTGGATCGCTGGAGTTTCACATGGAATCTCGAGGCCAATCAGGAGGTCGATGACCACGACTTCGCGAACGAGGCGGCGCGCGTATTTATCGAGGATTGCCAGCAATCGGTCCAGCTCGATCGGCGCGCCTGGCCGCGCCGCGGCCTGGGCCGGCGCTTGCGCGAGTACCTCATCGGCTTCATCGACCGCCGTATCGCAAAATGGCCGCGTCCGCGACTCTAGATCGTCCCAGGGGCAAATCGCTGCAGCCGCTGCAGGCGTTGCTGCCGTTTCTCGTGCCCTATCGCCGGGTGTTGGCAGCCGCGCTGCTCGCACTGGTGCTGGCGGCCAGCGCGATGCTGGCGCTGCCGATGGCGCTGCGCCAGTTGATCGACCACGGCATGAGCAGCGCCAATCCGGCCACGATCAATCGGTACTTCCTGCTGTTTCTGGCTGCGGCGTTCGCTTTCGGGGTGTTCGCGGCGCTGCGCTTCTACCTCGTCACGTGGCTGGGGGAGCGGGTGGTCGCCGACCTTCGTACCGCGGTGTACGCGCGCGTCGTGCGCATGGATCCCACTTTTTTCGAGGTCACTCGCACCGGCGAGGTGCTCTCGCGCCTGACGGCTGACACGACGCTGGTGCAGGCGATCGCGGGCGTCAACCTGTCGATCACGCTGCGCTCGATCCTGAATCTGGTCGGTGCGCTGGCGCTGCTGGCACTGACGAGTGCGAAGCTCACCGGCGTCATCGTCGCGCTCGTGCCGCTGGTGATCGTGCCGCTGATCGCCGTCGGGCGGCGGGTGCGCAAGCTCTCGCGCGTGGCGCAGGACCGTATTGCCGACACCGGCAGTCTGGTCGATGAGACGCTCAACGCGATTGCGACCGTGCAGGCCTTCACACTCGAAGAGTTGCAGAGCCGCCGCTATAGCGACGCGGTGGAGCAGAGCTTTCGCGCTTCCATTCAGCGCAGCCGTGTGCGGGCCCTGCTGACGGCAGTCGGCACGGCGCTGGTGTTCGGCGGTATCACCTATGTGCTCTGGCTCGGCGCGCACGCGGTGCTCGCCGGCACGATGAGTCCGGGACAGCTCAGCCAGTTCCTGATATACGCCGGCATCGTGGGTACATCCGCCGCCGCGCTCACTGAAATGTGGGGCGAAGTGCAGCGTGCTGCCGGCGCCATGGAACGGCTGGCGGAGCTGCTCGCCGCGCGGCCGGCGATCGCCGCGCCGGCGCAGCCGCGGGCGTTGCCGCCACGCGTGCGGGGATGCATTGCCTTCGAGGGCGTGACCTTTCATTACCCTTCGCGCCCGGATAGCGCGGCGCTGCGCGACTACACTCTGCAGATACAACCTGGCGAGACCGTTGCGTTCGTCGGCCCTTCGGGCGCCGGGAAGAGCACGATTTTTCAGTTGCTGCTGCGGTTCTACGATCCGGCGTACGGCCGCATATCCATCGACGGGATCGATATCGCAACGCTGGTGCCACGCGAATTGCGCGCGCAAATCGGCCTGGTCCCTCAGGAGACCGTCCTCTTCGGCGCGAGTGCGCGCGAAAATATTCGCTATGGGCGGCCCTCGGCCAACGACGCGGAAATCGAAGCGGCCGCGCGCGCCGCCGCGGCCGACGAGTTCCTGCGGCGCCTGCCGCAGGGCTACGACACCTTTCTCGGCGAACGGGGCATGCGCTTGTCAGGAGGGCAGCGCCAGCGAATCGCGATCGCGCGCGCAATACTCAAGAATCCGCCGATCCTGCTGCTCGATGAGGCTACCAGCGCACTGGATGCCGAATCCGAGCGTCTGGTGCAGGAGGCGATCGAGAACCTGCTGCGCGGACGCACGACGCTCGTCATAGCGCACCGGCTCGCGACGGTGCTGAGCGCGGACCGGATCGTGGTGATGGACCACGGCCGCAGTATCGCGATCGGAACCCATGCGGAATTGATGGAACGCGACGCGCTGTACGCGCGCCTGGCCGCACTTCAGTTCGAGATGCGTTGACCGATACGCGGACAGGGCGGTATGCGTGCGCCCTGTCTGGCGGCGAGTTGCGTCGCGGATCTCGCCGCCGGCCCGGCGTTCTCGCGCAATGGCCGCGAGATGATCGATGAGATCTAGAACTTCGAGCGTATGGGATTGAACGCGCTTGCCGCCTGCGAGGGTGCCGCGGGCGGTTTCTGCGGTGCGGATGGCGGTGCGATGCTCGCCGCTGCGGGCCGGGCTGCCGTCGCCGGCGGTATTGCCGATGCGTGCTTTGGCGGAGGCGCGGGGGGCTGCGCACGCGCCGGTAACATTTCGACCGACACGCTCACGCTCCGGCTCTCCCCCGGCTGTAGCGCACCGACGCCGACAACCTGCCGCGTGACGTGCTCACCGCGTTCATTGCGGATGGCGAGCACCACGCAATATTCGCAGGCCTCGTCCTTGACCGCATGGGCGATCGTTCCCTCGATGTTCAGGGCGGTGTAATTGTCGTCGCTGCCCGGCTGCGCTGCGCCGGCGTTGAAGCGCAGATGGTGGCGGCAGGCAGGGCAGACGGCCGCACTTTCGAGCACCGTCGCCTTACAATGCGGGCAGACGCGCGTCGCCCCCAACCCACCCGGACGCACGCCGCTCATACGCTGCGGCCGGGCCCCTTCAGTTCGATCGCCTTGCCGGCAGCGAC
>JBIODE010000007.1:0-29473 GCA_044440325.1 Steroidobacterales bacterium
CGTCCGATCGCGGCGGTGGCCGTACCCGGCGGCAGCGTGAGCGCCGGAACAAATGTCGTATTGAATGGTGCCGGCAGTGCCGCCGCCTGCAACCAAACCATCAGCTCCTGGGCGTGGTCACTCGTCAGCGGGAGCAATACCAGTGGTAGTACGCCGACCATTTCCGGGGCCGGCAGCAGTGCTGCGACGGTCGTCGCGCCCTCATCCGGAAGCTTCCAGATACAGCTGACAGTCACCGATAGCGCGGGCAAGACCGACACCGCCGTTGTGACGATCAGCGCGAGCGCCGCGACCACCAGCGCGCCGTCGAACGCGTCGAATAATGGTAGTACGGCCTGCCTCACCACGATTTCGCCGACGTTGCCGATCACCGTCTCAGTCTCGCCGAGCGGCCCGAGCGGCCCGAGCGGCCCGAGCGGCCCGAGCGTGCAGGCGGGATTGGGTTCGCAGACCTTTACCGCCACCGTGACCAGCGCCCCCAACACCAACGTGACCTGGGAGGTCAACGGCATCGCCGGAGGCAATTCAACGGTCGGAACCATCTCGAGTGCCGGTGTTTACACGGCACCCGCGAACATACCGACATCGCCGACCGTGACCGTCACGGCGGTGTCGGCGGCTGATTCCACGGTCTCTGGATTTGCGGGAGTGACCATCACAGCGCCAGTAGCCGTCGTCGTCTCGCCGAGCACCGCTACCGTACTGGCCGGCACGGGCACGCAAAGCTTCGCTGCGACGGTAACCAATACCTCGAACACCGCGGTGACCTGGGAGGTCAACGGTATCGCCGGAGGCAATTCAACGGTCGGAACCATCTCGAGCGCCGGCCTCTACACGGCGCCGGCAAAAATCCCGTCACCGGCGACGGTCACGGTCATCGCGGTATCCGCGGCCGATCCGACTCGTTCAGGTACAGCGCAGGTGACGGTTGCGCATGTTGCTGTCGCGGTGTTGCCCGGTAGTGCCAGTGTTGCCACGGGCGCGACCCACTCATTCGTCGCTTCGGTTTCCAACACCACAACTACTGGGGTGACGTGGCAAGTCAATGGAACAGCGGGAGGTAACTCGACGTTCGGCATGATCTCGAGCTCCGGCGTCTATACCGCTCCGGCCACCGTGCCGTCGCCGGCCATGGTCACCGTTACCGCGGTCTCGATCGCCGACTCGAACCAATCGGGCTCGGCGACGGTCACCGTGACTTCTTCGTCCGCGGGCTCCACGTCAGGCAGCAGCTCGAGTGGTTCCGGCAGTAGCTTGAGCGGAGCCGGCAGCAGCGGCAGTGGCGGCGGAGGGTTCGACCCATCGAGCCTCATCGTGCTCGCCGGAGCGTGGGCGGCTCGGCGCTTCAGCCAGGCAGGTCGTACGGCAGGGGCAGCGCGTCGCAGTCGATCGTAGCGCCGACCGGCGCTGCGTCCGCAGTGTCGGTCGCTGCGGCGGTCAGCGCGGCAACGGCGAGAAATTCGCTGCGGCCCGCCTCATCGCGCACCGCATCGACGACCTGGAAACTGCGCCCGTCCTGCAGCGTGCCGCTGTCGCCTGCGGCCAGATTCTGCGGCGAGCGTGTCTTGAAGCGTTGCATGCGGCGCTTGACCCGGCCGCGATAATGCGCGCGTGCGATGACTTCCTGGCCCGTGTAGCAGCCCTTGCTGAAGGAGACGGCGTCGACGCAGTCCAGATTCAACATCTGCGCGACGAACGCGCCGCTGGTGGCGGCGTACACCTGTGGCAGGCCCGCGGCGATGTCCGCCGCGCGCCACGCAGCGCGCGGCACGGTCGGGTCACCGTGCGGCAGCTGCAACCCCTGCGTCGGCGCGAGTACGAGCCAGCGATGTTCCGAGCCGATGCGCAGCGACGCGACTCCCGCAGGCAGGTGCGCCAATGCGCCGGCAAAGCCGTAGACGCCGGTGTTGCTGCTGTCGTTGACGATCGTTACCTTGGCGCGCAGCACGTAGCGGCGCAGCTGCGCGGCGACTGGATCAGCGAGTTCCAGCGGCAGCACCGCGGCGATCTCGTCGCTCGATAACGGCGCCAAGCGCAGCACGGCGATCGTGCGGCCCTGCGGGTTGTGCAGGCCGGCGAGCAAGCCTTGTTCTGTGCGCTGTGCGCCCGCTGCGCCGAGGCGGTTCAAATCCTGCGACAGCTGGCCTTGCAGAAACTTCGAGGCCTCGGAGCCCTGGAATCGCAGTAGACCGAGGTCGTCGAAGCGGCCGCACTCGCTGCGCTCGTTCATGGCTGTTTTGCCGGGGTTCATGGCGGTATTGCCGGAGTTTCAGTGGTCGCAAGCGCGCAATTCTGGCACACTTATACGCATGCCGGTCCTTATCGACAGCAGCCCCGCCGCGGAGCCTGCGCAGACGCGCGCGCGCTCAAATCCCGTTGCTGGCGCTGATGTGCCGGTCGCGGTCGCGGCCGCGCCGAGGCGGCCGCGCGAAATTGGCGGCCCGGCGGGACTGGAGCCCACGCGCTACGGTGATTGGGAAAAGCTGGGTCGCTGCATCGACTTCTGAGACTTCTGAGGTAGCTGTCATGCACGAACGACCGTTGTCGCCGCATTGGACCGTGTACAGATTCGGCTACACGATGTCGCTGTCGCTGCTGCACCTGATCACCGGCGTGGCTCTCGCCTTTGGCCTGTTTGCGTTGATCGCCTGGCTCATGGGAGCCGCCGGCGGCGAGAACAGCTACGCACAGACGGTCGCCGTGCTATCGCTGCTGCCGCTGAAGGCGCTGCTGGGACTCGGGCTCATCGCGTTGATCTATCACTTGTTCAATGGATTGCGCCATCTGGCCTGGGATGCCGGCTGGGGCTTCGAGCGACGTGCGGCGCGCGGCAGCGCTGCGCTGGTCGTGGCTGCCACGGTGATCGCGGCGGCTGTTGTACTTTATTTTGCTTTTCGTATGCCGGCGGGCACGCCATGAGTCTGCGCACGCCGCTCGCGCGCGTGCTCAATCACGGCGCCGCGCGCGACGGTGTCGCACACTGGTGGGTCGAGCGCGTTTCGGCGCTGGCGCTGGTACCGCTGGTGATCTGGCTGCTGATTGCGCTGCTGCGGCTGCCGCTGTCGGACTATGGCGCGGTCGCGGCCTGGATCGGCGGCGGCTGGAATCCGGTGCTGCTGGGACTGCTGGTGCTCACGGCCTGCCGGCACTCGCAGCTCGGCCTCGAAGTGGTCATTGAAGACTACGTGCGCCACGGCTGGAAGACATTCCTGCTGCTACTGTCAACTTTCATCCACGTGCTGCTCGCGGCCGGCGGCGTCTATGCGGTACTGCGCATCGCACTGCGGATGGCAGCATGAGTGCTTACGAGTTCGTCGACCACACGTACGATGTGGTGGTGGTCGGTGCCGGCGGCGCGGGTTTGCGTGCCACCCTGGGGCTGGCCGAAGCCGGCCTCGCGACCGCGTGCATCACCAAGGTATTTCCGACCCGCAGCCATACAGTAGCGGCCCAAGGCGGCATCAGCGCCGCGCTCGCGAACATGGGCGAGGACGACTGGCGTTGGCACATGTACGACACCGTGAAAGGTTCGGATTGGCTCGGCGATCAGGACGCGATCGAGTTCATGTGCAAGGAAGCGCCGGCCGCGGTCGTGGAACTCGAGCACTACGGCGTACCGTTCTCCCGTACCGACGATGGCCGCATTTACCAGCGGCCGTTCGGCGGCATGACCACGCACTTCGGCCGTGGCATCGCGCAGCGCACCTGCGCGGCCGCAGATCGTACCGGCCATGCCATGCTGCATACCTTGTACCAGCAATCGATCCGCAATCACGCTGAATTTTTCATCGAGTACTTCGCCATCGATCTGGTCATGGATGAGCGCGGCGAATGCCGTGGCGTCGTCGCGATCGATCTGGCGGACGGAAAATTGCATCGCTTTCGCGCACAAACCACCGTGCTTGCCACCGGCGGCTACGGCCGCACTTATTTTTCCTGTACCTCTGCCCATACCTGTACCGGCGATGGTGGCGGCATGGTGTTGCGTGCCGGGCTGCCGCTGCAGGACATGGAATTCGTGCAGTTCCATCCCACGGGCATCTACGGCGCAGGCTGTCTGATCACCGAAGGTGCGCGCGGCGAGGGCGGATATGTCACCAATTCGGCTGGCGAGCGCTTCATGGAGCGCTATGCGCCCAATGCCAAGGATCTGGCCTCGCGCGATGTGGTCAGTCGTGCAATGACCATCGAGATCCGCGAGGGCCGCGGCGTCGGCGAGCTCAAGGATCACATTCATTTGCATCTCGAGCACCTCGGGCCGGCCGTGATCCATGAGCGGCTGCCCGGCATCGCGGAAACAGCCCGCATCTTCGCCGGCGTCGACGTGACGCGCGAGCCGATTCCGATCCTTCCAACGGTGCACTACAACATGGGCGGGATTCCCTGCAACCGGCAGGGCGAGGTCGTCACGCTCAAGGATGGCAACCCCGACAGTGTCGTGCCGGGGCTCATGGCGGTTGGCGAAGCAGCTTGCGTCTCGGTGCATGGGGCAAACCGCCTCGGCTCCAATTCATTGCTCGATCTTGTGGTGTTCGGCCGTGAAGCCGCGCGCCACTGCGCGCAGCACGTCCAGGCGGGCGCCAAGCAGCGGCCGCTGCCGAAAGAGGGCGCGGACTACGCAGTCGCGCGGCTCGATAGGCTGCGCAATGCCAAAGGCTCGCGCCCGACCGCCGCGATCGCCTGGAAATGCAGCGGATTATGCAGGCGGATGCAGCGGTGTTTCGCACTGGGGCGACGCTCACCGAAGGCATTGGCAAGCTCGCGCGAACATTCGCCAGCTTCGGTGATGTCAGCGTGTCCGATCGCGGCCTGATCTGGAATACCGATCTGATCGAAACGCTCGAGCTGGAGAATCTACTGCTGCAGGCGCTGGCGACTATTCATTCGGCCGCCAATCGCACGGAGAGCCGCGGCGCACATGCGCGCGAGGATTTTCCGGAACGGGACGATGTCAACTGGATGAAGCATTCACTGTGCTGGACCGGCAGTGATGGCCGCACGCGCATCGACTATCGGCCGGTACATCTGCACACACTAACCAGTGACGTCGAAGTAGTCGCGCCGAAGGCGCGAACATACTGAGACGAGTCCGGGTAAGGGTTACGGCGAGCTTGATTACGGCGAAGCTTAAGTAGAGGCGAGCAAGCAGCATGGCTGATTTCCTATTGCCCCCCAATTCGCGCATCGACCGCGGTGCTGGACGCCATTTTCCAGCGCCCGCCGGCGCGAAGCGACCGCGTACCTTCAAAATCTACCGTTTTGATCCGACTACCGGCGAGCGCCCGCGCATCGACCGGTATGACGTAGACATGTCGAGTTGCGGCCCCATGGTGCTCGATGCGCTGCTGAAGATAAAAAATGAAATCGATGCGACCCTGTCGTTGCGCCGTTCGTGCCGGGAGGGCATCTGCGGCTCCTGTGCGATGAATATCAATGGCGTCAACACGCTCGCCTGCACGCGCACCTGCGAGGAGCTCGGCGCCGGCGACATCAGGATTTACCCGCTGCCGCACATGCCCGTCGTCAAGGACCTGGTCACCGACCTCAGCAATTTCTACGCACAGTACGCTGCCGTAAAACCGTGGTTGCAAACGCGCACGCCACCGCCGCCGGACCGCGAGCGGCTGCAGTCCAAGCATGATCAAGAGAAGATCGACCGGCCGTCGGCGTGCATCCTGTGCGCATGCTGCTCGACCGCGTGCCCGAGTTACTGGTGGAATTCCGAACGCTACCTGGGCCCCGCCGCCCTGCTTGCTGCCTACCGCTGGATCGTCGACAGCCGCGATGAGGCCACCGGCGAGCGGCTCGATGCGCTCGAGGACCCGTTTCGGTTGTATCGCTGCCACACCATCATGAATTGCACCGAGGCGTGTCCCAAGGACTTAAATCCGGCCAAGGCGATCGGCGCGCTCAAGCAAATGCTGGCCGAACGGCAGCATTGACGGCCGGGTGCATCGTGTCGGAGCTGGCCTGGCGCTGTCGCCGCGGCATGCGGGAGCTGGACCTGCTGCTGGCGGGCTGGCTGCAGCACGATTATCAGCTGGCTTCGAGCGCCGAGCAGGCGCTGTTCGCGCAGTTCTTGGATTTACCCGACCCGGACCTGGCACGTTACCTTTTGGCGGGTGAGCAGCCCGAACAGCCGCAGTTTCGCGCACTCGCCGCGGCGATCGCGCACCGATCGCCCTGAGGCGCCCCGCTCCTGGCCGCGTGCCAGGGCTGCGCCTTTACTTAATTCTGTGCGTGGAACCTCGGGCGTCGGCGAGACTCTAAGTTGGGTTGCAACAGGTATTAAAAGGGCGGGACTCCCGTGGACGCACCAACTGCTAGACTCGCCAGTATGGTCGCGAACTTTCATCGGGACGCGGAGTCTACCGAGGTCGTGGCACGGCGACCGGGCGATGCGAAGGCGGAGTTGCCAATGGGCGCCGATTCCAGCGATTTGAGCTTGGTGCGCCGCGTGCAGCGCGGCGAGCGCAGCGCATTCGATTTATTGGTGCTGAAGTACCAGCACAAGGTAGTCAAGCTGGTGATGCGCTACCTGCGAGATCCGGCCGACGCAGAGGACGTGGCCCAGGAGGCCTTCATCAAGGCCTATCGCGCCTTGCCGAAGTTTCGCGGCGACAGCGCTTTCTATACCTGGCTTTATCGCATCGCCATCAATACCGCCAAGAACGCACTGGCTGCGCGCGATCGCAGCCCGGTGAGCTACGAGCTCGACGTGCACGGCAATGAGGATTCCCACGACATGATCAGTCGCCTGAAAGACCCGGATACGCCCGAAGGGCTGGCGCTGACCGAAGAGATCCGCAGTACGGTCAACGGTGCCATCGAAGCCCTGCCGGAGGATCTGCGTACGGCAATCGTATTGCGCGAGCTCGAGGGTATGAGCTACGAGGAGATTGCGGCATCGATGGACTGCCCGGTCGGAACGGTGCGCTCGCGTATTTTTCGTGCGCGCGAGGCCATCGATCTGCGGCTGCGCGAGGTTTTCGACGGTGGTTTGGGACGAGCGGAGGAGCTGGTGTGAACCAGGAACAGGTCGAGAGTCAGTTGTCGGCGATGTTCGACGGCGAATTGCCCGCCGCTGAATGTGAGCTGTTGTCGCGACGGATAGACCGCGAGGAATCGTTGCGGGCGCGCTGGTCACGTTACGCGATGATCGGCGCGGTGATGCGTTCCGAGCCGGTCGCGGCGGTTGGCAGCGGCTTTTCTGCGCGGGTCAGCGCGGCCCTGTCGGCCGAGGTCGAGGCGGCCGAGGTCGAGGCGGCAGAACGCGCTCGCAAGGCGGCCGCTCGCGGGCGGATTCAGCGCGGCGCGCTTGCCGCCGCTTTGGTAGCGGCGATTGCCGGCGTCTCGGTATTGGTACTGATGATGCGTAATGTTGCCGGCGTGCCGGCACTGGTGACGGCCCCGGCCGCCGTGGCCGCCTCCACGGTGTCGCCGACGGTCGCTGCTGCCGCGGCACCCGTGCAGGTAGCCGCCAATGCAGTCGGCGCGGCGGCCGTGGCCGGCCCGACCGCGCATGCGTCGGCGTTTTCCGGCAACGGCGAGCCGCTCAGTTATGTAACGCCCCTGCCGGACAATGATGAGCACCTGGCTCTGCGCTCGCAGCTTGCCAATTATGTGGTCGCGCACAGCGAGTATTCTGCCCCGTTGATGCGCCGAAACCTGTTGTCGGCGCTGGTCAGCAGCGACGAGGCGGCGGAGTATTCGCCGCCGTCGGCGAGCATTGGCGCTAGCATTGGCGGCAATGAGCAAGCCGATGTGGGCACAACCGCGCCACATGGCAGCCGCTAGAGCCGCCGCTGCGCTCATTTGCGCGGCCGTCGGCTGCAATGCGGTCGCGAACGCCGCCGATGATGATCCGCGCGAATGGCTCGCGCGCACCGATCGCGCGCTCGCGACACGTAACTATGCGGGCGTGTTCGTGCACGAGCATGCCGGTCAGACCGAGACGCTGCAGGTTATCCACCGCATCAGCGGCGGCGCGGTGGCCGAACGGCTGCTGTCGATGGATGGCTCGGGGCGCGAATTCATACGCAAGGGCGCGGAGCTGATTTGTTACCTGCCTGATCAGCGGACGGTGCTGGTCGAAAAGAGTCCGGATTCCGGGCTGCTGCTCGGCGGGTTGCCGCGTGTCGATGCCAGCTCCATCGGTCAATACGAGGTCAAACTGATCAAACGCACCCGCGTTTCCGGCCGCTACGCGCGCGTGATCACGGTGATGCCGATGGACGAGCTGCGCTATGCCTACAAGCTGTGGATCGATGAGGCGACGGCGATGCCGCTGAAGTCACAGCTGCGCAACGGCCATGGTGAAGTATTGGAGCAGATCGTCTTCACGAGCCTGACGCTCCCACGCCATATCGCGGATGCGATGCTCGAGCCGGCGGTCGACGCGCGCGAGTACCGCTGGGTGCGTCATGACGATGAGGCCGTGGCCGAGCGCAATGCCGGGGCTGATCGCGGCGCGGGCGTATCCTGGCAGGCCAAGGTGCTGCCGCCGGGCTTCCACATGACGGCGAGCGCGACCCAGGTGCTTCCGGGCGCCAGTGGGCCGGTGGAGCACCTGGTGTTCAGCGACGGATTGGCGTCGGTATCGGTATTCGTCGAAATGCAGTCGAACTCCGCTGCTGCGGCCGCCAAGGACGATACTGCCAGCCTCGGGTCCTCATCCGCCTATTCCACCGTGGTCGAAGGCTATCGCGTCACGGCGATCGGCGAGGTGCCGCCCGATACGGTGCGCGCGATTGCCCAGTCGATGCGCGCTGCCGGTGCCGCCGGCTCTGGCAGCGCCGCCTCTGCCGGTACCGCCGGTACAACGGGAATCGCCGGGGGCGCCAATCCTGGCGGCCACGGCACTGGCAACGACCTCGGTATCGCAGGAGGCATGGCCGGCCGCGGCATCGATGGCGGCATGGCCGCGCGCGGCTCGCCGGGATTTTCGGGACCACCGGGCCGTCGTTGAGCAACGCCGCGGCCGTTACCGAGACCCTGAGACTGCTGACGCGCACGGAATGCGGGCTGTGCGAAGACATGTGGACTCAGCTGCAAGCCCTGCGTGCCCGCCATCCCTTGCCCCCCCTCGAGCTCGTCGACGTGGACAGCGATGCGACGCTACAGCGCCGCTACGGGCTGCGGATTCCGGTATTGCTGCTGGGAAACACGCTGGTGTGTGAGCAGCGCCTCGATGAGGGGGAGCTGTTGCGGCAGCTCAGGGTGTCGGCGGCAGCGCATCGACCGATCCCGCCCTGAGCTTACAGCTATAATCGCGCGCCCCGGCTTCTCCCGGGCCGGGTTTCCGATGCAACGCATACGTAACTTCTCCATCATCGCGCACGTTGACCACGGCAAATCGACGCTGGCGGACCGCCTGATTCAGCTCTGCGGGGGGCTCGAGGCCCGCGAGATGCAGGCGCAGGTGCTCGACTCGATGGATCTCGAGCGTGAGCGCGGCATCACGATCAAAGCCCAAAGCGTCACGCTGCAGTACCAGGCGCCCGACGGCGAGCGTTACCAACTCAATATGATCGACACACCGGGGCACGTTGATTTCTCCTATGAAGTCTCGCGCAGCCTCGCGGCCTGCGAAGGCGCGCTGCTGGTCGTCGACGCGTCGCAGGGCGTGGAAGCCCAAAGTGTCGCCAATTGTTATACGGCGATCGAGCAGGGACTCGAGGTGCTGCCGGTCATCAACAAGATCGATCTGCCGTCGGCCGATCCCGAGCGGGTCGCAACGGAAATCGAGGAAATCATCGGTATCGAAGCGCACGATGCGGTGCGCGTCAGCGCCAAGACCGGCGAGGGCGTGCCGGCCCTGCTCGAGGAGATCATCCGCCGTATTCCGCCGCCGCGGGGCGATCCGGCGGCGCCCGTGCAAGCCTTGATTGTCGATTCCTGGTTCGACAACTATGTTGGCGTCGTTTCGCTGATCCGCGTCGTCAACGGCTCGCTGCGCACGGGCGAGAAGATCCGTGTCATGTCCACAGGCCGTGCCTACAACATCGACCGGCTGGGGCGCTTCACGCCCAAGCCGGTGGTCACGCAGAACCTGAGTGCCGGCGAAGTCGGGTTCCTGGTCGCCGGCATCAAGGAGATCGACGGCGCACCGGTCGGCGATACCATGACGCTCGATGCGCAGCCGTGCGCGCTGGCGCTGCCGGGTTTCAAACAGATTCAGCCGCGCGTGTTCGCGGGGCTCTTTACGGTAAACACCGAAGACTACGAAAACTTCCGCGATGCGCTCGCGAAGCTCAAGCTCAATGATTCGGCGCTGCACTACGAGCCGGAGGTTTCGACTGCGCTCGGCTTCGGCTTCCGCTGCGGCTTTCTCGGCCTGCTGCATATGGATATCGTGCAGGAGCGGCTGGAGCGCGAGTACTCGCTCGATCTGGTTACCAGCGCCCCCACCGTCATCTATGAGCTTGCCCGCACCAACGGCAAGATCGAATTCATCGACAATCCTTCAAAGCTGCCGCCGCCGAACGAGATCGCGGAAATCCGCGAGCCGATCATCACCGCCAATATTCTCGTGCCGCCGGATTATGTCGGCGCGGTGCTCGGCTTGTGCAGTGAGAAGCGCGGCGTGCAAAAGAAGATGCTCTACCTGGCCGCGCAGGTGTCGTTGCAATACGAGCTGCCGCTGGCCGAAGTGGTGCTGGATTTCTTTGACCGCCTGAAGTCGGCGACGCGCGGTTACGCCTCGTTCGATTACAGCTTCAGCCACTTCCAGGCCGCGCCGCTGGTCAAGCTCGATATTCTGATCAACGGCGACTGCGTCGATGCGCTCTCCATCATCGTCCATCGCGACAATGCCTACGGCCGCGGGCGCGAGCTGGTCGACAAGATGCAGGAGCTCATTCCGCGGCAGATGTTCGAGGTGGCGGTGCAGGCCGCCATTGGTACACATGTGATCGCCCGTGCCACCGTCAAGGCGCTGCGCAAGAACGTGCTCGCCAAGTGCTACGGCGGCGATATCACGCGCAAGCGCAAGCTCCTGGAAAAGCAGAAAGAGGGCAAGCGGCGCATGAAGCAGGTCGGGCAGGTTGAGATACCGCAGGAAGCGTTTCTCGCGGTATTGAAGATCGGTAAAAAATGAGCGCCGCGCGCCAGCCGCACGCGCGCCAAACTTAGGAAGTAGAGGGTCGAGCATGTTGACGCAGATTTTGACCGTACTGGCCTGGCTGGCCGTTCCGTTCACTCTGATTGCGATCGTCGATGATTGGTTCTTGCGGCCGCGGCGGCAACTGGCGCGCGGTATCGGGCGCGATCCGCCGCCGCTTGCGCTGGTCTACTATGTGCTGCCGGTGCTGCTATTCGCCGCGGTGTTGCGGCTGCTGGGCTCGGATCGGCTCGACTTCAGTTTCGTGCTGGTGCTGATCGTGGCCGTCGCCGGTCTCATTTGGGCGGCCGACCATCTGTTGTTCGCACCTGCGCGCGCGCGCCGCGCCGCGGCGGCGGGGCTGCCGCCGACGCGCGCTGCCGTGCCGGTCACCGTCGACTACGCGCGCAGCTTCTTCCCGGTCGCCGTCATCGTGCTGCTGGTGCGCTCGTTCATTTTTGAGCCGTTTCGCATTCCCTCCGATTCGATGATGCCGACGCTGCTGGACGGCGATTTCATCATTGTGAACAAATACACTTACGGATTGCGCCTGCCGGTGCTGAATCTAAAGTTCGTGCAGATCGGCGAACCGCAGCGCGGCGACGTGGTGGTATTCCGCTACCCGCCCGATCCTGCCATCAATTACATCAAACGGCTCGTGGGCCTGCCGGGCGATCATGTCCGCATCGAGTCGGATCAGATCTTCATCAATGGCCAGCCGCTGCCACTCACATTGACCGGCCGCTACGATGACGGCTGCTATCACAACATGCGCCTTTCAAGTGAAATCATCGGCACGCACCACCACCAGGTGCTGTCGTGTCTGACGCCGGAGGGGCTCGATGCGCCGCCGAGTGCGAGCTGCAGTCGGCGCATCGAGCGCAATTATCAGTGCGTTGAGCCGGGTGACGCGTCGGTGCCTGACCGGGGGGATATTGCGGAGGTGGTCGTGCCGCCGGGTGAATACCTGATGATCGGCGATAATCGCGATAACAGCGCCGACGGCCGCTACTTCGGCTTTGTGCCCGAGGATCATCTGGTCGGCAAAGCGACCCGAATCTGGTTCAATTGGGATGTGCAGCGCTCGGGCGGACCCATCTGGAGCCGCATCTGGCACCGCATAGAGTGACCGGTAACGGAAAGGGAGTGGGTGATTATGCGTCGAACACAGCGTGGCATTACCTTCGTTGGTTGGCTGGTGTTGATGGTTCCGATCGCCATCGTCGTCTATGCGGGCATACGCCTGGCGCCGATTTATCTCAATTACATGCGGGTCACGCGCTCGCTGCAACAGCTCGCCGACGAGAACAAGGGCGGTGAAGCCAGCAACCCCGCAAGCGTGCAAATGCTCAAGAACTCGCTGGAAAAGCGCTTCGACATCGAGAGCATCGACCACCCGGCGGTGAAGGACATCGATATACATCGCGACGGCGATCACTGGGTGGCGATCGCAAATTACGAGGATGTTGCGCCACTATTTGGGAATATCTCTATCCTGGTGCAGTTCGACCGGCAAGTGGACATTCCCTGAGGCGATCGGCAGCCTAAGGTAGCAGCCGCAGCGGCGCCCGGCACATGCGCACCGATAGATTGGTCGCCTGGATTTGCTCGACGTTCCAGCACACGCCCAGGGACCTGGAGCTGTTCGCGACCGCGCTGACGCACCGCAGCGCCAGCGGTGATAACAATGAGCGGCTCGAATTCCTCGGTGATGCCGTGTTGAACCTGATCGCGGCCGACTACCTGTTCGAGCAGTTCCCGCAGGCCGATGAAGGCTGCTTGAGCCGGCTGCGCGCACGCGTCGTCAGCGGACAGGCGCTGGCGGCCATTGCCACGGGGCTGGGGCTCGGAGAGAGGCTGGTCCTCGGCGCGGGCGAGCTCAAGACCGGCGGGTTTCGGCGCGAGTCGATTCTCGCCGATGCGCTCGAAGCGCTCTGCGGTGCCTTGTTTCTGGACGGCGGGCTCGAAGTCGCGCGTCGCGGTATGCTGCCACTGCTCACGCCGGCCCTGGCGGAGGCAGAGTTGCCGTCGGAGCTCAAGGATCCGAAGACACGGCTGCAGGAATGGCTGCAGGGCAGGGGATTGCCGCTGCCGCACTATCGCGTCGAGAATGTCGAGGGCGAGCTGCATGCACAGGTATTTCGCGTGAGTTGCGAGGTGGGGTCAATCGACATTCATGCACTAGGTGAAGGCTCGAGTCGGCGGCGGGCCGAGCAGGCCGCCGCCGCAAGCGTGCTCGAGCGGCTTGCGCAATGACGGCCTTTCGCAGCGGCTTCGTCGCGCTGGCAGGACGGCCCAATGTCGGCAAATCGACGCTGTTGAATTTATTCGTCGGCGAAAAGATCAGTATTGTCACACCGCGACCGCAAACCACCCGGCATCGCGTGATTGGCTTGGTGCATTCGCCCGAGGCGCAGATTGCGTTCATAGATACGCCTGGGCTGCATCGAGGACCCAAGCGCGCGCTCAATCGTGCCATGAATCGCGCGGCGGCGTCGGCTCTGGGCGATGCCGACGTCATTTTATTCGTCGTCGAGGCGCTGAAATGGACCGAGGAGGACGAGGCGGCGCTCGCGCGCATCGTCGCGGTGGACCGCCCCGTGATCGCGGTCATCAACAAGGTCGATCGCGCGCGGCCGCGCGAGCGGCTGCTGCCGTTTCTGGGCAAGCTGGCCGAACGCCACGAGTTTCGCGAGCTGGTGCCGGTATCGGCCCTCAAGGGTGACAACATTGCCGCCTTGAGCCGAGCCATCGTGGCGCTCCTGCCTGTTGGCGAGCCGATGTTTCCGCTTGATCAGCGCACCGATCGAAGCCAGAACTTCCGCATCGCGGAGATCATCCGCGAGAAACTGACGATGGAGCTGGTCGAGGAGGTGCCCTATGGCATTGCCGTGGAGCTCGACAGCGTCGAGCAGCTGGAAGACGGCCGCACCGCCGTGTCGGCCGTCATCTGCGTCGATCGCGCCGGCCAGAAGCCGATCGTGATCGGCGCAGACGGCGAGCGTCTCAAGCGCGTCGGTCGTGCTGCACGCCTGGAACTCAATCGCCTGTTCGGCGGCCGATTTCATCTGACACTCTGGGTCAAGGTGCGTGCCGATTGGGCCGACGATGTGCGCGCGCTCAAGCAGCTGGGGATGGAGTGATGAGCCGGCAGACGCAACGGGTGGCCCTGGCGCGGGCCTACGTGCTGCACCAGCAACCCTATCGCGACAGCAGCCTGATCGTCGAGATTGTCGCGCGTGAGCACGGCCGCCTGACGGTGTTTGCGCGCGCGGCGCGTGGACCGAAGTCGCGCTTCGCTGCGCTGCAGGCATTCCAGCAGCTGCTGCTGTCTTGGAGTGGGCGTGGCGAAGCAGCGCAGCTGACAGGTGCCGAGATCGCGGCCGCGCCGCAGCCGCTGCCGCCGGCGCGGTTGATGAGCGCGTTTTATCTCAACGAGCTGCTGATGAAGCTCACGGTGCGCCACGACCCGCATCCGGAGCTGTTTGATTGCTACGATGCGGCGCTGGTGGCCCTGCGCGAGCATTCCGAGGTTGAGCCGCTGCTGCGGCGCTTCGAGAAGCGGCTACTCGAGCTGATCGGCTACGGCCTGCAACTTCGTGCCGAAGCCGATGGCGGTAGGCCGGTGCAACCGGAGGCGTGCTATTCCTTCCGTGGAGGGTACGGCGTGATGGCTGCCGCGGCCGGGACAGCCGATGCGGTGTCCGGCCGTGTGCTGCTGGCGCTCGCGGCCGAGGAGCCGCTGACGCACGAGGCCGACATGCGCCAGGCGCGCACGGTGATGCGTGCGGCATTGGATCACTGTCTGGAGGGGCGCGAGCTGCGCACCCGCACCGTCGCGCAGTCGATGCATCGCCGGGAGTATTCGCTCGGATGAGCATCGCCCTTGGTGTCAACATCGATCATGTGGCGACTGTGCGCCAGGCGCGCCGTACCCGCTATCCGGATCCGATCTATGCCGCGCTGCTGGCCGAGCAAGCCGGCGCCGACAACATCACCTTGCACCTGCGCGAAGATCGCCGCCATATTCAACCGCGAGATGTGGAGCTGCTGGCGGCGATACTTGCGACGCGCATGAATCTCGAGATGGCAGCCACCGAAGAGATGGTCGAATTCGCCCGTCAGGTGCGCCCTGCGGACTGCTGTCTGGTGCCCGAACGGCGCGCCGAGCTTACGACTGAAGGCGGGCTCGATGTTGCCGCCGGCACGGCGGATTTGAGTGCCCGCTGCGCCAAGCTTGCCGCCGCCGGCATACGCGTGGCCCTGTTCATCGATCCGGAGCCGCGACAGATCGAGGCGGCATTGCGCTGCCGTGCATCGGTCGTCGAACTGCATACCGGCGGCTATGCGGACAGCGGCGGGGCCGCGCAAGCCCAGGAGCTCGAGCGGCTGCGCGCGGCGGCACGCTTCGCCGCCAGCCGCGGACTTGAAGTTCACGCGGGCCACGGGCTCAACTATCGCAACGTGGCGCCGATCGCCGCGATTGCGGAAATCGTGGAGCTGAACATCGGGCACGCGATCGTCGCGCAGGCGCTTTTCGACGGCTTCGCGCCGGCCGTGCGTCAGATGCGGGCGCTGATGCATAGCGCCCGCGCCGGTGGCCACGCACCCGCATGATCTTCGGCATCGGCATCGACGTGCTCGAAGCGCAGCGCGTGCACGCGACCTATCGGCGCTTCGGCGCGCATTTCGTTGAGCGGCTGCTGCTGCCGCAGGAGCGGGCGCAGTTCGAGCGCTCGTCGCGGCCGGAGCGCTTTCTGGCCATGCGATTCGCGGCGAAGGAGGCCGTAGTCAAGGCGATGGGCACCGGCTTTGCACACGGCATGTGGATCCGCGATGTCGGCGTCCTGCAGGATGCCTGGGGAAAACCTGAGGTGATCTACTCGGCGCGCGGCCGGCGCGTGCAGCGACGCCTAGGCATCGGCGACGGTCATTTGAGCTTGACCGATGAGGCCGGCTTGATCGTCGCGGTAGCCGTGCTGCTCAAGGCGCCGCGCTGCCGCACGCGGCGTGTCACAACGGCGCGCCGGCAGCGCAGCCGATGACCTGGCTGGTATTTGATATCGAGACCGTGCCGGACATCGAGCTCGGCCGGCGGCTCTACGGACTAGAAGGATTGGACGACGCCGCCGTCGCCAAGGCAATGTTTACGCGGCAACGCCAGCACGGCGGCAGCGACTTTCTGCCGCACGAGCAGCATCGTGTCATCGCCATTGCATGCGCATTGCGGACGCGCGAGCAACTGCGCATCTGGAGCCTTGGCGATCTGGACGCGGACGAGGGCGAGCTGCTGCGGCGGTTTTTTGACGGGATTGATAAGTATTCACCCGATCTGGTGTCATGGAACGGCGGCGGCTTTGATTTGCCGGTGCTGCACTATCGTGCGCTCAAGGCCCAGGTGCAGGCACCGCGCTACTGGGAAGTCGGCGAGCAAGACACCGCGTTCCGCTACAACAATTATCTGAGCCGATTCCACTGGCGCCATGTGGATCTGATGGACGTCCTCTCGGGCTTCCAACCGCGTGCGCGCGCGTCATTGAGCGACATGGCCGCGCTGCTCGGGCTGCCGGGCAAGCTGGGGTTTTCCGGCGATCAGGTCTGGGACGCGTATTTGGCGGGGCAATTGCCCGCGGTGCGCCGCTATTGCGAAACCGACGTGCTCAATACCTATCTTATTTTCCTGCGCTTCGAGTTCATGCGGGGACGCATGGACCGCGCGGTGCTGGAGCAGGAAACCGAGCGGGTGCGGGAGCTGTTGCGCGCCTCGGGCGAACCGCATCATGCACAATTTCTGCACGCCTGGGAACGCAATCGCACCGCTGCGGGGGGCACCGCGTGAGCTGGCCCGGCGACCATGGCGGCGATACGCGTGATACACCTGATACACGTGATACGCGTGATAGGCACGATATTCGCGACGGGGGCGATGGGGGCGAGGAAGGGCGTGTCGAAGGCTTGAGCGACGAGGGCGCGGGCATCGTGCGCGGGCGCAAGGTGGCATTTGTGGACGGCGCGCTGCCGGGCGAGGTCGTCCGCTTCCGCCGCCGTCGCCAGCGTCGGCAGTACGATGAGGCGGAGCTGCAGGAAGTATTGGAGAGCTCAGCCGCCCGCGTGACGCCGCAGTGCGCGCATTTCGGTCTGTGCGGCGGCTGCGCTTTGCAGCACATGGACAATGCGGCGCAGCTCGCCGCCAAGCAAGGGCAGCTCCAGGAAGCCATCGAGCGCATCGGACGTACCACGCCGCGCTCCTGGTTTGAACCGCTCGTCGGCCCGGCCTGGGGTTACCGCCGGCGCGCCCGCCTCGGTGTCCGCTACGTGACGCGTCAGCGGCGCGTGCGGGTCGGCTTTCGCGAGCGGTTCTCGAACCACATCGCGGCAATTGACAGCTGCAAGGTGCTGTCGCCGCCCGTCGCCGCGTCGATTGCGCCGCTGGCGGCCCTGATCGAGCGGCTGTCGCTGCGCGAGCAGCTGCCGCAGATCGAATTGGCCGTGGCCGAGAATGCCACGGCGCTGGTGCTGCGCGTGCTGAGGGCGCCGAATGCGCAGGACGGGGCGCTGCTGCGTGAGTTCGAGCGCAGGCATGGGCTGCACCTGTACCTGCAAAGCGGCGGTCCGGGCAGCGTGCGGCCCTTGTCGCCGCCGGCACCGCGTCTGGAATATTCGTTGGCCGAGTTTGATCTGCGACTGGAATTCGAGCCCACGGACTTCATTCAAATCAACGGCGCGGTCAACCGTGCATTGGTGGTGCGTGCGGTCGAACTTCTGCAGCTTGATGCGAATTCGCGCGTGCTCGATCTGTATTGCGGCCTCGGTAACTTCACCCTGGCGCTGGCGCGTCACGCACGCAGCGTGGTCGGCGTCGAGGGTGATGCCAAGTTGGTAGAGCGCGCCCGGACCAATGCTTGCCGCAACGGCTTGACCAATGTCGCCTTCCACCACGGCGATCTCGGGCAAGCGCCCGCCTTGCAGGCGCCCTGGCTTGCGCCGCCTTTTACGCACGTGCTGCTCGATCCGCCGCGCCTCGGCGCTTTCCCGGTGCTGGCGGCGATCGCAGCGCTTGCGCCGCAGCGGCTATTGTACGTGTCCTGTCATCCGGGCAGTCTCGCGCGCGACCTCGGGGTGCTCGTGCATGAACACGGATTCGAACTGCTCGCCGCCGGCGTGGTCGACATGTTTCCGCATACGGCGCACGTTGAGTCACTCGCACTGCTCGGCCGGCACAGGAGCTCCCATGGCAGTGGAAATTGAACGGAAGTTCCGCCTCAGCAGTGATCATTGGCGCGCGGCTGTGGAAAGCAGTGCGCTCCTGCGTCAGGGTTACCTTGCCAACACGCCGCGTTGTTCGGTGCGCGTGCGGCTGGCGGATCGAGGCGCGGCCGCACAGGGCTGGCTATCGGTCAAAGCGATGACTCCGGGCATGAGGCGGTCGGAATACGAGGCCGACGTCCCGGCCCAGGACGCGCGCGAAATGCTCGAACAGCTGTGCGAGGGAGCCGTGATCGAAAAGTGGCGGCACATCGTTCAATATGCGGGGCGGAAGTGGGAAATCGACGAGTTTCTGGGGCAGAATGCCGGCCTCATCGTTGCGGAAATCGAGCTGGAATCGGAACAGGCGGAGTTTCGGCGCCCGGACTGGCTCGGCGAAGAAGTGACTCACGACGTGCGCTATTACAACTTTCAATTGGCGCAGCATCCTTTTTGCCGTTGGCCGGCCGCCGCGCCGGCAGCTCAATGACGACGTCGCAGCCCCAGCACGCAGCGGCGGCACGCCGGTGAGTCTCGGTCCGCTGATGATCGACCTGGCGGGCCTCGCCCTCACGCCGCAGGACCGGGAACTGCTGCGCCATCCGCTGGTGGGCGGCGTCATTCTCTTCACACGCAACTACAGCGATCCGCAGCAGCTGCAGGCGCTGGTTGCGCAGATCCAGGCGGTGCGAAGCCCGGCGTTGCTGGTGGCGGTCGACCAGGAGGGCGGACGTGTGCAGCGCTTCCGCGCCGGATTCTCCGCCTTGCCTCCGCTGCGCCGTATCGGTCACGCCTACGACGTCAATATGCAAGACGGCCAGGAGATGGCGCATGCGCTCGGCTGGCTGATGGCCGCCGAACTGCTTGCCTGCGGGGTGGATATGTCGTTTGCGCCCTGCGTCGATCTGGACTATGGCCTGTCCGCAATCATCGGCGATCGCGCCTTTCATGCGCAGGCGCCCAGCGTCGCGCAGCTCGCGTCCGCATATATGCGTGGCATGCGCGAGGCCGGCATGGCGGCTACCGCCAAGCACTTTCCCGGCCATGGCGCAGTCGTGAGCGACTCGCATTTGGCGTTGCCGGTCGATCGGCGCGAGTTGGCCGATCTTGCGGCAGACCTGCTGCCGTATCGACAACTGATCGCCAACGGACTGCCGGCCGTCATGGTCGCGCATGTGCTATTTCCGCAAGTCGACAACGTGCCCGCGAGCTTCTCGCGCCGCTGGATCCTGGATGTTCTGCGCGGTGAGCTGCGCTTTGCCGGCGCCGTGTTTGCCGATGACCTGTCGATGGCCGGCGCCGCCACGATGGGCGATCTTATGGTGCGCGCGCAGCGCGCGCAGCGCGCCGGTTGCGATGTGTTGCCGATCTGCAACGATCGTACGGGCGTCGAGCGCCTGCTCGATCAATTCAAACCGGAGATCGATCCGGCGTCGGCGCTGCGGTTGGTGCGGTTGCGCGGCCACAGGGGCGCGTCCCTGGCGGCGCTGCACGCTTCCGCTGCGTGGCAAAGCGCGCGAGAATGGTTGGCGCGCGCTGCGGCGACACCTGAGCTCCAATTCGAATCCGAGGCGCCGAAGAATTTATGATGGAATGGTCGGCAACGCTGTTGCGCGGGGCGCTCGACGCGGCGCCTGAGGGCGTCGTGATCTGCGAAGTGCGGGGCGCGGATCATCCGGTGGTGTATGTCAACGCGGCGTTCGAGCGGCTGACCGGATACAGCGCCGACGAGCTGCTGACACACGACCTGCGTCGGCTGCAGGCCTGGGACCGCGAGCAGGAAGCCCGCGCGCCGCTGCGTGAGGCGTTGAGTCGCGGCTGCAGCAGTCGGGCCTTGCTGCGCAATTACCGCAAGGACGGCACTCAATACTGGGTCGAGTTTCAGGTCGAGCCGATTCGCGGCGGCGACGGCCTCGTCAGCCACTTCGTCGGCTTCCACCGTGATGTCAGCGACCGCGAGCGTTCGGGTCTGCGGCGCGTGCCGGGCATGCCGACGTGGCAGCGCGAAGATCGCCTATCGGGGCTGTGCTCGCGCGCTTATTTCGAGGAACTGCTGCAGCATGATTGGATGATCGGCCAGCGCGAGGCACGCATGCTCACGCTCATCATGTTCGATATCGATGAACTCGGTGCCTACAACGACACCTTCGGCCGCTCTGCGGGCGATGCCTGCATCCGCCGCGTTGCCGGCGTCATCGGTGCCGCATTCCGCCGCGGCGCCGACGTCGTCGCGCGCTGGGACGGCGGCTGCATCTGCGCGCTGGTACGCAGCCCCGACCCGACGGTAATACCGGCGTTTGCGGCGTCGATCGCACAGCGCGTGCTGGGTCAGCATATTCATCACCCGCGCGCAGCGCGCCAGAAATTCGTATCCGTCAGCGTTGGCGCGGCAAGTCTCAATCCCGCCACCGATCGGCCGGCCGACATGCTGGTGAACGCGGCATTGCGGGCACTGGCGCGAGCCAAGCTGGACAAGCAAGGGCGGGTGGCGATTGCAGGTCCCGAAGACATCGAAGCGCCGGCAGCGTAAATTGCGCACCTGGCGGCCGCCAGGGTTGGCGGCCGGTATGGTTAGAGAACAACGTCTGGTTGGAGTACGGGCGCGGACAAGCGCGGGGGAGTTGTGGTGAAGAACTTGTGCTTCAAATTTATCGCGGTTGCGTTCGGAATGGCTGCCGCGTTGTCACCGAATGTGTCATCGGCGGCCGAGAGCGGCGAGCTCGCGCAAATGCAGTGGCTCGTGGGAGTTTGGCGATCCCAGGTGCCCGGCGGCCAGGTCGAGGAGGTCTTCGAGCCAGGCAACAACGGCGAGCTGCTCAGCACCATGAAGATGGTGGTCGGCGGTAAGGTGACGCGCTACGAGCTGCGGAGCATCCGCGAAAAGGACGGAAAGATCATCTTTCAGGAGCTCGGATTCGGTGCGGATATGGCAGCGCTCGATCCAGTGCCGGTGCGCACCCTCGAGTCGATCGATGCGACTCATATCAATTTCGAGGGAGTGAAGCTCACGCGCACCGGCGAGGACGCGATGACAGTGAATGTGACGGTTCGCAATCCGGACGGCACCACCCGGGTGATCAATTTCAACAGCGCGCGTGCGCTGAAGTTCGCCCCACTCTGAGTCAAAGCCCGTCGGGGCTTTGACTTCCGGCGGCAGGAGCTTCAGCCCTGCGCCGGCCTGCGGTGACGACCGCGATGATGCCGAAGGCAGGATGGTCGAAGTACTGCTTGTCGCCAAAACGGACACTGCGCATTTCATCGATGCGGTACACCGGACCGCTGCCGAGGCTGACGTCGAAGCCGAGATGCAGAAACTGCCCGCGCTCCAGATAGACGGTGCCGCTCAACCCCGGTACGTTGATGCCGACATCCTGCAGCGGTAACCCCGTGTGCGCTCCGCCCCAGTTACTCGGGCTCTGGGACCAGGCGGCATGGGCGATGGGGCGCCAGGCGCCGCTGCCGCGCAAGCTCGCCTCGATGCCCGACAGCTTGTATTGATCGGCGCCCAGCACCCGGATCAGTTGCGGTGCGGGACCGCTGCGGCCGCTGCCATTGCCGAAGCCGCGGCCTTGAGGCGCACCGTTCCAGTCTTCGGCGGTGCCGATATTGGACGCGCGGAAGATGATCAGCTCGACGGTGTACGAGGCACTGACCGCGGCCTGCTGGGCCGGAACAGCCGGTACCAGGAACAGCAGCAGGCCGGCCACCGCGCCGGCAGCCCGCGCGCCAATGTGCCGCCGTCGCGGACCCGAGTGCACCGTGCCGCTCATTCGCATAGCCGCGTATCGTAGCAGGCGGCCATCGGCGCGCCTCATGGGCTTGGCGGCGCACCGCCGAGCTGCGCCAGCAGGGCATCGGCGTAGGCGAAGCGCGCCTCGGCGGTGGGGAGATTGCGTGTGCTGCGCAGCTTCAACGGGCCTTCGAGCCGGTATTCGCTGCCCCGCCGCTGCAGCAGGGCGATGACACGCGCGGGGTCAACCTGGTTGTGCTCCTCGAACTGTACGCTGCCGGCCTGCGGGCCGACGTCCATGCGCCGGACGCCCAGTGCGCGGGCAGTGAGGCGCAGGCGCGCCAACCGCAGCATGTTCGCGGCTGCCTCGGGCAGCTCGCCAAACCGATCGATGAGCTCGGCGGTCAAATCCGGCAGCATTGCCGCCTCTGCGGCGGCGATGCGTTGGTACAGCGCCAGCCGCAAGTGCACATCCGGTACGTAGTCCTGCGGCAGCAGCGCCGGCACGTGCAGTTCGACTTCGGTGCTCGCCGCCAATGGCCGGTCGAGCGCGGGCTCACGGCCGGCGCGCAACGACTGGACCGCGTGTTCGAGCATGTCGAGGTACATGGTCAGTCCCACCTCGGAGAGCTCGCCGCTCTGCTGCTCGCCGAGGAACTCGCCCGCGCCCCGGATTTCCAGATCATGCGTGGCGAGCACGAAGCCGGCGCCCAGATCTTCCAGCGACGCGATCGCTTCCAGCCGCTTGGCGGCGTCGCCAGTCAGCGCCTTGCGTGCCGGCACGATGAGGTACGCATAGGCGCGGTGGTGCGAGCGGCCGACGCGGCCGCGCAATTGGTGCAGCTGTGCGAGCCCGAGGCGATCGGCGCGATTGATCAGAATCGTATTGGCGCTCGGGACGTCGATGCCGCTTTCGATGATGGTCGTGCACACCAGCACATTGAAACGGCGGTGATAAAAATCGACCATCAGCTGTTCGAGCTCACGCTCGCGCATTTGCCCATGGCCAATGCGCACGCTCGCCTCAGGCACCAACGCCGCGAACTCCGCGGCGACTTTGTCGATCGTCTGCACTTCGTTGTGGACAAAGTAGATTTGACCGCCGCGGCGCAGCTCGCGCAGCGCCGCTTCGCGCAGCGTCGGTCCGTGCCACTCGGTCACGAAAGTCTTGATCGCGAGCCGTGCGACCGGCGGCGTGCTGATCAGCGACAGATCGCGCAGCCCCCCCAGGGCCAGGTTCAAGGTGCGCGGAATAGGGGTCGCCGTGAGAGTCAGCACATGCACCTCGGCCCTCAGGGCCTTGAGCCGCTCCTTGTCGCGCACCCCAAAACGATGCTCCTCATCGACGATGATCAGCCCGAGCTTGCGGAAGCGCGCCTCCGCGTGCAGTAGCCGGTGCGTCGCGATTAGGATGTCGACGGTGCCACGCTCGAGGCCCTCGAGCGTGGCAGTCGACTCACGCGCTGAGCGAAAGCGCGACAGCGACTCGATGCGCACCGGCCAGTCGGCGAAGCGGTCGCGAAAGCTCTGCAGATGCTGCTGCGCGAGCAAAGTGGTCGGCACCAGCACGGCGACCTGGTGGCCGGCCTGCACCGCGACGAACGCCGCCCGCATGGCAACCTCGGTCTTGCCGAAGCCGACGTCACCGCAGACGATGCGATCCATCGGCTTGGTGCTCTGCAGGTCATGGATGACCTGCTCGATCGCGTCATGCTGGTCGGCGGTCTCTTCGAATGGGAAGGCATTGGCAAAGGTCTGGTATTCGAGCTCGTGGGCGCTCATCGGGACGGCCTGGTGGGCCGCGCGCCGTGCATGCAGATCAAGCAGCTCCGCGGCGACGTCGCGGACGGCCTCGGCGGCGCGGCGGCGCGCGCGCCCATTGATCAGTGCCGAGCTTGTGCAGCGGCGCCGTCTCGGGCGCCCCGCCGGTGTAGCGATTGACGACGCCGAGCGCGTGCACGGGCACATAGACGCGGTCGCCGTCGCGGTATTCGATGGCCAGGAACTCGCCGGTCTGTTCGCCTATCTGCATCAGCTGCAGACCGACATAGCGGCCCACGCCGTAGACTTCGTGCACCACGGGTACGCCGGGCTCGAGGCTTTGCAGGTCGCGCAGAATAGCGGCCGGATCGGCGGCCGCACGCCGCCGCCGCCGTTCCTGGCGCGCGCGGGTGCCGAACAGCAGCGATTCGCTCAGCACCGTCAGCGGCGGCTCGGTCAGGGCCAGACCGGCAACGTCGGCCACGGTGATCGCCAGGCGCGCATCGCCGGATGCGAACGCAGCCCAGCCGGCCACCGCGCGCGGCCGGCGTCCGTACGCCGAGAGCATCTCGACAATGACTTCGCGCCGTCCGGGCGAATCGGCCGCGATCAGGACGCGCCCGACATAGCCGTCGAGGAATGTGATCAGCGGGGCCAGCGGCTGCGAGGCATGGACATCCAGACGGAACTGCGGCGTCGGCGCGCTCGGAAAGTCGTAGCTGGCGGGGGCGGGCGCGAGGTCGACGCTGCCGAAGGGCTCGATGGTGATGCCCGCATGAACGCTGAAGCGCTCGATAATCGATGCCGGGGCGACAAAGGCCTCCTCCGGTCGCAGCAGCGGGCGTTCGATGTCATGGCAGCGGTCCTGATAGCGTGCGCAGATCGCCTGCCAGGCCGCCTCCAAGGTGCCCGCGAGTCCGACGTCGGTGACGATGACGGCATCGGCCGGCAGGTAGTCCCCAATATCGGCGGTGCCTTCGAAAAACAGCGGCAGATAGAATTCGATTCCCGGCGGCGCCAGGCCCGCACTGACTTCGCGGTACAGCGGCACACGCGCGAGATCACCTTCGAAGCGTGCGCGAAAGCGGCGGCGAAACGTGCGTATGCCCTCGGCGTCGAGCGGGATCTCGCGCGCCGGCAGCAGCCGCAGCTGCTCGATTGCGGCCAGCGAGCGTTGGGTGTCAGGATCGAAGCGGCGGATCGAGTCGATGCGGTCATCGAGCAAATCGACCCGCACGGGCATATCGGTCCCGCTTGGATAGACGTCAAACAGCGAACCGCGCAGCGCGAACTCGCCCGGGCCGGTGACCTGACTGACGCTGGCATAGCCCGAATCGATCAGGCGCGCGCGCAGCGGCTCGACCTCGAGCGGTGCGCCGCGCTGCAGATCGAAACTGCGCGCCTGCACGTAGTTGCGCGGCGGCAGCCGTCCGAGCAGGCTGTCGGCGGTCAGCAGCACCAGCCCCGCGTCCAGGCTCGGCAGGCGTGCGAGCGTCAGCAGCCGTTCCGAGACGATATCGGGATGCGGCGAGAACACGTCGTAAGGCAGCACCTCCCAATCGGGCAGGGTCAGGATTGCGAGCGCGTCACCGCCGAAAAAACGCAGCTCCGCTGCCAGGCGCTCGAGCTCACGCGCATCGGCCGCGACATACACCCAGGCATGGTCGCTGGCGCGCACTGCCTCGGCCAGTGCGAGCGCACGCGCGCTGCCGTGCAGCCGGCGCCAGCTCCAATGCGCGTGTGCCGCGTTCGGGCGCGGCGGATCCAGTAGCGTCGGCATGAGTGGGAACATACCGGCGCGAGTAGCCGGTTTCAGCGCGCGCGAGCTTAAACGCCCGGCGCACAATTACAAGTCGGGCCAGGGCGCGAGCGGCCGCGCGCCGGCGGGGAGCTGCGCCGGTGCCTCAGGAAGGATTGACCACGGCGTGGATGACGCGATCGTTTTCGAAGAAGACCGTGAAGGCGGCATAGTCCCAGCGCGTGATGGGCGGCTTGCCGACCGCCGGATGCCGTTCGGCCGGGGCGCCAAAGCGCGCTTCGACGGTCTTCATCGTCATACCCTGCGCCGGCCGCGCGATCGCCGAGTCGCGCACCACGACCTGATCGTCGATCACGATGGTTTCGGCGGCGACCGTGCCGGCGCCGAGCACCGTGGCTGCAATTCCGAGGCTCAAGAATGTTGCCTTCATCGCGGGGCACCTCTGCATAAATCAACTCCACCGAAAAGCATAGCACCGCTGCGGCACGCCGCGATGCCCGCGGGCGGGTTTGCCGCGGGTTTTCGTGACAGAGGTCCTGTTCCTGAAGGCGTTGTGCTTTAATGCCGCGCTCATGTTTCAGCCGCTGTCACTGTTCGTCGGCCTGCGTTACGTGCGCGCTCGCCGACACAAATTCTTCGTCTCGCTGATCACCTGGGTGTCGCTCGCCGGCGTCGCGCTCGGCGTGGCAGCGCTGATCGTCATTCTGTCGATCATGAACGGGTTCGAGGGCGAGCTGCGCGAGCGGCTGCTGTCCCTGGGCGGCGACGCGCGCGTAGTCGACGAGGGCGCCCCGGCGGGCGAGTTTGAGCGGGCGCTGGCGCCCAAACTGCGCGCACTGCCGGGCGTGACCGGCGTTGCGCCCTACATGGAGCTCGAAGCCCTCGCCGTGCATCTGCCGGAAATGCTGCCGGTGACACTGCGCGGCATTGATCCGGCACAGGAAATTGCGGTCAGCGACCTCGCCCCGCTGCTGGTTCAGGGCACGCTGCGCGCTCTGCAGCCCGGCGCCGATGCCGTGATCCTGGGACACGATATCGCCGAGCAGCTTGCCGTCACGGTGGGGGATGCGGTCACGCTGCTGGTGCCGACCAGCGGTGCGGGCGGAGTACCCGAGCCGCGGCTGCGTGAATTTCACGTCGGCGGCATTTTCGAGGCCGGATTGCAGGACCACGACAGCACACTGATTCTGGCGCTGCTGTCCGATGTGCGCGCATTCGCGCCGCACGCTGCGGGTGCGCGCGGTCTGCGGCTGCGATTCATCGATGCGCTCGCGGTGGGGCGTTACATGCCGGCGGTACGCACGGCGGCCGGCCGCGGCTATCTCGTGCGCGACTGGACCGAGGACCACGCGAGCTACTTTCGCGCCATCCGCATCGAAAAAACCATGATGGCGCTGATTCTGCTGCTGATCGTCGGGGTGGCGGCGTTCAACATCGTGGCGATGCTGGTGATGGTCGTCAACGACAAGCGCACCGACATCGCGATTCTGCGCACCTTCGGCACGCCGCCGCGCTCGGTCATGGCGGTATTCGTGACGCAGGGATTGGCGATCGGTTGGTTCGGGGTCGCAGCCGGTGTCGCGCTCGGTCTCACGCTGGCGCACAACGTCGAGCGCATCGTGCCGCTGCTCGAACGGTTGTTCCACTTCCATTTTCTCGATGCCGATGTGTACTACGAGACCCGAATTCCTGCCGAGGTGCACGGTCTGGACGTCGCGCTGATCGGCCTGGCGGCGCTGCTGCTGACGCTGCTGGCGACAGTCTATCCGGCGCTGCGCGCCGCACGCACCTCGCCGGCCGATGCGTTGCGCTACGAATGATGCGCGACCGCCGCGAATGACGCCGATGCCGTACGAGTGGCTGCTGGGCACGCGCTATCTGCTCTCGACTCAACGGCGCGGTTTCCTGTCGTTCATCTCGATCGTGTCGGTGCTGGGGTTGGCGCTCGGCGTGGCCGTGCTGATCGTGGTGCTCGCGGTCATGAACGGCTTCGAGCGCGAGCTGCGGATCCGCATGTTGAGCGTTACCTCGCACGCGACCCTGATGGGACTGCAGGGGGCGCTGCCTGACTGGCAGGGCGCGCGCGCTGCCGCATTGCGTCAGCCCGGCGTGATTGCCGCGGTGCCGTACATCGAAGCCCAGGCATTAGTGATCCACGGCGCACACGTCGCCGGCAGCGGTGTGCGCGGAGTGCTGCCGCAGGAGGAACGGCGCGCGGTGGGGCTCGTGCAGCACATTCAAGGCGGCAGCATCGACGCGCTCGCGGATGGCTCCTACCGCATCATTCTCGGCGATGCCCTGGCCGAAGCCCTGGCCGCAAAGATCGGTGATGATGTCGTGCTCGCGGCGCCGCAGGCGAATGCCACGCCTGCGGGCCTGACTCCGCGCATGCGCACCTTTCGCGTTGCCGGCCTGTTCCATTCGGGAATGTACGAGTACGACCGTGGGCTGGCGCTCGTGCAGTTGCACGATGCGGCACGCCTGTACCAGATGGATGATGCGATCACCGGACTGCGGCTCGCGCTGACCGACCCGTTTGCCGCGCCGCGCACGGTGCGCGAGCTGGCCCTGGCGCTCGGCGGCGGCTACTACGTCAGCGACTGGACGCGGCTGCACGCAACATTTTTCCGGTCGATCGAAACCACGAAATCGATGATGTTCGTGATCTTGCTGTTGGTGGTCGCGGTCGCAGCCTTTAACATCATCGCGACGCTGGTGATGGTCGTCAAAGAAAAGCAGTCGGACATCGCCATCGTGCGCACACTCGGCGCCGCGCCGCGCAATGTGCTGGCGGCATTTGCGCTGCAGGGGGCATTGATCGGCCTGGCCGGCACGGTCTGCGGGGCCGGGCTGGGATTGCTGATCGCAGCCAATCTGGAAACGCTGGTGCACGGCCTCGAGCACGTATTCAACACCCGGTTCATGGACGCGCGCGTGTACTTCATGAGCGACCTGCCGGCCCATGCCGAGTGGCCGGACGTGCTGCGCGTAGGCGTCGTGGCGTTCGCGCTGTGCGCGCTCGCCACGCTGTATCCCGCGTGGCGGGCCGCGGGTACACAGCCCGCGGAGGCACTGCGCCATGAGTGAGCCGGTCGAAGCCGGGCCGGCAGCCGCCGGCCAGATCGTGCTCGAGGCGCGCGACATCGCGCGCAGCTTTCGCCAGGGCTCCGTGACGCTCGAGGTGCTGCGCAGTCTGCAGCTACGCATCCGCACGGGCGAGCGGCTCGCCATCATCGGCGCCTCGGGCTCCGGCAAGACCACCTTGCTGCAGATACTCGGCGGACTGGATCGTCCCGACGGCGGTACGGTCAAAATCGATGGCCGCGACATCCACGCTTTATCCGAGGGCGAGCGCGGCGCGCTGCGCAACCGCACGATCGGCTTCGTCTATCAGTTTCATCATTTGCTGGCGGAGTTCTCCGCGCTCGAGAATGTCGCGCTGCCGCTGCTGGTGCGGCGGATGCCGGCGCGTGCCGCGGCGGAGCGCGCGCGCGCGTTACTCGCGCGCGTGGGGCTGGCAGATCGCGCCGAGCACCGCCCGCATCAGCTCTCCGGCGGTGAGCGCCAGCGCACGGCTGTGGCGCGTGCGTTGGTTACCGAGCCGCGGCTGGTCCTGGCCGACGAGCCGACCGGCAATCTGGACGGACGCAATGCCGAGCAGGTGTTTGCGCTGATGCTCGAGCTCAACCGCGAATTGTGCACCAGCCTCGTCGTGGTGACCCACGATGTGCGGCTGGCGGCGCGCATGGATCGCGTGCTCGAGCTCGATGGCGGCTGTCTACGTCCGTCAATCTAGGGCTGGGCGCGCGCCCAGCCCTAGATTGACGGACGTAGACAGCCGCCATCGAGCTCGAGCACGCGATCCATGCGCGCCGCC
>JBIODE010000008.1:0-27004 GCA_044440325.1 Steroidobacterales bacterium
CACGCGCGTACTCCCGGCTGCGGCAGCACCAGCATTGCATCGCCATAACTGAAGAAGCGATAGCGCGCGCGTATCGCGTGCGCGTACGCAGCCAATACGCTTTCGCGCCCGGCGAACGCCGCCACCAGCATCAGCAGCGTCGACTGTGGCAGATGAAAGTTCGTCAACAACGCATCCACCACCTCAAATCGATAACCGGGACGGATAAAAAGCGCCGTATCGCCTTGCACGCCGGCGCCGGTACCGAAACCCGCCAAGGCGGCCGATTCGAGCGCACGCGCCACGGTGGTGCCGACGGCAATGACGCGCCGGCCAGCCGCGCGCGCGCGCGCGATTGCCGCAATCGCCGCGGCATCGACTTCGTAGCGCTCGGCGTGCATGCGGTGTTCTCCACAATGTCGCTGCGCAGCGGCCGAAAGGTTCCGGCGCCGACGTGCAGCGTCACGAGCGCACGCTGCACGCCGCGGGCCTCGAGTGCCGCCAGCAGCTCGCGGTCGAAATGCAAGCTCGCGGTCGGCGCGGCCACCGCGCCCGGGACACGCGCGAGTATGCTTTGGTAGCGCTCCTGATCGACCGGCGTTGGCGCGCGGCGAATATAGGGCGGCAGCGGCACGGCGCCGTGTCGCTCGAAGAACTCGAGCGCAGGCTGCGGCAGTTGCAGCTCCCAGAACTCGCCGCGTTGCGCCGCGATCTGAACCGGGCCGCCAGCGGTCTCGATCTCTTGTCCCACGCGCAGCGCCTTGCTCGCGCGCAGCTGCGCCAGCGCGCGCCTGTCCGGCATTGGTCGTTCGAGAAAAACTTCGACTCTGCCGCCGGTCGTACGGCGGCCCGGCACGCGCGCCGGCAGCACCCGTGTGTCGTTGAATACCAGCAGGTCGTCCCGATCGAGCAGCTGCAGCAGGTCGGTGATGCGGTGATCACTCCAGACCTTGCGCGCACCATCGAGCAGCAGCAGACGGCTGTCGGAGCGCCGCGGAAGCGGCGCCTGGGCGATCAGCTCCGGCGGCAGCTCATAATCGAAATCACCACGGCGCACGCGTCACATCGCGGTACTCGCCGGAAACCGCACCGGCCTCAGGTGGTAAATCCGGTCCAGCGGCCGCAGAAAATCACGCCGATCCAGAGCATTAACGATAGGGCTCCTGCGACCCGCGCCGCGGGCGGCGGCGGCAGTTGGTTGTCCCAGTCCAGCACGCGCCGATAGATCCCAAATTGGAACACCGCCATGTTGACCGCGGCCAATGCCATCAGTACGAATTTTGCCTCGAACTGCGCATTGTAAAAATAGGTATGTGCCTTCGACATGAACAACAGCGAGCCGCTGATCGCCGAGAACACCCACGCGGACCAGGTCCAGGGCAGCACCTCTGCGGAAAGCTTCGACACCGCGCTGTCGCGCGAAGCCAAGCCCAGCAGACGCATGTCCACCATCGCGATCGAGCCGAATACCAGCGTCAGCGAGAACACGTGAAAGATCTCGACGATCGGAAACATCCACTCGTAACCCGGGTCACCGCGCACGGCGCCAGCGATCGGTGTGTTCTGGAGTGCCATGAGAAAGTCAGAAATACTCATTCGATATCCCCGTCGTTATTGTCAGGCGCAAAGTCAAACATAAAACAGCCAAGTGTAGCCGATGAGTCGACCGCAAACGATGATGGCGAGCCACAAGCCCAGCGAAACGACGGCGAAGGCGCGGCCCGCCCCCGGACGGGACTCGGGCGCGTCCCAGATGGCGGCATGCTTGCGCACCGCGTACGAAAACCACATCGTCAGCAGCAATGCCCACGCGATCATGAACATCTTCCACCAGAATTCGGGCGTCACGAATTGGCGTACCGGTTCGGCGATTGTCTGCACTGTTCCGGTCAGCAAGAGCACGGCGAGCCCGCCATACATCCACGGCACCAGCGTCTTGACCAACTGCGAGACGCTGCGTCCGGACCTGCCGATGCCGAGTAGTCGCAGGCTGATCATGGCGGCTGAGCCGAACACGAACGCCACACAAACGATGTGGATAGACTGCGAAGTCGGAATAATCCAGAGCTGATCCTGCAAGAATTTGCTGAGCGGCGTGGCCGCGATCCAATCTGCCTGCTGCCGTAACATAGCTGCCTCACCCCTTGTACCAATTCTAAAGTCGGACGGGTACCCATGAGCACCCAAACAATCGCGCTGGCCCGCACTATTTTTCCAGCCGTAACGCCCATATACATATACGTATATCTACGGCGCACGGAATCCCTTCAAACGTGTCTGGTGGCCTCGCTCGGAGTCGAACCGAGATGGGCGAACCCGGTCGATTTTGAGTCGACTGCGTCTACCAGTTCCGCCACGAGGCCGTTCGGTCGCGTAGGATACCGGAATCTGCGATGAAATTCTGTTCGACATGCGGCCAGCCGGTCGAAATCCGCGTCCCGGCGGGCGACAACTTGCCACGCGCGGTGTGCACCGCCTGCGGCAGCATCCACTATCAGAACCCGCGCATCGTAGTCGGTTGCGTGCCGGAGTGGGAAGGCAGGCTTTTGCTGTGCCGGCGCGCGATCGAGCCGCGGCGCGGTTTCTGGACCGCGCCGGCGGGCTTTATGGAAAACGGCGAAACACTGCAAGCTGCTGCAGCGCGCGAATCGCTTGAAGAAGCTTGTGCTCGCGTTGAAATCGGCAGCCTGCTCGCGATCGTGCACGTGCTGCACGCACACCAGGTCCACATGATGTTTCGCGCACGCATGCTCGATGCCGATTTTGGCGTCGGCGAGGAGAGTATCGAGGTCGGGCTGTTTGATGAAGCGCAAATTCCATGGCCCGAGATTGCCTTTCCGAGCATTGCCTTTTCACTGCGCTGCTATCTCGAGGATCGCAGCGGTGCGCATCAAACGCTGCATTTCAAGGACATCGGAGCCCCGGGGCGCGGCTGAAGCACTGCCGGCCCCGGCCCGTGGAACCCTGCGGCGGTTTGCGCGTCGCTCCACCTTTGGCACAATATTCGGCTCAGTGCCCAGGATCGGCCTTCATCTCTCGTTCGAGCGGAGCAGCAATGACGTTCGTCGTCACCGAAAATTGTATCAAATGCAAGTATATGGATTGCGTGGAGGTCTGCCCGGTGGACTGTTTCCATGCCGGTCCGAATTTTCTCGTCATCGATCCGGATGAATGCATCGATTGCACCCTGTGCGAACCTGAATGTCCGGTAGAGGCGATTTTTTCCGAAGAGGAGCTGCCCGCCGGTCAGGAATCGTTCAAGCAACTCAACGCCGAGCTTGCCAAGCAGTGGCCCGTGATCACTGAGAAGGGTCCGCCGCCCGCCGATGCGAAGGAGTGGGAAGGTAAACCCGATAAGCGCAAGCTCTTGGAGCGCTAGCTTACGAGACCAGCGTCGGCCTAACCCGCCGTGGCTTCGGCGTGATCCTTCTTGAGTTCTTCGACGAGCGCTTCAGGCGGCATATAACCCGGTAGCAAGTCGCCGTCGGTGGTCACGATACCCGGAGTGCCGTTGATGCCGAGTGCGCGACCGAGCGCGTACTGCTGCGCGACCGGATTGTCGGCACACGCGGCCGCATGCAGCGCCTCACCGAGCTTGGCCTGCGTCAACGCGGCCTTGCGGTCGCTCGAGCACCATACCTGCTCGGCCTTGTACCAAGACTCGGTATTTGGACCCGTGCGCGGAAAGAACATGTATCGAATCCGCACGCCCAACCGGTTGTACTCGGCAATCTGTTTGTGCAATGCGCGGCAATACCCGCAGTCGACGTCGGTGAAGACGGTGATCGTGTATTTGGACTGAGCTGGGCCGAAGATCAGCATCTTCGACTCCGGTACCGCCGCGAGCAGTTTGGTGCGCAACTCACGCCGATGCGCTTCGGTCAGATTTTGCTGCTTGGCCCCCAATGCATACAGATCGCCCACGAAGGCATATTGCCCGTCGGCGGTCATGTAAACGATGTCCGCGCCGCGTCGCACCTCAAACAGACCCGCAACGGGCGTGGGACGCACATCCTCCGATCTCGCACCTTTGACCGGGCTGGCTGGCGCGATCGGGCTGGCCGGCGCCGCCGGGGCGGCAGCGTTGGCGGACGCGTCAGCGCCGCTCGCAGCCGATAGCGGTGCGCCGCCGGCCATCGCGGGCAGCACAGCAAACACGCTCAACCATCGGCGGAAGATATTCATGCTCAGCCTCATGCTAGCGGCCGGCGGGACTGGAGGCAAACTCAAATACGCGGGGGAATCGCCGCACTCCCGCGTCACGGCTCATCGGTGGAGACTGCCGCGATCAGGGCTCATCGGTGTGGCGATGCGCGCATCAGCCGCGCGGATGATGCTGCGAATGCAATTCCTTCAGGCGCTCGCGGGCAACATGGGTATAGATCTGCGTCGTCGACAAGTCGCTGTGGCCGAGCAGCATCTGCACCACCCGCAGGTCGGCGCCGTGGTTAAGCAAATGTGTCGCGAACGCATGCCGCAGCGTATGCGGCGACAGGTCGCTGTTGACCCCGGACTTGCGCGCATAGCGTTTGATGATGTGCCAGAAGGCCTGGCGCGTCATGCGGTCGCCGCGCCGCGTCGGGAATAAATAGTCGGTGGTCCGGTCGAGCAGAATTTCCGTGCGCGCGCCGGCCGCGAATGCCTTGAGCCAGCGGACGGCCTCCTCGCCCAGGGGAATCAGGCGCTCGCGGTTTCCCTTGCCCAGCACGCGCGTGACGCCTTGGACAAGATTGACCTGCGCCATCTTGAGGTTAACCAGCTCCGAGACGCGCAAGCCCGTGGCATACAGCAGCTCGAGCATCGCGCGATCGCGGCACCCCAGCGGATCGGCCACCACCGGCGCGGCGAGCAGGGCCTCGACTTCGCTCTCGGTCAACGAGCGCGGCAGCGACCGGCCAATCTTCGGCATGGCGATCTGCGCCGTCGGGTCTTCGCGAATGAGCCCTTCGCGCACGAGGTAGCGAAAGAAGCGGCGATAAGACGAGAGTTGGCGTGCAGTCGAGCGCGGCCGTGCTCCGCCTTCGACGCGCGCGGCGATGAATCCCTGCAAGTCGTGCCGAGCGGTATGCGGCAGCGCGATCTGCCGTTCGGCCAGCCAGCGTCCGAGCGCCGCGAGGTCAGCGCGATACGCCGCCAGCGTGTTCGATGACAGCCCCCGCTCCATCCATACCGCGTCGAGAAATCGACCGATGAGCGGATCAGTGGCATCGATGCCGGTGGACTCCACGATTGCTGTAGCCTGTCTAGTCAACGCGAGTGCCTTTGAGAGTGCCCGTCTATCCTCATGCGCCAGTATGCTGAGGCTGCGGCGAACGACGATGTGATGATCCTCACAACGTGATGGGACCGTTAACATAAAGAGAACTGGGTCACACACAATCCCCTCGAATGCGGCAGATATCCTCACCCACAGCAGCGGCCCCGGCGCCGATCACCCTCCTTGGGTGGCTCTACGCCGTCTACGCCTGGACCTTGTTTCTGCTGTTGGGGGTCGCCGGCATCCTGGTGCTGTGGCTATTGCCTGCGCTGGCTTGGCGCCGCTCGCTGGGGCGCGCGCTCGCGCGGACGGTGTTGCGATTGACGGGAATGAGAATCCGCTGTGCCGGCCTTCTGACACTGCCGCACCCCTGTATCGTGGTCGCCAACCACAGCAGCTTCATCGACGGCGTGGTTCTGGCTGCCGCGCTGCCGCCGCATTTTTCTTTTGTGATCAAGCGTGAAATGGCGACCGTGCCGCTCGCCGGCATGCTACTCAAGCGGCTTGGCGCGCATTTCGTCGAACGCCATCTGCGCAGCCGCAGCGCCGTCGATGCCCGGCGCCTGTTGCGCAGTGCCGCGCGGGGACAGGCCCTAGTGTTCTTTCCCGAGGGCACCTTCAGCCCCGCCCCGCCGGGGCTGCTGCGTTTTCACATCGGCGCATTCGCCGCCGCCGTCAAGTCACAACTGCCGGTGGTGCCGATTGCGATTCACGGCGCCCGCGCACGGCTGCCGCCCGGCTCGCTGCAACCGCACCCGGGCGAGATCGGGGTCGAGATATTGCCGGCGCTCGCGCCGCCGAGCGCCGCCGGCGGTACAGCCGCAGCGCTGCGAGACCTGGCGCGCGCGCAGCTGCTCGCGGCGCTCGGCGAAGCCGACCTTGCCGATGCGGCCGAGTCGGCGGATACGGCTGTGGGGACGGGTTCGGATACGGGTGCACAGTGATGACGCGCGATGTCATGACATATGATGTGCTGATCGTCGGCGCCGGCCCCGCGGGCCTCGCCTGCGCGATCCGCTTACGTCAATTGCGGCCGCAACTGCGTGTCTGTGTGATTGAAAAGGGCGCCGGTGTCGGTGCGCATGCGGTCTCCGGCGCCGTATTCGCGCCCGCGGCACTCGATGAACTGGAGCCCGACTGGCGCGCCTCGCCACCGGCGATCTGCGTTGCCGTCGAGCGCGACGAATTTATGTGGCTGACGCGCACGCGCGCCTGGCAGCTGCCGACTCCGCCACCACAGCGCAATCGCGGCAACTTCATCATCTCGCTGGGTCAACTGCTGTCCCTGCTCGCCGGTCGCGCCGAGGCGCTCGGCATCGATGTATTTTGCGGCTATGCCGCCAGCGCCCCGCTGTATACGGCCGATGGGGCGGTCGGGGGCGTACTGCTCGGCGACTTCGGCCGCCGCCGCGACGGCAGCGAGGGTCCCAATTTCAGCCTCGGCGCCGAGCTGCGTGCGCCGATCACGTTGATCGCCGAAGGCTGCCGCGGAAGTCTGGCCAAAGAGCTGATTGGGCACTTCGGTCTGCAGGCCGCGGGCTCGCCGCAGAGCTACGCGCTGGGTTTCAAGGAACTGTGGCAGGTTCCTGCCGGTCGCAGCCAGGCCGGTCTGGTACAGCACAGCGTGGGTTGGCCGCTCGACACGCGTACCTACGGCGGCGGCTTCATCTATCACCTGCCCGGAGACCGGCTGTACATCGGCTTTGTCACCGGACTCGACTATCGCGACCCCCGCTTCGAGCCCTTCGAAGCGTTCCAGCAATTCAAGCACCACCCGAAGATTGCCGCGCTGCTGCAAGGCGGCGAGCCCGAGGTCTATGGTGCACGGGCAATTGTCGCCGGCGGCTGGCAGGCGTTGCCGAAGCTCGAAATGCCGGGGGCCGCATTGCTCGGGGACGCGGGCGGCACCCTGAACGTCGCGCGCCTGAAAGGCATTCATCAGGCGATGCGCAGCGGCATGCTGGCAGCCGAGCACATCGCGGCCAGCAATACCATCGCAGGCTTTGACGCCGTCTGGCGCCGTTCAGCGGCTGCGCAGGAGCTGCGCGCAGTGCGCAACATCAAGCCCGGCTTCAAGTACGGTCTTTGGTTCGGCCTCGCAAACGGTTTGCTCGAGACCCTCGCACGCGGGCGCACACCGTGGACGTTGGCACACCGTGCCGCGCATCCGCTGTCGACGCTGGCCGCGACCGCCACCCCCGGGCGCGCCTGGCGCGAGCGCAACTTGCCGCCGCGCGACCGCAGTGCCGCCGTGTATCTGGCCGCTCTCTCGCACGATGAAGATCAACCCGTGCACCTTCGCATCGCCGACCCGGATATTTGCGTACAGCGCTGCACGCAGGAATACGGCAATCCCTGCACCCGCTTCTGCCCCGCCGCCGTGTACGAGATGATCGATGCGCCCGGTGGCCGGCGGCTGCAGATCAATGCCGCCAACTGCGTACACTGCAAGGCCTGCGACATCAAGGATCCGTACGAGATCATCACCTGGCACACGCCCGAAGGCGGCGCGGGTCCGAACTATACGAATTTCTAGCGTGAATCTGCGCCAGCGCTACAGCAACGAGGTCGCCGCACGCGGCTTCCTACCCGATATTGCACAGCAGGCTGCCGTCGAGCGTCTCGACCTGCTGCGCGCCGCGCTGTTGGCCGATGCCACAGGGGGCAGCAGATTCTGGCGGCGTCTGCGCCGGCGCTTCGGCGCACGCGCGCCCGGCCACCGCGGCGTATACCTGTGGGGCGGCGTGGGCCGCGGCAAGACCTGGCTGATGGATCTGTTCTACGAAAGCCTGCCCATCCACGAGCGCCGCCGCAGCCACTTCCACCACTTCATGCGCGATGTGCATGCGACGCTGCAGCAGTTGCACCGGCATCAGGCACCGCTGGCCTCGCTGGCGCGGCGGTTGGCCGCGCAGGTGCGAGTACTGTGCTTCGATGAGCTCTATGTGACCGACGTGGCCGACGCCATGATTCTGGGCACGCTGTTCGAGCAGTTGTTGCAGCATGGAGTAACGCTCGTGATCACATCGAACGTGCCGCCGCGCGAGCTGTACCGCGACGGCTTGCAGCGGGCGCGCTTCCTGCCGGCAATCGAGCTGCTCGAGCAGCAACTGGATGTGTTACCGGTCGACGGAGGCATGGACTATCGCCTGCGCCAGCTGCGTCGCCGGCCCATCTATCTCGACAGCACCGACCCGGCGACGGCCGCGCAATTGGCCGAGCTTTTCGACCGGCTGGCGGGCGAGCCGGGCGAGGCAGAGGCGACGCTGCGCGTGCGCGGGCGCGCACTGCGCACCGTCCGCCGCGGTCACGACGTCGTGTGGTTCGGCTTTGAAGTGCTGTGCGACGGGCCGCGCAGTCCGGATGACTACGCGGAGATCGCCGGCGATTTTGGCACAGTGCTGCTCGCGAACGTGCCGGTGTTTGCGGCGCCGGCGCAAGACGATGCCGCGCGCCGCTTCATCGCGCTGGTGGATGAATTCTACGATCAGGGCACCAAGCTCGTGCTCTCGGCCGCCGCGGCGCCCGCGGCGCTGTACCGCGGCGAGCGGCTGCAGTTTGAATTTCGGCGCGCAGCCAGCCGCCTGACCGAGATGCAGAGCGAAGAATATTTGGCGCGACCGCATCGACAAACGTAGTTGTTTTCTGAATAAAATGTTTCTAAGGGAAACATTTCACTGATAAAGTACTGCCATGACCGCTCCCGTAGACCCGCCTGAATCTCCGTTCTTCAACTGCGTCACGGAGATCGAGCGCGGCATCCAGCGGGTCGCCGCCCGTTTCGAGGAGCTGCCAATCACCGAGGCGACGCTGTTTCGCGTACTGGTGCTGCTGGGCCGGGAGCTCTCGAGTCTGGTCGAGCAATCGCTGCGCCGCCATGGTCTGAACGACACGGACTTGAGCACCTTGATGGCGCTGTATTCGCAACCCGACGGCGTCGCGCATCCCGGCGATCTGTGCATCTCCATGGGCCAAAGCCCCGCAAACATGACGCGCGTGGCCGATGCGCTGCTCGAACGCGGGCTGATCACGCGCATTGCGAGCGATGCCGATCGCCGGCGCATGGTCCTGCGCATGACGCCCGCGGGCGTTGCCTTGGTGCAGGAGTACCTGCCGCACGCGGTGACGCGCGTGCGGTCTTTGTTTGCGGATCTTCGGCCCGAAGAGCGCGCGCGCCTGCTGCAGCAGCTCAAGAATGTCTGCGTCCAGGTGGACCGGCTCGCGCAAGCCCAGGCGCCGGACATATGAAGTGCGCGGGTGCGCTGGCGGCATCATTGTGGTTGCTCGCCGGTTGTGTTGCCGTACCGCCGCGTGCAGCGCCGCCTCACTTGCGCACCCAGGCGCCGCTGTCGTCCCTGCCGGGAACCGAGCCCGCCGGCGGGGGCGCGTGGCCGGCGCGCGCCTGGTGGCGCGGCTACGATGATCCCACGCTCGACGAGCTGATTGAACGTGCACTGGCCGATTCGCCGACGTTGGCGGCCGCACAGGCGCGCTTGCAGGCCGCCACCGCCTCGGTACGCAGCGCGGCGGCGGTCGCCGGTGTGCGGGTCGACTCGAGCGCCGACGCCAGCCGCCAGCGCCTGAGCGACAACGGACTATTTTCGCCAAGAATCCTGGGGTTCAGCTGGTATAGCCAGGCGGATCTCGGGCTGCAGTTCAGCTACACCTTCGACTGGTGGGGCAAGGAGCGCGCCCATATCACCGCGGCGCTCAACCAGGTCCGCGCCGCCCAAGCTGACCACGACGCGGCGGCACTCGCGCTCGCCGGTTCGATTGCCCAGAGCTATTTCGGCTGGCAGGCCGATCGAGGGCGGCTGCAGCTCGCGCAGGAAACCGTCGCCACGATCGAAGCCCGGCGGGCGATTGCAGACGCTCGCGTTCGCGCCGAGTTGGCACGCGCGGAAGAACTCGAACAGGTCGATGGCGATTTGGCTGCGGCGCGCGAGCAGGCTCTCGGTCTGGAGACCTCCGCACGCATGCGCATCATCGTGCTGGCGGCATTGCTTGCGATCCGCCCCGAAGAACTGCCGGCTCTCACGCCGCGGCCGCTGCCGGCGCTGCAAGCGCAATTGCCGGCGGACGTGTCGTTGGATCTGATCGCCCGCCGGGCGGACATCGAAGCCAGCCGCTGGCGCGTCGAGGCGGCGGCACGCGGCGCGGATGCCGCGCGCGCTGGCTTCATGCCCGATATCTCCGTGCAAGCCCTGCTGGGTTTGTCGAGTATCGACTACGCACGACTGCTTGAGGCCGGCAGCGCCGTGCCACAGGCCACCGCTGCGGTACACCTGCCGATTTTCGACGCCGGTCGGCTGCGCGCGGCCTACCAAGGCAGCCAGGCGCAGCTGCAAGTGGCCATCGCGACCTACGATGCCACGGTCGTCACGGCGGCCCAGGAGGTTGGGGCGCAGGCGTTGACCCGAACCGGTTATGCGGGCCGGCGCCCGCTGCGGCTCGAGCAAGTCCGGTTGACGGCGCAGCAGCAGGAACAGGCTGCAGCGCGGGTGCGCCAGGGACTGACCGACCCGCGGCCGCAGCTGCTCGCGCAGGCACAATGGCTGCAGGCGCGCGACGTGCTGCTGCAGCTCGATTCCGCGGCGCTCGATGCCGATCTCGGCCTGATTCGCGCGCTCGGCGGTGGCTATGTGCGCGCGGAGGGAAACTGAATATGGACGATCCCGTCCCCGACCAGAAGAGCCCGCCAGGCGGCAACGACAAACGGCGCCGAGCCCTGACCATCATCGCCGTGGTGTTCGCACTGGCAGCCACCAGCTGGCTGCTTTACTGGTACCTGGTGCTGTCCAGGCGAGAAACCACCGATGATGCCTACGTAGGCGGGAACCAGGTGAATATCTCCGCGCAGGTCGCGGGCACCGTGCTGGCGGTCATGGCGGACAATACCCAGCTGGTGCAGGCGGGTCAGCCGTTGGTGCGTCTGGACCCGACGGATCTGACGGTCGCTCTCGATCAAGCGTCGGCGGCGCTCGCGCAGACGGTGCGGCAGATTCGCGAGCAGACGGCAACTGCAACGCAGTACGACGCCGCCGTCGATAGCCGCCGATTCGAGCTGCAATTGGCACAAGCCGATCTCGATCGGCGCGCGCCATTGCTGGCCCAACAGGCAATCGCGCCGGAAGAGCTTAAGCACGCGCAAAATGCGGTCGAGGTGGCGCGTGCTTTGCTGATCGCGGCCGAGCGCCAGGCCGCCGCCGCGCATGCGGTGGCCGACGTAGGCGACATCGCGCAGCACCCGACGGTGCTGCAGGCGCGTGCGGCCTACGTGCAGGCCGCCGTCGCCGCGCGCCGCGCCACGGTCGTGGCGCCGGTGACCGGCTATGTGGCGCTGCGCACCGTGCAGCTGGGACAGCGCGTCACCCCCGGCCTGGCACTGATGAGCGTCATTCCGCTCGGGAATCTCTGGATCGACGCGAACTTCAAGGAAGGGCAGTTGCGTCACCTGCGCATCGGTCAGCCGGCCGCGGTCAGCAGCGATCTCTACGGCGGTGGGGTGCTGTTTCATGGGCATATTGCCGGCATGTCGCCCGGCACGGGTGCGGCCTTCGCGCTGCTGCCGGCGCAGAACGCCTCCGGCAACTGGATCAAGGTGATCCAGCGCGTGCCCGTGCGCATCGAACTCGATCCCCAGGAGCTCGCGCGCCATCCGCTGCGCATCGGCCTGTCGGCGGATGTCGACGTCGATACGCGCGATCAATCGGGCACGGTGCTGGCCACTTCGCCCGCGTCCAGCGCAGTGAGCGACACCGGCGTCTACGCCGGCGATCTGGCCGCCGCACAGGCCCAAGCCGACACCATCATCCGCGTCAGTCTCGAGCGCCGCTGAGGCATTCGAGGAGCGCGCGTGGCGGCAGGAAACCCGAACAGCAGCGCTCCGTCACCATTACACGGCGCGCCGTTGGCCCTGGTGACGCTCGCGATCGGAATGGCGACGTTCATGGAGATCCTGGACCTGACGATCGTCAACGTATCCGTGCCCGCGATTTCCGGCTCGCTCGGCGTCAGTCCGAACCAGGGCACCTGGGCGATCAGTTCCTACTCGCTCGCCGCCGCCATCATGCAGCCGCTGACTGGCTGGCTCGGGCGGCGCTTTGGCGAGGTCAGGACCTTCGTCACCTGCATTGGATTGTTTGTCTTCTTCTCCGCCATCTGCGGGCTGGCACCGAGCATGGCGGCGCTGGTGTTCGGTCGCCTGATGCAAGGCGCGGTCTCCGGCCCGATGATTCCGATGGCACAGGCGCTGCTGCTGCGGAACTATCCTCCCGAGAGACGCGGCTTCGCGATGGGTATGTGGGCGATGGTGGTGATCGTTGCACCAATCTTCGGACCCATACTCGGCGGCTGGATTACCGATAATTTTTCCTGGCCGTGGATCTTCTATATCAACGTGCCGATCGGTGCGATCGCCGCCCTGTCGATCTGGGGTATCTTGCGCAAGCGCGATTCCAAGCGTGTGCATATTCCGATCGATGCGCTCGGCTTAGGTTTGCTGGTCGTCGGTGTCGGCGCGTTGCAATTCATGCTCGACAACGGCAATGAAAAGGACTGGTTTAATTCCCCGCTCATCGTCGCAGCGGCCGTCATCGCCGTGGTCTGCATTACATTGCTGGTCGCCTGGGAGCTCACGGAGGAGCACCCCGTGGTCGATCTGGCACTGTTCCGCGACCGCAACTTCCGCGTCGGCGTGATCGCTCTGAGCTTGGGATATTTCGGCTTTTTTGGCTCGACCGTGATCTTTCCCCTGTGGCTGCAGACCACGCTCGGCTACACGGCGACTTGGGCCGGCCTGGCAACCGCGCCGGTGGGTATCATCGGGCTCGTGCTGATGCCGATCATCGGCAGCTACCTCAACAAGATGAACCTGCGCGTCGCGGCGACCCTGGCGTTCTTGACCTTCGGATTTTCGATGCATTGGATGGGCAGTCTCAACGAACAGGCGGGCTTTTGGCAGCTGGTCGGGCCGCGCTTCTGGCAGGGGCTGGGCGTCGCTTTTTTCTTCTTGCCGCTCAATCAGATCCTGTTCTCGGGCATCAATGCCGATCACATCGCGTCGGCCTCCGGCCTCTCGAACTTCATGCGCACGATTTCCGGCAGCATTTCCACCGCGGTCTGCGTCTGGCTCTGGAGCACGCGCACGACTTTTCACGGCGCAATCCTCAGCGAACATATTCAAGGCGCGAACTGGAGCGCCTACGCCGAGCAGCTGCGCGGCTACGGTATCGTCGGCCTCGACGCCTTCGCGCAAGTTGGCCAGCTCATTGTCGCCCAGGCGCGCACGCTGGCCGCGAATGATCTGTTCCGCGCCTTCGGATTTATTTTCTGGGCACTGATGCCGCTGGTGTGGCTCGCCAAGCCGCCCTTCCGGACGCCCGGCGGCGCTGCGCACTAATTCAAAGGGGGAGGCGCACGGACCGGGCGCCATCGCCACGGACGAAACTCCTTCGCTGCAGTAATGTTACGATTCGCGCATGGTGTCCGGCAGGGTCGTCGCAAACTTCGAAATCCCCTATCTGCAGCGCTTGAGCCCGGAGGGTACGCCGACCGGTCCGCTGCCGGATTTTGCCGTCGATTCGCAGCTGCTGCTGCGGATGTACCGCATGATGGTGCGAGTGCGAGCCTTCGATGCCAAGGCCGTCAATCTGCAGCGCACCGGCCGGCTCGGCACCTACCCTTCCTGTCTCGGACATGAGGCCACCCATGTCGCGGTGGGTGCCGCGATGCATGCGGAGGATGTGCTGTTTACCGTATACCGCGAGATCGGCCCGAAGCTCTGGCGCGGCGTCGACATGAGCGACATCCTGCTGTACTGGGGCGGTGATGAGCGTGGCACGCTGTACCGGCGCACCCCCGAGGATTTCCCTTTTTGCGTACCGATCGGGTCGCAGATGCCGCACGCGGCCGGCTGCGCGTTGGCATTCAAGCTGCGCCGGCAGCGCCGCTGCGCGCTGAGCTTTATCGGCGACGGCGGCACCTCGCAGGGCGCGTTCTACGAAGCGATCAATTTCGCCGGCGCACGTGCCCTGCCGCTGGTGTGCGTGATCGTCAATAATCGCTGGGCCATTTCCGTGCCGGTGGAGGTGCAGACCGCAGCCCAGACGCTGGCACAAAAAGCGATCGCCGCGGGAATCCCCGGCATCCAGGTCGACGGCAATGACATCATCGCCGTGTACGAGACCGTCAGCGAGGCACTCGAGCGCGCACGCGACGGCGGCGGCCCAACGGTCATCGAAGCGCTGACCTACCGCCTGAGCGACCACACCACCTCGGACGACGCCACCCGCTACCGCAGCGGCGCCGAGGTCGAGCAGGCGCGGCAGCTCGAACCGCTGGTGCGCACGCGGGCATTGCTCGAAGCGCGCGGCTGCTGGGATGCGGCGTCGGAAGATGCGCTCAAAGCCCAATGCTTCGAGGAAATCGATGCGGCGGTTGCAAAATATATGGCCACGCCCCGCGCCGGCACCGATGCCATGTTCGACTACGTCTATGCCCGCATGCCGCAATCGCTGGCGGCACAGCGCGACGAAGCGCGCCGCTGGCAGGCGCACGGCCATTGATCAATTCTTGAGAAGGGTGGCGGCCGGATGCCGAAGCTGACGATGGTCGAAGCCATCAATATGGCGCACGCCTGGGAGATGAGCCACGACCCCGCAGTGGTAGTGCTCGGCGAAGACGTCGGCGTAAACGGCGGCGTATTCCGCGCCACCGCCGGCTTGCAGCACCGTTTTGGCGCCGAGCGCGTGCAGGATACGCCGCTCGCCGAAGGCTTGATTGCCGGCGCCGCCGTCGGTCTGGCGGCGCAGGGTTTGAAGCCGGTCGCGGAAATTCAGTTCATGGGCTTCGTCTATCCGGCGCTCGACCAGATCTGTAGCCACATGGCGCGCCTGCGCAACCGCACGCGCGGCCGGCTGTCCTGTTCATTGGTATTGCGCATGCCCCACGGCGGCGGCATTCATGCTCCCGAACACCACTCCGAGAGTCTGGAGGCGCTGTTTTGCCATCACGCGGGTTTGCGCGTCGTCTGTCCCTCCTCGCCGGCGCGCGCCTACGGATTGCTCCTGGCGGCGATCCGCGAGCCGGATCCGGTCATTTTTTTGGAGCCCGTGCGTCTCTATCGTCTGGCGAAGCAGCACGTGGCTGACGACGGTGTTGCGTTGCCGCTCGAGCTGTGTTTTCGGTTGCGCGAGGGCGGTGATGTCACGCTCGTGACCTGGGCGCGATGACGGTCGAGACGCTCAAAGCCGCCGAGCAGCTCGCCGCCGAAGGCATCCACTGCGAAGTCATTGATGTCGCGAGCCTGGCGCCGATCGATTTCACCACGATTCTCGAATCTGTGACCAAGACGGGCCGTCTGGTCATCGTGCACGAGGCCGCCAGAAATTGCGGCGTCGGCGCCGAGATTGCGGCGACGGTCGCCGAGCAGGCGCTGTACGATCTGCAGGCGCCAATTCGACGCGTCACCGGCTATGACACGATCATGCCGCTGTATCGGCTCGAGTACGGTACATCCCCAGCGCGGCGCGTATCGTCGCCGCGGTACGCGCCAGCTTCAGCGAGTGAGTCGAGCCCATGACCATTTTCAACTTGCCTGACCTGGGCGAAGGTCTTTCGGAAGCCGAAGTCTTGCGCTGGCATGTCGCGCTCGGCGATCACGTCGACGTCGATCAGCCGCTCCTGTCGGTCGAAACAGCCAAGGCCGTGGTGGAAGTGCCCTCGCCCTACAGCGGCGTGATCGTGGCCATCCACGCGCAGCCCGGCGAACGGGTCGAAACAGGCGCGCCGCTCATTGAATTTTCCGCAGATGGTGCGGCTGAATCCGCTGCGCCAGCGCAGGCGCGCTCGGCACCGGCCGACTCGGGCACTGTGGTTGGGCAAATGCCGGCCGCCGAAGAGCTCGACTATGCCGCGCAGGCGACCAAGGAAGCACCGCTGGGCGCGGGTGCGCCGCGCATCCGTGCGGTGCCGGCGGCGCGCGCGCTGGCGCGCAGCCTCGGCGTCGATCTCACGGCCCTCCGTGGCAATGGCCGCGACGGACTCATCACACTCGAGGACGTCATGGCCGCGGGCCTGCCGATAGCCGGCCGTTTCGCCGCGCCCAGCAAGCTGCGCCCCTCCCCCGCGCCTGCGCCGCGCGCCGCCCTCGAAGACGGCGAGCTCGAAGTGCTGCGCAGCCTGCGGCGGGCGATGGCGCACAGCATGGAAGTCTCGCGCGACAGTGTCATGGAATGCACCGTGGTCGACGACGCCGACCTGCATCTGTGGCGCGAGCGCAGCGACTACACGGCACGCGTGTTGCGCGCCATTGCGGCCGGCTGCCATGCGGAACCGGGTCTCAACGCTTGGTATGACGCCGAATCGCAGAGCCGCCGGCTATTCGACCACGTCGATGTCGGCATCGCCGTCGATACCGCGGACGGGCTGCTCGTGCCCGTTATCCGCGACGTCGGCCGCCGCTCCGGTGACGAGCTGCGGCACGAGCTCGAGCGCCTCAAGCGCGAGGCGCGTGAGCGCACGATCAAGAGCGAGGAGCTGCGCAACTTCACCTTCATGCTATCGAATTTCGGCATGATGGCCGGCCGGTACGCCTCGCCGGTAGTCGTGCCGCCGGCGGTCGCCATTCTAGGTACCGGCCGCGTGCGGCCCGACGTCATCGCGGTCGAAGGACGCGTGGAAGTGCATCGACGCATGCCGCTGTCCCTGACCTTCGATCATCGCGTGGTGACCGGCGGCGAGGCGGTGCGTTTTCTCGGCGCCATCATCGCCGATCTCGAGCGCGTCGAGTGAACGCGCGCGGTCGGCAGACGCGCTCCGCGCTGCCACCGCTGCCGGCTGCCTTGCTGCGCGCCTGGCGTCATTCGCTCGCGAGCGAGGAGTGGCATGCGCTCGACACCGCTTCACTGACAGCAGCCTGCGCCCGGCAGCTGCAGTTCGGGCGCCGCCGCCGCCGCGGCCAGACGCTGCTGCGGGTGTTCAACGATGCCGCCCACGAGGCTTACAGCATCGTGGAGCTGATCACCGAGGACATGTCGTTCCTCGTCGATACGCTGGCGCTGGCGCTGGCGCAATCGGGCCTGAGCGTACAGCTGGTCATTCACCCGGTGGTGCACGCTCGGCGTGACGCGCGCGGACTGCTACGGGCCCTGACAAGCGCAGCTGCCGTCGATCGGGCCGGTAGCGTCGCCGAATCATGGCAGTACCTGCGCATCGACCGCCTCGAAAGCGCCGGCGAATGCGCCCGTGTGGGTCGCGAGCTGCGCGTGCACCTCGCCGATGTGCGCCGCGCCTGCGACGACTGGCAAGCCATGCGCCGCAGGACGCTGCAGCTCGCACGCGAGCTCAAGGACCATCCCCCGCCGCTGACGCCGGAAGTCGTCGATGAGAGCCGCGCGCTGTTGCACTACATGGCCGGCGACCACTTCACTTTTCTGGGAATTCGCGCGAGCCGCCTCGAGCGCCGCGGCAATCGGCCGAGATTGGTGCCGCTCGCCCGCACCGAGCTCGGCATCCTGCGCCGGCACAGCCGCGACGCGCTGCCAACCACGACAGCCGGCGCGGCGGCCGCAGCCGTTGCGCCCGGACACATCCGCCAGGCGCTGCGCTCGCCGGACGTCCTGATCATCACCAAAGCCGACCGCCGCTCGACCGTGCACCGAGCGGGCTACCTCGACTATATCGGTGTCAAGCGCTATGACCGACAGGGCCGCGTCGTCGGTGAGACGCGCATCCTGGGGCTATGGACCTGGAGTGCCTACAGCGCTGATGTGCACGCGGTGCCGTGGCTGCGCTACAAGTTCGCACACGTCATCGCCGCGTTCCCATGCGCGCCCGGCAGTCACGATGGCAAGCGATTGGCGCGCATTCTCGAGACCCTGCCGCGCGATGAGCTGCTGCAGGCCGGAGTCGCCGATCTGGTCCGCTGCGCGCGCGCAGTATTGCTGTTGCAGGAACGTGCGCGCGTGCGCGTCATCCTGCGACGCGACGAATTCCGACGATTCTGGTCATGTCTCATCTACCTGCCCCGCGAGCGCTGCGACAGCGGTACGCGCGCGCGCGTGGAGGCGCTGATCAACGAGCGGCTGCGAGGCACGCAGCTCGACTCCAGTCTGGCGATCGGCGATGCGCCGCTGGCGCAGCTGCACCTGGTGGTGCGCAGCGATCGGCAGCGGCGGCCGGGCAGCACCGAGTCAGAGCTCGAGCGGCAGATTGCCGCGGTGCTGATGCAGTGGCGCGACCGGCTGCGTGCCGCGCTGCTCGCGCGCTTTGCCGCCGCGCGCGCGCTCGAGCTCGAGCGCCGCTACGGCACGGCATTTCCGGCCTCATACCGCCAGGATGTCGCCGCGGAGGTGGCGGTGGCCGACATCCTCGATCTGGAAGCGGCGGGGGCCGAGCCCGAACGGATGTGCATGCGTCTTTACCGCCCGCCGGCGCAGCTGCGCCCGCGCGTGCATCTGCGCATCGTGCGCACCGCCCCGCCGCTGTCGATCTCCGAGCTGCTGCCGACGTTCGAGCACTTCGGCCTGCGCCTGATTGCCGAGCGTCCTTATGAGCTTGCGCCGCCGGTCGCGACCGCCTGGGTACAGGATTTCGAGTTCGAGCACGAGAGCGCCGTGCCGATCGATGTGGCGGCCGCGGGGCCGCGGATCATCGCGGCGCTTCGCGCCGTACGCGCCGGCGACATCGATGACGACGGCTTCAACCGCCTGGTGATTGCCGCGGGCCTCGCTGCGCGCGAGGTGAGCGTGTTGCGCGCCTGCTGCCGCTATCTGCTGCAAACGGGCATACCGTTCAGCCAAAGTTACATGGAGCGCGTGCTCGCGAACCATCCGCAGCTCGCGCGCGGATTCTGGCAATTGTTCGAGCGCCGTCTGGCCCCGACTGGACGGGCGCGCCCACCGGTCCGCACGGCGGCCGCAGCCGCGATCGAGACCCGCATACGGCGCACCCTCGAAGCTGTGCGCCGGCCGGACGATGATCGCATCCTGCGCGCCTTTCTGGCGGTCGTTCGCTCGGTGCTGCGCACGAATTTCTTCCGCGTCGACGCCGCCGGCGTCGGGCCTGCCGCGCTTGCGCTCAAGCTCGACCCGCGCGCAATTCCCGGTATGCCCAACCCGAAACCGGCCTTCGAGATCTTCGTGCACAGCCCACGCGTCGAGGGCACACACCTGCGCAAGGGCCCGATCGCGCGCGGCGGCATCCGCTGGTCGGAGCGCCCCGAGGATTTCCGCACCGAAATTCTGGGGCTCATGAAGGCTCAGAACGTCAAGAACACGCTCATCGTTCCGGTTGGAGCCAAGGGCGGCTTCGTTGCGCGGCGGTTGCGGGCGGATGCCTCACGCGAAACGCAGGAGCGCGAGGTGGCTGCGGTCTACCAGATCTTCATCCGCTGTCTGCTCGACGTCACCGATAATATCGTCGCGAACAAGGTGGTGCCGCCCGCCGCCGTCACGCGCCTGGACGGCGATGACCCGTATCTGGTGGTCGCCGCGGATAAAGGCACCGCTAGCTTCTCCGATCTCGCCAATGCCATCGCCGCCGACTATGGCTTCTGGCTCGGCGATGCCTTTGCCTCGGGGGGTTCGGACGGCTATGACCATAAGAAACTCGGGATCACCGCGCGCGGCGCGTGGGAGTGCGTCAAACGCCACTTTCGCGAGTTCGGACGCGACATCCAGCGCGCAGACTTCACGGTGGCCGGTATCGGCGACATGTCCGGTGACGTGTTCGGCAATGGCATGCTGCAGTCGCGCCATATCCGCCTGCTTGCGGCCTTCGATCACCGCCACATCTTTCTCGATCCGGCGCCTGTAGCACTGCGCAGCTATCGCGAACGCCGGCGTCTGTTTCATCTGCCGCGCTCGAGTTGGCTCGACTATGACCGCAGATTGATCTCCGCCGGCGGCGGCGTCTATGGCCGCAACGTCAAGAGCATCGCGCTCGCGCCGCAGGCGCAGCGCATGCTCGCTCTGCCGCAGCGCCAGGCGAGTCCGATCGATGTCATTCGCGCCATCCTTTGCATGCCGGTGGATCTACTCTGGAATGGCGGCATCGGCACCTACGTAAAAGCCACCAGCGAGCGTCACGGTGATATCGGGGACCGCGATAACGACAGCGTGCGCGTCGATGGCAGACAACTGCGCGCGCGCGTCGTCGGCGAAGGCGGAAACCTTGGGCTGTCGCAGCGCGGTCGCATCGAATATGCGCTCGCCGGCGGCCGCGTCAATGCCGACTTTATCGACAACTCGGCCGGCGTGAATACCTCTGACATCGAGGTCAATCTCAAGATTCTGTTCGAGGCGCCCGAGCGCGGCGCCGCGCTGCCGCGCGCGCGGCGCAATCGACTCCTGGCCTCGCTCAGCGATGAGGTTGCCACTCTGGTCGTGCGCAACAACTACCTGCAATCGCAGGCGATCAGCCTGCTCGAATATCGCGCGCCACAGGAGCTGTCGGCTCATCGGCAGTTAATTCACTGGCTCGAACGCCATGCCGAGCTCGATCGCAGCGTCGAGTTTCTGCCAACCGACGATGAGATCGAAGAGCGGCGCCGACAGGGCCGTGGCCTGACCCGTCCCGAGCTCGCGCTGCTGATCGCATATGGCAAGATCGCGCTCGACCGCGCATTGATCGATTCTGCCGTAGCCACCGATCCCTACCTTGCCGCGGAGCTGCAGCGCTATTTTCCCGAGCGGCTGCGCCGGCGGTTCCCGCGGCGTATCGAACGCCATCGGCTGCGCGCTCAAATCATCGCCACCGCCACCACCAATAGCGTTGTGCACCGTATCGGTCCTGATTTTCTCATGCAGATGATGGGTGAGAGCGCGGCCGACGCGGGCGAGGTGGCACGCGCCTACACCATCGTGCGCGACAGCAGCGAACTGCGCGCCCTATGGTCGCTGCTCGAGGGCCAGGACGGTCGCGTCGAGGCGCGGGACCAGTACCGGGCCATGCTGCAGTGCCGCACCTATGTGGGCGAGCTGTGCGCTTGGCTGCTTTCCAGACGGCGCGACTACGCCGATGTCGGTGCGGCAGTCGCCAAACTGCGGCCGGTACTGCATGAGCTGACACATGTGCTGCCTGGGGCTCTGAAAGGCGAGGACCGCGAACGTTATGTTCAAGCGCGCGACGCCGAACTCGCGGCCGGACTGCCGCCAGCGCTGGCGGAACGTCTCGCGATTCTGCCGGCCATGCGCGTAGCGCTCGATCTCGGCGAACTCGCAGGTTTAGTCCCGACGCGCTGCCGCGCGGTCGCAATGTGTCATTTCGACCTTGGCGCGAGGCTCGGTCTCGATTGGCTGCATGCGGCCATCGATCGACTGCCGGTCAGCAGTGGTTGGCAAAGCGCGGCGCGCGCACGATTGCTACGCGCCAGTCTGGCGGCGCACCGGCGGCTGACCGCGGCCGCACTGCGCTTGCGGGCGCGGGCAACTGCACGCACTGGCACGCCGCCAGGCGAACTGCAACGCTGGCATGCTCTGCTGCGCGATCTCCAAAGCACAGGTGCGCCGGACTTGGCTGCACTTGGCGCCGGTGTCGAGGCACTCGAGGAACTCGCGCACCGGCCCGAAGTGCTCGCGCGTCTGCTATAAAGCGCCCCTGTCCGTTTGGAGTCTGCCGTGCCCGGAAAACTAATGCTGGTCCGCCATGGCCAGAGCATCTGGAATCTCGAAAATCTATTCACTGGCTGGACCGATGTTGATCTGTCGGCACAGGGCTGCGACGAAGCGCGTCAGGCCGGCCGCGAGCTCGCACGCGCCGGCTTCGTGCCCGAGCTCGTGTTCACTTCCGTACTCAAGCGCGCGATCCGCACGCAATGGCTGATGCTCGATGAGCTCGATCTCCTCTGGCTGCCGGTCGAGCGCAGCTGGCGCCTGAATGAGCGCCACTACGGCGCCCTGCAGGGTCTTGATAAGGCGCAGACCGTACAGCGTCATGGCGAGGCCCAGGTCAAGATCTGGCGCCGCAGCTACGACGTCGCGCCGCCGCCACTGGCGCCCGAAGACGCGCGCCACCCGCGCTTTGATCGGCGCTACGCCGGGGTTCCCGCGCAAGATTTACCGGCCACTGAGTCACTTAAAGACACGCTCGCGCGCGTGCTGCCGTACTGGGAGCAACGACTTGCGCCAGAGCTGCGGCGCGGCCGCAACCTGCTGGTGGTGGCACACGGCAACAGCCTGCGTGCGCTGGTGAAGATGCTCGATGACGTTTCCGATGAGGCAATCGTGGAACTGAATATCCCGACCGGTGTGCCGCTGCTGTACGAACTCGATGACAGGCTCACGCCCCGTGCGAGCCGCTACCTCGGCGATCCGCAAGCTATTCAGGCGGCTGCCGAAGCGGTCAAGCGGCAAGCGGAGCAGAAGTCCTGAAGCAGGCAGGCCGTGCCGTTGTGACGGCGGCGGCTCATTTGCGCGATGGATCCGTGGTCCAGCCATCGTAGTGACCGCCGTGTTGGCCGGCGAGCGCCCGGAAACGCTGTGAGTGCGACTGCATCTCGGGCACCGAAATGCGCAGCTTCTTCACAGCGTGCAGCGAGTAGCCGCTGGCGCCCTCGCCACTCATCGCCCGTACGTTGACGGCAAAGCCATCTGGCGCGAGCGCGGCCCGCAGCGCGGCGCAAGCGGCCTCATCCGGCATGTTAAAAAAGAAATCGACCTCGTACGGCGTAAAGGCATTACCGCCCGCCGCGCGCAGGTCCTGTACCAGGCGTGCGTCCCAGTCAGCGTGCGTCTGCGCAAGGCCGCGGCGCAGATTCATGACGATGCGTACGGCAGCGAGGACGCCTGCGAGCACCAGCACCGCCAGCAGCAGATTCACCGAATTGCGCTCCCAGTCACGCGATTACGCGCAGTCACGGGATTCAAGGCCACGCCTCACTCCTCCGGAGCGATCGTAACCTTGAGACCGGCATACTCATCCTTCAGCGAGATCTGACAGGACAGACGCGAGTTGTCGCGGCGATGGCTCAGGTCGGCCAGCATGTCGAGTTCATCGGACATTGCCGCAGGCAGCTTCGTGAGCCATTCAGGGTCCACATAGACATGGCAGGTCGCGCAGGAGCACATCCCGCCGCAGATCGCCGTAACGCCGTCGTCCATGTCGCGCAGCGGCTCCATCAATACCGCGCCACTGGGGGCTTGAACCTCGTGCTCCACACCCTCGCGATCAGTTACTCGCACTACCGGCATGACGACTCCTCAAGATTAGGGCGCGGTAGTTTGCCGTCGCGCCGGTGCGGACGCCAGTCCTGTGCCCCACACTGGCGGCGACGCGCGCTCGCCCCGGGCCCGGTGCCACAACCAGGTTAACGCCTCATACACGTACATCCCCGCGGCCAGTCGCTGCCCAATTCCGCCCATTTCGAGCCCGGTGGCCGCCAGGAGCACGGCGGCATGCGGCCGTGCGGCCGGGTAATACGCCAGCAAACAGGCCGCATCCATGACCGGATCGGCGATCTGCGCGTACTCCCAGTCCACGAGCCACAGCCGCGAGCCTGCGAGCAGATTCGAATGCACCAGATCGCCATGGATGATACCGGTCGGTGACGCGCTGGCGGCCATCGCCGCTGCCGCGTCCTGCAGGCGCCGCAGTACGGTCTCGAGCAGCGCGCGCTCCGCCGCGTCAAACTCGGCGCTGTCCGGAATCGCCGCGGCGTAGGCGAGCGCGGTACCGAGCGGATCGAGCGGCGTCAGTGGCGGCGGCGCCAGCGCATGCAACTGCGCCAGACGCGCGCCGAGGCGCGCGAGGTTTTCCGGTTTGGCGTAATCGTCCCGATTCCAGGGGCAGCCCTCGAGGTACTCCATGATCAGAAGGCCCTCTTCGGGCGCCGCATGCACCAGCGCAGGCGCCAGACCCGCGGCGGCGGCGGCGCTATGCAGCGCGTGCTCGCGTGCGCGATCGACGCCGGGCCGGCGCCAGCGCGCGCCGTCGAGACGCAGAACGAAGCGGCCCTGAGGTGTATCGACGCGAAAGACTTCATTGACCGTGCCGCAGGTGAATCGCCTCCACGACAGCGGCGCACGCCCATCCTCCAGTCCCGGCACGCGCCGCAGCGCCGCCGACGGAATTTCCGTCAGCGGCGCTGTAGTCGGTACTTGCGCGACCATGAATAAAATCCCGCGAGTGCGATCATCATGTACGTCAGGAAGAGCCCGGCAGTGAAAGGATAGCCCTGCGCAGCGAACAGATACGCCATCACTGCATCCGCCCCGATCCAGTAGAGCCAATTCTCAAGCATCATGCGCGCGACCAGCCAGGTGGCGAACAGGCTCGTCCAAGTCGTGAGCGAATCGAGCCTGGGCCAGGCCGCGTGTGTCTCGCGCGCTAGCAGCTGCGCGCTGACGGCACTCACCAGCGCGATCGCGACCAGCATCAACGCGTGCTTGTAAAGCGGCCAGCGCTCGATGCGGCCGCTGTCTGCAGCCTGCATGCGTGTCCAGGTGCGCCAGCCATATATCGCCATGAGAACATAGTAGAGCTGCAAGGCCGACTGCATCGGCAGGCGCGCCCGCGCCGCCAGATACACGTAGATCGCCGAGCTCAAGCCGCCCGCGATCCACCCTAAACGGTTGCGCCGTACGATCAGCACTACGTAGATGAGGCCGAGCGCCACCGCCGCGGCTTCCAGCGGCGTGGTCGCGAGCAGCTGCGCCACCAGCGCTTCGATCATGTTCATCGCGCACCGATCATGTCAAACATGCGCGATCAGCTCCGACATGTGCCGATCAAGTTGCGGCCGCGAGCGGTCCCAGCACCTTCATCACGAATACCGCCTTGTCGTTGTGCTCGAAACTCACGCGCAATTCTCGCAGCAGTCGCTGCATTACATCCTCATACGTTCCGAACACCTGCGTGCTCATGCTGTTGGTGATCACGCGCAGGCGCTTGTCGGCATTGAGGCGCTCAATGAAATCCTTAATCGGAGGAATGTATTGTTGATGCAGCGGGTAGAGACTGATTTCGACGCCGATTTCCATCCTTCTACTCCTTCGAGTGCATCAGATCGTAGTTGACGGTGATACCGACCTGGCGCGGATCACCCTGTTGCAGAAACGATTGCGTCGGGAAATTCGGTGGCACCAGGCCGAAAAAAAATCCCTGCTGAGCGTAACGCGCAGCGAAGACATTGCGCACCCAGGTGCTCGCCGTCCATGCGCCACGCTGGTAGCCGATCCGCAGGTTCTCCAAATGATGGGCACGCGAGGTCTGCGGATCGCTGGTGTAGTAGTAGAAGCTGTCGACGGCGTTTGCGTCCACGCGCGCGAACCAGCCGGACGGGTGGTGATACTCGACCGCCGCGGCGAACTGATAGCCGGGTGCAAACGGCTGCGCGCGGCCGTCAATATCGGGGCCGCCGTAAGCCGCGAGTAAACCGGCAAAGCCGCCGCTGACGCCCAGATAGCGGGTTCGCAGCAGCGCGGCGCTGCCCGAGAACTCCCAACGCGTCCCGAGCCGGTAGCGCCCCTGTCCCTCCAGGCCAAGATTCTCGCCGTCGGCCGCGTTCTGAGTGAAGAACACATAGGCCAGCGGGTTGTTCGATTCGAGCTGTTCGGACAGATAGACCTGAAGGTGCTGGCGGCGCATGTAAAACGCATCCGCTTGCAGTTCCACGGGGCTGTCGGTGGGCGCGTACTTCAGACCCGATTCCAGGCTCCAGAGTGATTCGGGCCCAAAGCTGCGCTGTTCAGACAGTATCCCGGACCCGATATTGAAGCCCCCGGCCTTGTAGCCGCGGGCCAGCGTGACGTAGAGATGCTCGCCTTCGCCGATCCGGTGCATCAAGGACAGGTTGCCGCCGATCATGTCGTTGGTTTGTTCCGGAAACGGCGTCGCGGCATCGGCACTGTCCGAGTAGTCGGCGTAACGCCGCTCCAGCCGCAAGCCGCCCGACAACGTGGTGCGTGAGCCGAGATCCGCATCGAGCGAGCCATACAGCGCCACGTTGGTGGCGCCATACTCGCTGGTGAGACTGCTGCTGCCGGCGCCGGGGATGCCGCCGGGGCCGGCGTCGAAGGCGTTCCAAGTGAATAGTTGGCTGTCCGATTCGGTCAATCGCAGCGCGTAGATGCCGGCCAGCCAGCGCAGTCGCCCGAACAGCGCCCGCGATGGATCACCGATCAGCCGCAAATCCTCGGCCAGCGTGCGCCGGGTTCGATTGTCGCTTTGAAAATAGTCATAGGGCGCATAGCCGGTGGTAGCGGCCCAGAACGGGTCGTTACCCCACTCGCCGTCGAACGAGTACACAATGGACGAATCGGCCGCACTGGTGACGCTGCGCAGCTCGCCGAAATCGGCAATTGAGTCGACCAGACGCAAGGCCGCGCCGTCGGACAGCTGCGAGTCACGCCCCGGTTGATTTGAGTAAGTCGTATAGGTGTTGTACACCGACCAGGCATCGTAGCCGTTGTCGATATTGACGTGCATCAGCGTCAGATCCGCTTGCAGGGCGGCATTGATTTGCCAGTGCAGCTTGCCGCGCAGGGTCCCCTCGTCATAACCATTGGTCGAGTTCATGTCGTAAAACGCGTTGTGACGAAAACCCTCGCTGCGGTATTGCTGCGCGGCCACGCGCCAGCCGGCGTCCCCCGCAGCGAACCCGTCGCCGAACGCGATGCCCGCGGCACGCGTATCGTAGTCTCCGGCCGTGGCCTCGGCGTGCAGATCGAACTGCGTACCCGGGTCGCGCGTCCGCACGCTGATGAGGCCCGCGAGCGCATTGGCGCCGTAGGTCGTGCCCTGCGGCCCGCGTAGCACTTCGATCTGCTG
>JBIODE010000009.1:0-26170 GCA_044440325.1 Steroidobacterales bacterium
CCAGCACGGTCCGCCGGCGACCGCGGTGGAGCGCGAGCACGCCGCGACCCAGATTCTGGCGCGGCGCGAGCACCTGATCCTGTGCGGCTTCGGTCGCGTCGGGCAGAATATCGCGCGCGTGCTGGAGTCGCAGAACTTCGAGTACATTGCGATCGAGCTCAATCCCGCCACCGTCCGGGCGGCGCGCCAAGCCGGCGATCCGGTCGTCTGGGGCGACAGTGCCGACGAGGAACTGCTGCGCCATGTCGGGCTCGATAGCGCGAGCGCGTTGGTCGTGACGTTTGCCGATCCGGCGGTAGCGATTGGTATCGTGCGTGCGGCCCGCCGTTTGCGCGATGACGTGCCGGTGCTGGTACGTACGCAGGATGACTTGCGTCTCGCGGAGCTGACCGCGGCGGGCGCAACCGAGGTGGTGCCTGAGACCCTCGAGGCCAGCCTGACCCTGGTGTCGCAGGCGCTCGCGCTGCTGCGCGTGCCCGCGACCAAGGTCGGCGAGATCGTCGGGCGCATCCGTGCCGAACGCTACGCGACCCTGCGCGGGGTCTACCGCGGGCAGGGAGTGCTCTTGTCGGGCGATGATGACGCTCTGCGGCGTGGCGAGGGCGACGGGATTCGCTCGATCGTTCTACCGCCCGCGGCCTGGGCGGTCGGACGCCGCCTCGATGATGCCCGCGAGCGCGGTGCGGCGGTGGCCTTCACCGCCATTCGGCGCCAGGGCATTACCGGGCGCGAACCGGCTGGGCACACCCAGCTGCGCGAGGGCGATGTGGTCGTCATGTACGGCACGCCCGAAGCGCTCGAGCACGCCGAAACCGTGCTACTGGCCGGTTGATCGCCCGCTCGGCACGGCCCCTTGTGACACCCTTACGGGTACAATGCGCCCCCCCGTGAACCGCGAAGACATTCAATTTCCGCCCCGCCACACGCCGCTGCGGGAAGACATCCATGCACTCGGTGAGGTGATGGGCCAGGTCCTGCGCGAGCAGGGCGGTGAGGAGTTGTTCGAGCTCGTCGAGCAGGACCGCCGCACCGCCATTGGCCGGCGCGAGGGCGTGCCCGGCGCCAGCGACGCGTTGGCGGCACGCGTGCGCCGGCGTCCGCCGCGCGTCGCGCGCGATCTGGAGCGCGCGTTTGCGGCTTGGTTCCAGATTGCCAACATCGCCGAAAAAGTGCACCGCATCCGGCGTCGGCGTGAGTACTTTCAGGAGGATGCCGGCCGCCCGCAGCCTCGCGGTGTCGAGGATGCTATCTCCGAACTCAAAGCTCAGGGGTTGAGTCTCGATGAGGTGCTCGGGCTCCTGGGTGTCTTGTCGATCGAGCCGGTGTTGATCGCGCATCCGTTCGAATCTACACGCCGCACTGTCTTGCGACGGCAGCAGCGCATGGCCGCGCTGCTGCTCGAGCGCAGTAATCCGGCACTGGCACCGCACGAGCGGCAGAGTCTGCTCGATCATATCCGCGCCGAGATCACGGCGGATTGGCAGACCGAGGACCACCCGCGCGAACGTCTGACGGTCGCCGATGAGCGCGAGCACGCGATTTTCTACCTGGCTGAAGTGTTCTACCGCATCGTGCCGGCGTTTTATCAGGAGATCGCCGCGGCACTCGCCAAGCTCTATGGGGCGCCGCGCGAAACGCTGGAGCTGCCGGTGTTGGTGCGTTTCGGCACCTGGGTCGGTGGCGACATGGAAACCTCGGCCGACGTGCATGCCAAGAGCATCCGCGAGACGCTGCAGCGCCAGCAGCAGGTCGTCATCAACACTTACCACGATGAATGCCAGCACTTGGCGCAGGCACTGTCGCAAAGCGCCAGCCGCATCGGCATCTCCGCGGCGCTGACGCGCCGAATCGAGGAGTACCGCACGCTGCTGCCGGGAGCCCAGGGCATCACGCCGTCACGGCATGACCGGATGCCCTACCGAGTTTTTCTCGGGCAGATCGCCGAGCGGCTGCGTTGTACCGCCGATGGCCGCTCGAACGGCTATGAACAGCCCGCGCAGCTCCGTGGCGATATCGCCTTGATCGCTGCGAGTCTGCGTGAGAACCACGGCGTGCACGCCGGCTATTTTCTGGTGCGACGATTGCTGTGGCGCATCGATACGTTTGGTTTTCACCTGGCGACGCTCGATCTGCGCCAGCATACCGATGTGCATCACGCCGTCCTCGCACAAGGACTCGATGATCCGCAATGGAAGCAACGCAGCAGCGCCGAGCGGCACGCGCGTCTGCTCGATTTGCTGGAGCGTGACATTGGCCCGACCGGCGCATTCGATGCGCTGGGCAAGCGCACGCTTGCGGTCTTCGACGCAATCATGCAGAGCCGGCACCGCTACGGCGCCGATGCCATCGGACTCTACATCGTCGCCGGCGCAGCGCATGCCGATGACGTGCTCGCGCCGGTGGTCCTGGCACGCTGGGCAGAGGCCTATGACAAACGTACGGGCGAAGTTGCCCTCGATGTCGCGCCGCAGTTCGACTCGGTCGACACGCTGGAGGGCTGCGGCGAAGTGCTGCATCAACTGCTCGATGACGGCGTCTACAAACGCCATCTGGAGGCGCGCGGCCGGCTGCAGACGGTACTGATCGGCTACTCTGACAGCAATCAGGAGAGCGGCATCATCGCCTCGCGGCTGGCGGCCTACCGCGCGCAGCGCAACCTGACACAGACGCTGCGGCAGGCGGAGAAAGAGCATGTGCTGTTCTACAGCCGCGGCGGCAGTATTCCACGCGGCGGCGGACGCATCGACGCGCTGCTGCGCGGTGCGCCGGCCGAGTCGGTCAGCGGCGTGCTGCGCTATACAGAGCAGGGCGAGAGCATCAGCCAGAGCTACGGGCTGCGGCCTAATGCGATGCGCACGCTCGAGCGTGCCTTCAGCGGCCTGGCTCTTGCGACGCTCGCGGTGCGACGCGGGGTCGCGGTGCGGGAGGGCGCGGCGCTGGGCGAATGTGCGCAACTGATCGCCGATCGCAGCCGCGCCGCCTGGCGCGAACTGGTGTATTCGGAGGCGCAGTTCTACGATTTTTTCCGTGCGGCCACGCCGATCGATGTGATCGAGCGTATGCAGATAGGTTCCAACCAAGCCGTGCTCGCCGACCGCAGCGGCATCGAGGCCGTTCGCCCGGCAGCATGGGTGTTCGCGTGGTCGCAGTCGCGACATATGCTGCCTGGCTGGTATGGGGCCGGTGCCGGGCTCGAATTGGCGCGCGCGCAGCGCGGCATCGAACTGTTGCGACTGTGCTATCGCGGTTGGCCGTTTTTTCGCAACCTCATCGACGACATCGAGACGATGGTGGCGCGCGCGGATTTGGAGATTGCGGCGCACTACGACCGGCTTGCCGGAGGCGAGATGGCCCGCTACGGCGCCGTGATTCGCGCCGAGTACGAGCGCGTGTGCGCACTGGTACTGGAGATCAAGCAGTGCGCCGAGCTGTTGGACTCCGATCGCACGCAGCAGCGCGGCATTGCACTGCGCAATCCCTACGTCGATCCGATGAATCTCATGCAGGTCGATCTGCTCGAGCGCTGGCGTGCGAGCGGGCGGCAAAATCGCGAGCTGTACGAGGCGCTGCTGGCGAGCGTCAGCGGCATTGCCCACGGTCTGCAGACCACCGGTTAGCCATGCGCTCGAGCGGGCAGCGCTTGATATAACAGCTGGGCTCGCTAATCATAACCGCTTTACCGTTTAAGGCCGCCCGCCGCGCCGCTAGAGTACGCACGTGTATCGATACGATGACATCGACCGGACGCTGGTCAACGAGCGGGTGGCGCAATTTCGCGACCAGACCCGCCGCTTTCTCGCCGGCTCCTTGAGCGAGGACGAGTTCCGGCCGCTGCGGTTGCGCAACGGGCTTTACATTCAACGCTTCGCGCCGATGCTGCGCGTCTCGATCCCCTATGGGCTGCTCTCGAGCAGGCAGCTGCGCATGCTGGCGCACATCGCGCGCAAGTATGACCGCAGCTACGGCCATTTCACGACCCGCCAGAATATTCAATACAACTGGCCGAAGCTCGAGACCGTGCCCGATATTCTGGCCGACCTCGCATCGGTCGAAATGCATGCCATACAGACCAGCGGGAACTGCATCCGCAATATCACCGCCGATCACCTGGCAGGGGTCGCGCCGGATGAGATCGCCGATCCGCGGCCCTATTGTGAAATCATCCGCCAATGGGCGACGCTGCATCCGGAGTTCAGTTACCTGCCGCGCAAATTCAAGATCGCGGTGACGGCCTCGCCGGCCGACCGCGCCGCGTCCGAGGTGCATGACGTCGGCGTTTATTTGAAACCGGGACCGGACGGGGAAATCGGCTTCGAGATCCTGGCGGGCGGTGGACTCGGACGGACCCCTATTATCGGCGCGGTGATTCGCCCGTATTTGCCGCCGGCCGACCTGCTGGCCTATCTCGAGGCCATCCTGCGCGTCTACAATCGCTACGGGCGCCGCGACAACATCCACAAGGCGCGTATCAAGATTCTGATGCGGGCGCTCGGTGTGGAGGAGTTCACGCGCCAGGTCGAAGCCGAATTCGAGGCGAATCGCGAGTTTGCACCGCGGCTCGAGGCGGCGGCCGTGGAGCGCATGCGCGGCTTTTTCACGCCGCCGCCCTACGAGCTACTGGACAGCATTGATGTGGAAAGCAAGGCGGACGCGGCCTTCCGGGCCTGGTACCGCTACAACACGCGCATCCACAAGATGCCCGGCTATCGCATCGTGATCGTCTCGCTTAAAAAGCATGGGGAGGCGCCGGGTGATGCCAGCGCAGAGCAGATGGACCGGCTGGCCGATCTCGCCGACCGTGTCAGCTTCCGGATGCTGCGCGTGACGCACGATCAGAATCTGGTGCTCGCCGACGTGCTCCAATCACAGTTGCAGGCCGTGCATGCGGAGCTCGACGCGCTCGGCCTGGCAACTCCGAATATCGGTACGCTGACCGACATGATCTGCTGTCCCGGCCTGGATTTCTGCAGCCTCGCGAATGCCGGCTCGATCGAGATCGCTAAACAGATCCACCAGCGCTTCGACGACTTCGATTTTCTCTACGACCTGGGTCCGATCGAGGTCAAGATGTCCGGCTGCATGAATGCCTGCGGGCATCATCATATCGGCCACATTGGCATCCTCGGCGTCGAGAAGCGTGGCCAGGAGTGGTATCAGATCACGCTCGGCGGCTCATCCAGCGGCCAGGTTTCCCTCGGCGAGGTGATCGGCCCGTCGGTGCCGAAAGCGGAAGTGGCCGAGACCCTCGGCAAGATCCTCGAAGTCTATGTGCGCGAGCGGCACGGCGAGGACGAGACCTTTTTGCACACGGTCCGGCGCATCGGCATCGAGCCATTTCAGGAGCGCGTCTATGAGACGGATCATACGGCGGCGTGAGATCGTCACCGACGACTGGCGCTACGCCGGGGAGAGCAGCTCCGAGCCGGTCGTCGCCACCGGCCCGGTCGTGCGTCTGCTCGCTGCGCTGCTGGAGGACGCAAAGGCAGGCAAACCTTTGCAGCCGGGCTCCGGAGTGCGCCTCGGTGCCACCGACGAGCCCGCGCTGCTGGTGCCGTTTCTCGATCGGCTGGCGCTGATCGTCATCGAATTCTCCAAGCTCGGCGATGGTCGCGGCTTCACGCAAGGCCGGTTGCTGCGCGAGCGCTATCGTTACCGCGGCGAGCTGCGCGCCGCCGGCGTGCTCAAACGCGATCAGCTGTTCTTTTTGGCACGCTGCGGATTCGATGCCTTCGATCTTGACCCGGCGGAGAATCTTGAAGAGGCGTTGATCGCATTCAATAGCTTCAGCGTGGCCTACCAGGCCGGCAGTCAGGACCTCGTGGCGGTGCGCGCGCGCTAACGGTTGAGCTTGAGTCTCGGGTCTATGTCGGCTCCGGGCCAAAGCGGTTCGGTCCGACGGTGCCGCGGAAAAAACCCGTGGCTATCCCGGCCCATATGGCCCCTACGAAAGGCAGCAGGTTGATGAGCACCCACCAGCCGCTGCGATCAAGATCGTGCCAGCGCTTGGCCTGTGTCGCGATCATTGGCCACGCGAGCGTCAACGTCAGCAGCCGCTCTGCGCGCTCGAGGTTGAAGCTGCCATAGATCAAATACAGCGCGGCCAGGATGCAACCGCAGAGCGTCAGCGCGAGCTGGCTGAGCCAGAAGTTGCGCCGATCCATCCGTCCGCGCAGCGATAGAAACAGCCACGCCAGCCGCATTGGCCTTCAGTCCCGGGTCCCGATGATGGATGTGAGCGCTGCCGCCAGCGTATCGATGTGATCCGCGGTATGCGCGGCCGATAGAAACCCCACCTCAAATGCGCTCGGCGCCAGATAGATGCCGCGATCGAGCAGCGCGTGAAAGACCGGCGCGTAGGCTGCGGCCACATCGGGCGCGAAGTCGTGCAGGCTGCGGATGGGAGTGCCGCCGAGCGGCCGCTGCGAGCAGTGCAGCCAGAAAATTGAACCGGCACGCTGGACAAGCAGCCGCGGAATCGTCGCCAGCGCCTGTTGCAGTCGCGCTCCCAACGCCTCGAGCTGCGCATACACGCGGCCATCCTCAAGCTGCTGCAGTGTGGCCAAGCCCGCGCACATTGCGACCGGATTCGCGCTCAACGTGCCGGCCTGGTAGACCGGGCCCGCGGGCGCCACCAGTTCCATCAAGTCGCGGCGGCCGCCGTAGGCCCCGACCGGAAAGCCGCCGCCGATCACCTTGCCGTAGGTCACCAGGTCCGGATGAATGCCACTCAAGCCCGCGTAACCGCCGAACCCGAGCCGGAAACCCGAAATGACTTCGTCGAAAATCAACAGCGCGCCGTGTGCACGCGCGCGCTTCGCGACCGCCTGCAGGAACTCCGGACGCTGGGGCAGCAGGCCGTAATTTGCCGGCAGTGGTTCGATGATGACGGCCGCGATGTCAGCTCCCCGGGTGGCAAATAGGGTCTCGAGCGCGGCAGTGTCATCGAGCGGTGCGATGATGGTCTCGTTCACGACCTCCGGCGCCAACCCCGCACTGTCGGGCAATGGCGCTTGCGCCAGACCCGATCCTGCGCGCAGCAGCATGGAATCGACGTGGCCGTGGTAGCAGCCGTCGAATTTGACGATCTTTGAGCGCCCGGTGGCAGCGCGTGCGACCCGCAAGGCCGACATCACCGCCTCGGTGCCGGAGTTGACGAAGCGAATGCTCTGCACCCACGGAATGCGCTGTGTGATGAATTCGGCCAATTCGAGGCTGTAGGGTTCGGCAGTGCCGAGGCTCCAACCACGCGCAAGTGCGGCGGTGGCGGCGGCTCGGACCGATGCGTGCCCGTGCCCGAGGATCAGCGGACCGAAGGCCATGCAAAAATCAACGTATTCGCGCCCGTCGACATCGCGTAGCAAGGCGCCGGCGCCGCCGGTCATGAAACGGGGTGTGCCGCCGACCCCGCGAAAGGCGCGAACCGGGGAGTGCACGCCCCCGGGAGACAACGCGCGCGCGCGCGCGAACAGCTCCTCGGAGCGGGTCACGGCGAGGCTCCGCACACCGGCCTCACGCCGTCAGCCACTCGCGTGCGTGGCGCGCCCCGTAGGTGATGATCATGCTCGCGCCCGCGCGTTTGAAGGCCGTGAGAATTTCGCGATGCAGCGCTGCGCGCGGGGCCAGGCCCATCGTCGCCAGCGCCTCGAGCGCCGCATATTCGCCGCTGACATGATAGACGGCCCAGGGCTTGCGAATCGCACGCGACAGATCGCGCAAAAGATCCAGGTAGGGCAGCCCGGGCTTGACCATGAGAATATCGGCGCCTTCGGCGGCATCGCGCTCCGCGCACAGCCACGCATCGTTCGGACGCGCGGGATCGAGTTGATAGCTGGCACGGTCCTTCAGACCCTCGGCCTTCGGTGCCGAATCGGCCGCCACGCGGAACGGCCCGTAGAGAGTCGAATTGAACTTGGCCGCGTAGCTCATCAGCACCGTGCGCTCGTGGCCATGAGTGTCGAGCTGGCGGCGGATGACGCCGACGCGTCCGTCCATCATGTCGCTGGGCGCGACACAGTCGGCGCCGGCCTGCGCGTACGCGAGCGCCGCGGCGGCCAGCTCGTGCACGCTGGCGCTGTTATCGATGTGATCCCCTTCGGGATTCAATACGCCGCAATGTCCGTGCGGTGTCGAGGAGCACAGGCAAACGTCGGCGGCGAGCCAGATGTCGGCGCCAAAGCGTTGTTTGAGCGCCAAAATCTGACCCGCCGTGAACGACCAGTCGATCGCGCGCGCGCGCCGCGCCTGCGGCACGCCAAACAGCAGAAAATTGTGTACGCCCGCCGCCAGATCTCGCTCGACCTGCCGCAGCAGCGATGCCGGTGTCTCCTGTGAAACGCCGTTCAGACCCGGGACGGGTTCCGGATGGGCAGCGCCTTCGGCGACAAAGCACGGCTGGATCAGTTGCTCGAGCTGTACCGCCGGGATTTCGCGCGTGAGCGCGCGCACGCGCGCATTCTGTCGCAGGCGGCGCAGACCGATCGTGCTGGCTGAATCGTTCATCCTCGCCAAAGTGTGCCGTGGCCGGCCATGGGCCAGGTCATCATTTGTCACGCCGAGAGCGGCGCACTGACGTTATGCTACAAAATCATGAGCTGCATGGGGAAAATACCACCATGGCTAACAATTCCGCGACCCCGCCGCTGCCCGCAACCGCGCAGGTTGCCACGCCGTTCAGTCCGACGCTGCTGCAGAAGATCGAGGCGAGCCTCGAGCTGCTGCGCCGGGCCGTGCGTGACTACGGCAAGGTTGTCTACGCCAGCAGTCTCGGCGCCGAGGCAGTGGTGCTGACGGACTTGATCTGGACGCATGTTCCGGACATTGACATCGTCAGTATCGACACCGGGCGCCTGCCGGAGGAGACGCTGGCGCTGCTCGAGCGACTCGAGCGGCGCTACAACCGGCGAATTCGTGTCATTTACCCGGACGCCCAGGCGCTCGAGCGTTACGTGCAGCAGCACGGCATCAATGGCTTCTATAACGGGCTCGAGCAGCGCCTGAGCTGTTGCAACATTCGCAAGGTCGAGCCGTTCAAGCGTGCGGTCGCGGGCTTTGGCGCCTGGGTGACCGGCGTGCGCCGCGAGCAATCCGAGCAACGCTCACAGGCGCAGCCGCTCGTGCACGATGAGCAGTCCGGTTTGCAGAAAGTCAGTCCGCTGCTGGATTGGAGCGAGCAGGACGTCTGGGACTACATCCGCGCGCGGCAGCTGCCGTACAACCCGCTGCACGATCGCGGTTATCCGAGCATCGGTTGCGCCCCCTGCACGCGGGCGGTCGAACCCGGCCAGGATCAGCGTTCGGGACGGTGGTGGTGGGAGGATCCGGAGTCGCGCGAATGCGGCCTACAGCCGCGCAAGCGCCCTGCCGCTGCCCAGTAGCCCACGATCGCCGGTTGCATGGACTATTTGCCGGTATTTCTGGATCTGCGCGGACGGGCGACGCTGGTCGTGGGCGGCGGAGCAGTGGCCGCGCGCAAGGTCGAGCTGCTGCTGAAAGCCCACGCGCGGGTGCGCGTCGTGGCGCCGCGCCTGCACGCGCAGCTTTGCGTCTATCGCGATGCCGCGCGCATCGAGCATATCAACGCGCCGTTTCAACCCGAGCATTTCCACGGCGTGGTATTTGCCATTGCGGCGACCGACGCGCCTGCGGTCAATCGCGCGGTGGCCGAGGCTGGCGCCGCGCGCGGCATTTGGGTCAATGTTGTCGATGACAGTGCTGCGTCCAGCTGCCTCATGCCCGCGATCATCGATCGCTCGCCGCTCATTGTGGCGGTGGGCACCGCAGGACGCTCCCCGTCACTGGCGCGCCGCATACGTGCGCAGCTCGAAGCGCTGCTGCCAGAGCGCCTGGGCGAGCTGGCGCGCCACGCGGGGCGGTGGCGCGAGCGCGTGCAGCAGGAGCTCCCGGACTTGAGCCTGCGCCGCAAATTTTACGACCGGCTGTTTGCAGGTCCCGTCAGCACCCGCGTGCTGGCCGGTGGCGAAGCCGTCATCGACGCTCTGTTCGAGCAAGAGCTTGCCGCCGCGCGCGCCGGCGCCATCAGTAATGCCGGGGAGGTCTATTTGATCGGCGCCGGGCCGGGCGATCCGGATCTGCTAACGTTGCGCGCGTTACAGCTGCTGCAGCAGTCGGACGTCGTGCTCTATGACCGGCTCGTTCCCGCGGCGGTGCTCGCGCGCGTGCGCCGCGACGCAGAGCGGGTGTTTGTCGGCAAGGAGTCCGGACGACACCGCGTCACCCAGGAGCGCATCCATGCGCTGTTGCTGCAATACGCGGCACGCGGCCTGCGCGTAGCGCGCTTGAAGGGCGGCGATCCGTTCATCTTCGGCCGCGGCGGCGAGGAAATCGAGATACTCAGGCGCGCCGGCGTGCCGACCATCGTCGTGCCAGGCGTCACCGCGGCGCTCGGTGCCGCGGCTGCCGTCGCGATGCCGCTGACCTATCGCGGGATTGCGCAATCGGTGTGTTTCGTTACTGCGATGGGCGGGGCGGTGGAAGCACTCAACTGGAACGCGCTCGCGGCGCCGCTGCAGACCGTGGTGTTTTACATGGGGGTAGCCCAGCTACCGCGCATCGTTGCGCGGCTGTGCGAACATGGTGCACCCGCGACGCGCCCGGCTGCGACGATCGAGCGCGCGACGCTGCCCGATCAGCGCCTGCTCACGGGCAACTTGGGTAATATCGCTGCCGTGGCCGCGGCCGCTGCAGTGACGGCGCCGGCGTTGCTGATCGTCGGAGAACTCGCCGCTCGCGGCGTCGGCGCCGCTGCATTCGCCGAGAATCTCTCGCTGACTGGGAATGACAAGACATGATGATCGCGAAGGACTTCGTCGATGCGATAGGCGGCACGCCGCTGATCCGCCTGCGCCGCGCAAGCGAAGAGACCGGTTGTGAGATTCTGGGCAAGGCAGAATTCATGAATCCCGGCGGATCGGTCAAAGATCGTGCCGCACGCGCGATCGTGCTGGACGCGGAACGGCGCGGTGCGCTGGAGCGCGGTGGTATCGTAGTCGAAGGCACCGCGGGCAATACGGGAATCGGGCTCGCGCATGTCTGCAATGTACGCGGCTACCGCTGCGTAATCGTGATGCCCGACAACCAGTCTCCGGAAAAATACAGCCTGATCGAAGCGCTCGGCGCCGAGGTGCGCAAGGTGAAAACCGTGCCGTATAGTGATCCGAATCATTACCAGAAAGTCGCCGGGCGCCTCGCGCAGGAGCTGCCGCAGGCGATCTGGGCCAATCAGTTCGACAACATCGCCAATCGGCAGGCGCATGCCGAAACCACCGGCCCTGAAATCTGGCGGCAAACCGAGGGGCAGATCGATGCCTTCGTCGCCGCCTGCGGCACCGGCGGTACTCTCGCGGGGGTATCCGAGTTCCTCAAGTCACGTAATTCGGCGGTGCGGACGGTATTGGCCGATCCTCCCGGCAGCTCGCTCTACGAGTACATCAAGAACGGCGTCATCAAAGCCACGGGCAGCGGCTCGATCACTGAGGGCATCGGCATTGGTCGTGTGACGGCGAATTTGCAAGGCGCACCGATCGACGACGCGGTACACATCGAGGACGGTGAGACCGTGCGTCAAGTCTATCGTTTGCTGCGAGAGGAGGGATTGTTCGTCAGCAGCACCAGTGGCATCAATGTGGCAGCCGCGGTGCGCGTGGCGCGCACTCTCGGACCGGGCCATACGGTCGTCACCGTGCTCTGCGACGGCGGCGCGAAGTATCTATCGCGGTTGTTCAATCGCGAGTGGCTGCAGGCCAAGAACCTGCTCCAATACGCGGCAGGGGTGTAATGCAATGAGCCAACAGCGCGTCAACACGCCACCTCGAGTCATTCCCGTCACCCTGATCCCCGGGGACGGTGTCGGGCCGGAGATCGTCGAGGCCACGCTGGCCGCACTCGATGCGCTGGGTGCTCCCTTCGAGTGGGACCGCCAGGTCGCCGGACTTGAAGGCACCAAGGTCGCGGACGATCCGCTGCCCCAGGCGACATTGGCGAGCATCCGCCGCACGCGGCTGGCCCTCAAGGGTCCGCTGGAGACGCCCTCCGGCGGCGGCTATCGAAGCTCCAACGTGCGCCTGCGCGAGGAGTTCAAGCTGTACGCAAACCTGCGCCCGGCGCGCACCCTAATTCCCGGCGGCCGCTTCGACAAGATTGACCTGGTCGTCGTGCGCGAGAACCTCGAGGGGCTTTACATTGGCCACGAGCATTACGTGGAAATCGACGACGACCCGCATGCAGTGGCGATGGCCACCGGCATCAACACGCGCGCCGGCAGCCGCCGCCTGCTGGACTTTGCCTTCCAACAGGCAATCGCCACCGGCCGCAAGAAGGTGACGATCGTGCACAAGGCCAATATCATGAAGGCCCTGACCGGCATCTTCCTCGAGACGGCGCAGCAACTCTACAAGGAGAAGTATCAGAGCCGCATCGCGCTGGACTCGGTCATCGTCGATGCTTGCGCGATGAAGCTGGTGCTCAACCCCTGGCAGTTCGACGTGCTGGTGACGACCAACCTGTTCGGCGACATCCTGTCGGACCTGGTCGCTGGCCTGGTTGGCGGGCTCGGCATGGCGCCGGGGGCCAACATCGGGGCGGACGCCGCCATCTTCGAAGCCGTGCACGGCTCGGCGCCCGACATCGCCGGCAAAGGCCTGGCCAACCCCGTCGCGCTGATGCTGGCCGCCGCGATGATGCTCGATCACTGCAATCTCACGGAGATGGCGCTGCGACTGCGCCAGGGCATCGATGCAACGTTGAATGTGGATAAGGTTCGCACGCGCGACCTGGGCGGCGGGGCCGACACGACCGCGTTCACGCGGGCGCTGGTGGCGCGGTTGAAAGGCTGATGAGCCAGATGACAGATTGCGGTGCGCGCGGAATCGACGTCATGGCGCAGCTTCTGACCGAGGCGGTTACGAGTAGCGGATGTCGCCGCGCCTAGCGTTGATCTTGGGCTGTGTCGGCCTCTGCTGCGGACTCGCGGCGGCGCCGACAGTGCAGGCCGAATGGCTCAACCGCACCGTCGACGGGATCATGGGCACGCGTATCACTGTGGAGCTCTGGAGCGAGGATCGCCTCGCGGGCGAACAGGCGATCGATGCGGTCATGGACGAGATGCGGCACATCGACGCGTCGATGAGCACGTACAAACCCGACAGCGAGGTATCGCACGTCAATGCGGCGGCCGCGGCGCAAGCAGTGAAGATCAGTCCGGAACTGTTCGGTTTACTGCAGACGGCGCTGTATTACTCGCGCATTACCGAAGGCGCCTTTGATATCACCTACGCGAGTGTCGGATACATGTACGACTTTCGCGCGCGCCATCGACCCACGGAAAGTCAGATCCAGGCGGCGCTACCCGCGGTCGATTACCGCCATGTGCTGCTGGATCCCAAGAGTTCGACGGTGAAGTTCACGCACAGCGGCGTACGCATCGACCTCGGTGGCATCGCCAAGGGCTACTCGGTTGATCGCGGTATAGCGATCCTGCTGGCGCGCGGCATTCAACATGCGCTGGTCACCGCCGGCGGCGACAGCCGCATCATCGGCGATCGGTTCGGCAAGCCCTGGATCGTCGGCATCCGCCATCCCGATCGTCCGGACGAGGTGATTGCGCGCATTCCGCTGGTGGATACGGCGATTTCCACCTCGGGCGACTACGAACGCTACTTCGACGAGAACGGCGTGCGCTATCACCACATCATCGATCCACGCACGGGTCATTCCGCCAGCAAGGTGCGCAGCGCCACGGTGCTTGCGCCGACCGCGACCCAAACAGATGGGCTCTCGAAGACCGCCTTCGTGCTCGGCCCCGAGGAAGCGCTGAAGATCTACGCGCGCCTGAAGGACGTCGATGCCATCTTTGTCACGCCGGACGGGCGGGTGCTGTATTCGCAGGGATTGGCGCCGCCGCGTTAGCGGCGGCTCAGCCCGCGTTCTTCGCCTTGAACGCGCGCAGCTCGAGGTTGAACTTGTCGGCAACCTTCTGCACCTTGTCCACTTCGGCGTTTTGGCGCTTGCTATAGTCCTGAGCGAGCTTCTGTTTGTCACCGCCCGCCGCGACCTTGGCGTCCTGCTCCTGCTGCAGACAGCCCGAATAGGATTTCACCGCAGTGTCATAGGCCTTGACCGCCTTTTGCGCGGCCACCATCTCATCACGCGTAGCCGAGGATCCGCTCGGGATCTGGACCGAATCATCGGGTGCCTGGCAATCGGCATAGACCGGGCCGGCGGCGAGCGCGGCGATGATCGGCACCATCAGCATGGCTTTCATTTGTATGTGTCCCCTCTCCTGTGAGTCCACGGTCAGAGCACGTGGAACGAACGCGCTACGCGCGAGATCAAATTTAACGCGTCTTGACGTTGACTCGACGTTATTAGGCACCGACATACGAGTCGCCCCACCGCCGATGCCAAGCGCAGCTTATGATCGCGCGTTGTGAGGTAAAACAACAAGGGGTAATCATGACGGCTGCAAGAATTGATTTGTCGCGCCGCGCAAGCCGTCGGCGCCGCCGCGTGCGTCTGGGTCATCGATGGCTATCGAGATATGCGCGCCAGCCGCCCAGGGCGGTGATTTCGTGCGCCTCGGCGACCGCGTGCACCTCGCATAGGAAGCCGCACACCATCTGGCCATCTTCGATCTGCACCTTACCGATCGCGAGCGGCGCCGAAATGTCCGCAACGAATGTGCCGAAGCACCGCGCCGGCACCGCCCAGACCTCGACCTCAATCGATGCGCCGTGTTGCGGATCGCGCAGTAGACCGGGGCGGTGCGGCGGGCCGCCGGGCAGGGCATAAAGACGGTAGCAAGGCGCCGTGCGTGTGCGCGCCAGGAGTACCGCACCGCGCTCCATCAATTGATAGTTCAACGGCAGGCCCTGCATGTGTGCGCCGCAAACGGCCACGGCGATGCACTCCGCGTCGCGGCTCCATTCAAAGTCATCCGGATCGAGCGGCCGCGCCAGTGCGCCCTGGCGTGCGTCCGGTGTCCGCTGCAACCGGGCGGCCAGCGCGAGCAGTTCGTAGTCGCTCCACGCCGGTGCGGCAATCGTCACCCCGAATGGCAAGCCGGCGCTGTCGAAGCCGGCCGGCACCGCGACCGCGGCCAGATCGAGCAAGTTCATATGATTGGTGTAGAACCCCAAGCGCGTGTTCAGCCTGATCGGATCAGCCTCGACCTCCTCGATGCGATGGATGGTGCCGGCGGTGGGCGTCAACAGCACGTCAATGTCTTGCCAGATCTGCTCCGCGGCGCGCCGCAGGGCCTGCAGCCGATACTGCGCGCGGAACGCGGCGGCAGCGCTCACCTGTGCGCCGGCCTCGATTACCTGTCGCGTCACCGGAAGCAGTGCGTTGGGTGCTCGCGACAGCAGCTTCTCGACCGCCACATAGCGCTCGGCGATCCACGGTCCCTCATACAGCAGCCGCGCCGCGTCGATGAATGGCGTGGCGTCGACCAATACGCGGTGCCCCCCCAGCTGCTCGAAACGGGCCACGGCGGCATCGAATAGCCGCGGATAGTCCTGGTTGCCAAAGAACTGCAGCTGATCGGGTCGTGGCACGCCGAAGCGAATCGGTGCACGCGCGAGCAGGCCCGCGCGCGGCGACGGCGCAGCGCGGCGCGAATAGGGTTCGGCTGCGTCGAAGCCTTCAGCAACGCGGCAGACGCGAGCGGCATCTTCGGCCGTCAGAGCAAAGATCGAGATGGTATCGAGCGAGCGGCACGCAGGCACCACGCCGCCCGGACTGATGCGACCGCAGGTCGGCTTCAGTCCGATGAGATTATTGAATGCCGCAGGGATGCGCCCCGAGCCGGCGGTGTCGGTACCGAGCGCAAAACTCACGAGTCCCAACGCCACCGCGACCGCCGAGCCGGAACTCGAGCCCCCGGAGATAAACTGCGGGTTGAAGCTGTTGCGGCAGACGCCGTAGGGCGAGCGTGTTCCGACCAGACCGGTGGCGAATTGATCGAGGTTGGTCTTGCCAATTGGGATCGCCCCGGCCTCGATCAGCCGCGTCACGGCGCCAGCTGACACCGCGGGCGTATAGGAATAATCCGGACAGGCGGCGGTGGTCGGCAGACCGGCGAGATCGATGTTGTCCTTGATCGCGAACGGCACGCCATAGAGCGGCAGACTGGCCAGATCGCAGGCGGAGAGGACATACGCCTGCTCGAGCGCGAGCTCGCGCGGCACCAGCGAAATCCACACGCCGCGATCGGGTACGGCTGCAATGCGTTCGAACACGCGTTGTACCAGCTCGACGGGGGTGAAGTGCCGCGCGCGGTAGGCGCGGTTGAGTTCCGCGATACCCAGTCCGCCTGCGATGCTCAATCCGCTCTCACCGCCCATGTGATCCTCAGACAGCGCCCCGATCGCAACCGACTGGATTCCGCCGGGGCGCACGGCGCCGCCGCCCGCCGCGCAACTCGGTAATATGCCATGTCCGTGCGATGTTAGGCGAAGAACATCGTCTGCGCATCGCGGCGGCCGCGCACGCAGTCGCCGCAGCGATCACGGCTGGGCTCCTGCCCGGGCGCGCGGCCGATGGTCGGGCAATATGACAGGCCACTGGTACGTCTATAGAGTGCGCGGATTGGGCGGCAGCAATCGACGGGGCGGAAATGATTAAAGCTTCCAGGCTTTCGAAGAAATTCGGCGATTTCACCGCCGTGGACGATGTGTCGTTCGAGGTCGCACGTGGCGAGATCTTCGCCTTTCTTGGCCCCAACGGCGCCGGCAAGACCACGACCATCCGCATGCTGACGACGCTGTTGGCGCCGAGCAGCGGCAGCATCGAGCTCGACGGGCTCGACATCACGTCGAGGCAAAATGAGGTGCGGCAGCGCTTTGGCATCGTATTTCAAGATTCGAGCCTGGACCTGGAGTTGACTGCGCGCGAGAACATGGTGATCCACGCGGTGCTCTATCACATTCCGGCCGGCGAACGCGCGCCGCGGATCGAGCGGCTGCTGCGGCTGTTCGACCTGTGGGAGCGACGTGACGACGTCGTCAAACGATACTCGGGCGGCATGCGCCGCAGGCTCGAGATCGCCCGCGGCCTGCTGCACACTCCAAAAGTGATCTTTCTCGATGAGCCGACGCTGGGCCTGGATCCGCAGACCCGCAACCAACTCTGGAATCACGTGCGGCGCTTAAATGAGGAGGAGCAGGTGACGGTATTTCTGACAACACACTACATGGAGGAAGCCGAGCGTGTCGCGCAGCGGATCGCCGTGATCGATCATGGCAAGATCATTGCTCAAGGCAGTCCGGAGGAGTTGAAGGCGCAAACTGGTGGCGATTCGCTCGAGCAGGCGTTCCTGAAGCTGACCGGCACCCATATCCGGGAGGAGGACAGCGGCGACCTCGACCACATGCAGCAGTTCATGCGGGCGTACAACCGAGGCAAGCCGTGAGCATCATCTACATACTTTGGCTGCGTCAGCTCAAACGCCATATGCGCTCGCGCGGGCGTGTGTTCGCCTCGCTGGGCCAGCCGTTGCTGTTCCTGCTCGCCTTTGGCTTCGGTTTCGGCGCGGTCTACCGCCGTGCCGGACAGGGCGACTACATGCAATTTCTGGCGCCGGGTGTGGTCGGCATGGGGGTGATGTTCAGCGCCGTGTTCTCCGGCATCGAGCTGATCTGGGACCGGCAGTTCGGGTTCATCAAAGAGACCTTGGTAGCCCCTGTGCCGCGCTATGTTGTGATGCTCGGCCGCACCGCCGGCGGCGCAACCGTTGCGCTGCTGCAGGGGCTGCTCGTCATTGTGGCCTGCCTCGCAGTCGGGTTCCGTCCGGCGCTGTTGTCGCAGCTGCCGCTGGCGCTGCTGTTCATGGCGCTGGTTGCCGTGATGTTCACGGCGCTGGGCACTTCGATCGCCTGCATCGTCACCGATTTTCAAGCGTTTCCGTTGGTGATGAATTTTCTCGTGATGCCGCTATTCTTTCTCTCGGGCGCGCTGTTTCCACTCAATCAGGTTCCGACCGCCTTGACCGTGATCGCGCGCATGAACCCGATGGCCTACGGCATCGACGGCATCCGCGGTGCACTGACCGGGCAATGGCATTTCAGCCCGACGGCCGATCTGCTGGTGCTGAGCGCGCTGGCGCTATTGCTGTCCTGGGTGGGCAGCTGGCTGTTCGGGCGCATCGAGGCCTAGAGAGAACGGCGCGATGGCAATACGGCCGGTGCTGCGCATGGGCGATCCGCGGCTGTTGCGCCTGAGTGAGCCAGTGCAGCAGTTCGACTCGGTCGAGCTGCACGCGCTCATCGCCGATATGCGCGAGACCATGGCCGCCCTCGACGGCGCGGGTCTGGCCGCACCGCAGATCGGTGTTGCCGTACGCGTGGTGATCTTCGGCACCGGTGCGCCCAATCCGCGTTATCCGGACGCGCCGATTGTGCCGTTCACGGTGCTGATCAATCCGCAGCTTGCGCCCATGAGCGCGGAGCTCGAGTCGGGATGGGAGGGCTGCCTGTCGGTGCCCGGCATGCGCGGGCTCGTGCCACGCTTCCGCGAGTTGCACTATCGCGGCTGCGACGCCGCCGGCCGGGGCATCGATCGGCGTGTCGACGGCTTTCACGCGCGCGTGGTGCAGCACGAGGTCGATCATCTCGATGGAATCCTTTATCCGATGCGCATCAGAGATATGCGCGATTTTGGCTTCAGCGAGGAGTTGTTTCCGGGCCAGCGCCAGCAAGATGAGTGAGAATCGCGCCCGATAGACAGCCGAGCTGCTGCGCCGCCGAAATGATGCAGGTGTTTGCATGCGAAAAAATGCGCGACTGATTCTCATCCTGGCGAGCCTCATGGTTCTGGGCGCGGTGCTGTGGTGGTGGTTGAGCAGCCGCCACCAGACGCGCGCGGAGCTCACGTTGTATGGCAACGTAGACCTGCGCGAGATCGAGCTGCCGTTCAATGACAGCGAGCGCGTTGCCGCGGTACTGGTTGAGGAAGGTGCACGCGTCAAGCGGGGCCAGGCGCTTGCGCGTCTGGATACCAGTCGTTTGCAGCCGCAGGTGGCGAAGGCGCAGGCCGAACTCGCGGCGCAGCAGCAAGCGGTCGAGCGGTTGCAGCACGGTAATCGTCCGGAGGAGATCGCGCAGGCACGCGCCAATGTCGAGGCCGCGCAGGCCGATGCGATCAACGGGCGCGCGCAATACGAGCGCGTGCGCACGTTGATGGAAAGCTCTTCAGGCCGCGCGGTCAGCCGCCAGGACTTCGATACCGCCAAGGCCGCGCTCGATACGGCCGAGGCCAGGCTGGCGGTGGCGCAAAAGGCGCTCGCACTCTCCGTCGCCGGTCCGCGCATGGAGGACGTGGCGCAGGCACAGGCGCAGCTGCAGGCCGATGCGGCGCAGCTTGCACTGCTGCAGCAGCAGCTGCAAGACGCCGAGCTGCGCGCGCCGCTCGACGCTGTGGTGCGCTCTCGGACCGTTGAGCCGGGCGAGATTGCTTCGCCGCAAAAGGCTGCCTTTACGCTGGCAATCACCGATCCGAAGTGGGTGCGCGCGTATGTCGGCGAAACGGATCTCGGTGTGGTGCATGAAGGCCTGGGCGCCGCCATCACGGTGGATGCCTTCAGCCACCGCAGTTTCCCGGGGTGGGTTGGCTTTATCTCGCCGGTTGCCGAGTTCACGCCGAAGAATGTCGAAACGGCGGAACTGCGCTCCAGCCTGGTGTATGAGATTCGCGTGTTCGTCAACGACCCTGCGGACGAGCTGCGTCTTGGCATGCCGGCGACCGTGCACGTGCCGCTGCGGAGTGGCGGCACGTGAGCGCCGTGGAGCCGGTCAGGTCAGCATTGACCGCCCAGGGTTTACGCAAAAATTTTGCCCGGCAGAAGGAGGCACCGCTGCCGGCGCTCGACGGGGTTTCGTTCGAAGCGCGGCAGGGTGAGCTAACCGCGCTGGTCGGGCCGGACGGTGCCGGCAAGACGACGCTGATCCGCCTGGCGGCCGGACTCCTGCGGCCGGACGGCGGCACGCTCAGCGTACTCGGGATGGATGTCGCCGCCGATCCGCAGCGCGTCCAGGATTGCATCAGCTACATGCCGCAGCGCTTTGGCCTGTACGAGGACCTGAGCGTCATGGAAAATCTCGATCTTTACGCCGACCTGCACGGCGTGAGCACGCAGGAGCGCGTGCCGCGTTACCGCCAGCTCATGCAAATGACCGCGCTCGAGCCCTTCAAGGAGCGTCTGGCTGGTAACTTGTCCGGCGGCATGAAGCAGAAGCTCGGGCTGGCATGTGCGCTGGTGCGCTCGCCGCAGCTGCTACTGCTCGACGAGCCGACCGTGGGCGTCGACCCCCTGTCGCGGCGTGAGCTCTGGGAGATCGTGCGCCATCTGGTGGCCGATCAGGGCCTCACGGTGCTGCTCAGCACCGCCTATCTGGATGAGGCCGAGCGCTGTCAGCGCGTGGTGTTGATGCATCGGGGCAAGGTTCTGGCCGAGGGTTCGCCGCCAGAGATCACGCGCACCGCGGCGAGCTTGAGCTTCGTTGCCACGCCCGCGCCGCATGCCAGCGCCCGCACCCTCCAGGCACGGCTACTCGACCAGCCGGACATCATCGATGCGGTTCCAGACGGCGGCCGGGTTCGCTTCGTGCGCGCCACGCTGACCGCCGATGCGCCCGCGGATTTCCGCCGGACCGACGCGCTGTTGCGCGACCTGACCGTAACGGCGGTGCCCAGTCGCTTTGAGGATGGCTTCATGGTGCTCCTGCGCCGCAGCGGCGACCACGACGAGGCCAAGGCGATCGCCATCGATCGACCGGTCGCCGCGCAGGGCGATCAGGCTGTCGTCAAGGTTCGCAATCTCGTACGGAAGTTCGGCAATTTCGTCGCCGTCGACCGAATCGATTTTGAGGTACGTCGCGGCGAGATCTTCGGTCTATTGGGGCCCAACGGTGCGGGCAAGACCACCACCTTCCGGATGCTGTGTGGGCTGCTCGTGCCAAGCGACGGCGAGCTGCGCGTGGCCGGAGAGGATGTCCGACGCGCACCGGCCTCGGCGCGTGCGCGTCTTGGCTACGTGGCGCAAAAGTTCTCGCTCTACGGTCCGCTCACGGTTGCGGAAAATCTGGAATTCTTCGCCAGCGCCTACGGTTTGCACGGCGCGCGCCGGCGAGCGCGCATTGCCTGGGCCATGCAGCAATTCGATCTGGGCGTGCGTGCGCGGGCGACGAGCGCGCAGCTGCCCGGAGGCTACCAGCAGCGCTTGGCGATAGCGGCGGCGCTGCTGCACGAGCCGGAAATTCTGTTCCTGGACGAGCCGACCAGCGGTGCCGATCCTCTGGCGCGGCGTGCCTTCTGGCGCCGGATCACGGCCCTGGCCGAGCAGGGCGTGACTGTGATCGTGACCACGCACTTCATGCAGGAGGCCGAATACTGCGACCGGATCGCCATCATGGACGGTGGCCGGCTGCTCGCGCAGGGCTCGCCCGCCCAGATTCGCCAGCGTGCGCAGACGCCATCGAGGCCCGAGCCGAATATGGAGGATGCATTCATCGCGATCGTCGAGCAGGCACGCGCGCGTGAAACCTCGCCGCAGGCGGCTGCATGAGCGGCGAGGGCCGCGGCCGGCGCATCCGCGCGCTGGTGCGCAAGGAGACGCGGCAGATGGTGCGTGATCCGTCGAGCATCGCGATCGGGGTCGTGCTGCCATTGATATTGATACTGCTGTTCGGCTACGGCTTGTCCCTCGACGTCAAGGACGTGCCGCTGGCGATCGTCGTCGATGAATCCTCGCCCGAGGCGCTGGAGCTCATCGCGGGCTTTCAACTCTCGCCGTATTTCCGCCCGCAACTCGTGCATTCCATGCCGCTGGCGCAGCAGTTGCTGCTCGAGCAGAGGATCGATGGCATCGTACGCATCCCGGAGAATTTTGCGCGCGGCATCAGCGCCGGCTCGGCCGAAGTGCAATTGATCGTGCATGGCGGTGATGCGAACCGGGCCCGCATCATTCAGGGCTATGCTCAAGGGGCGGTCGGCGCCTGGTCGGCGCGGCTGGCGGCGTCGGGCCAAGGGGTTGCCGCTGCGCCGGTCTCCCTGCAGACGCGCATGTGGTTCAACGAGGCCGACAACAGCAGTTATTTTCTGGTACCCGGGCTCGTGGTGCTCGTGATGACATTGATCGGGGCGCTGCTGACCGCAATGGTCATGGCGCGGGAATGGGAGCGCGGCACGCTCGAGGCCTTACTGGTCACGCCGGTGCGCAGCAACGAGATTCTGCTCGGTAAGACCTTGCCGTACTTCGTCCTCGGGATGATCGGCCTGGGGCTGTGCGTGCTGGCGTCCGAGTTTCTGTTTCATGTGCCGCTGCGCGGCAGTCTGTGGGTGCTGCTTGGCGCCTCGATGCTCTATGTGCTGGTCGCACTCGGTATCGGACTGCTGATCTCCTCATGGGTCAAGAATCAACTGGTCGCGAGCCAGCTGACGATGCTCGCGACGTTTATGCCGGCCTTCATGCTCTCGGGATTCCTGTTCGACCTGCGCAGCATGCCGACCGTCGTGCGGCTGGTGACCTACGTGCTGCCGGCGCGCTACTACGTGGCGCTGCTGCAGACCGTGTTTCTGGCGGGGGACGTCTGGCCGGTAATCCTGCCGAACACGCTCGTGCTCGCGGCGATGGCCGCCGCGCTGGCCATAGGCGGCCACGCCGCGATGCGCAAGCGGCTGGAGTAAGTAATCGTGCTCGAGAGTAAGTAACCGTGCTCGAGGCCATCCTGCGCATTCTGGCGCTGACGCGCAAGGAGCTGCTGGCGGTACTCAAGGATCCGCGCAGCCGCATGAGCCTGCTGCTGCCGCCGGTCGTGCAGGCGCTGATCTTCGGCTACGCTGCGACCTATGATCTTAGCCGCGTGCCGTATGCGGTACTGGACCAGGATCGTAGCGCGGCGTCACGCGAGCTGCTTTCCGGCCTCGACGGTTCGGGAATTTTCGAGCGAGTGGCGGACCTCACGCGCGCGAGCGATGTTGCCAGCTACATCGACGCCCGCCGGGCGCTGCTGGTCGTGCAAATCGGCCAGGACTTCCAGCGGCACCTATCCCGCGGTGTCCCCGCCGACGTGCAGGTGATCGCGGACGGGCGCAACTCCAACACCGCCGGCACCGCGATGGGCTACATCAGCAGTATCGTCGACCAGTTCAACCTCAATTGGAGCCAAGCGCATGGGCTCGCCGCGCCGCCGGTCCGGCTCGTGAGCCGCGCCTGGTACAACCCCAATCTGGAGACGCGTTGGAACATGATTCCGGGCATGATCGGCACGCTCACGCTGCTGCAGACGATGATGCTGACCGCGATGTCGGTCGCGCGCGAGCGCGAGCAGGGTACTTTCGATCAACTGCAGGTCACCCCGTTCCGGCCCTACGAGATCATGGTCGGCAAGGCGCTGCCGTCGATGGTCGTCGGCACGATTCAAGCCAGCGGCGTACTGGTGGTCGCACAGCTCTGGTTCCATATTCCCTTCGCGGGCTCGTATTTCACGCTGTACACCGGCCTGCTGCTGTTCCTGCTGGCGGCAATCGGCATCGGGCTGCTGCTGTCCGCCGTCGCCGCGACTATGCAGCAGGCAATGCTCTATTCGCTGTTGCTGATCATGCCATTTTCGCTGCTGTCCGGCCTGACCACGCCGTTGAGCAACATGCCGCTCGCGTTGCAGTATTTCACCGCGATCAATCCGCTGCGCTACGCGATCGACATCACGCGGCGGATCTATCTCGAAGGGGTTGGACTCAACCTGCTGGTACCGGACCTCTGGCCGCTCGGGGTGATCGCAGCATTGACGCTGTCGGCGGCGTCGTGGATGTTCAGTCACCGGATGCAGTGACGAGCCATGGCGACACGAACACCCCGCTGGCTCGGCGCTCTGGCACTGACGGCAACGCTGTTCGGCTGCACGGTAGGACCGGATTTCGTCCGGCCGACGCCCCAGACGCCGGCGCATTGGTCGGAACCACCGGCGCCGCAGTCGCCGGCACCGAGTACGGCGAGCCGAGGCGCACCTGCCGCGGTGACCTCGGAGTCAGCCCAGCTCGACGCCTGGTGGACGCTGTTCGGCGATCCGCTGCTGACCTCGCTGGTCGAGCGCTCGAGCCGCGCCAATCTGGATCTGCGTGCGGCAGTGCTGCGCATCGAGGAGGCACGTGCCCAGCGCGATATCACCGCGGCAGGCGCTTGGCCGAGCCTGGATGCCAACGCTGGCTATACGCGCGAGCGCCTGAGCGAGACCACCCCGACCGGGGCGCTGTTCAGCACGGTGGGAAATCTGAAGATTCCCGGCTTCGCCGGCATCAGCATTCCCAATCCTTACAATCAATATCAGCTCGCTGGGAGCGCCTCATGGGAACTCGATCTGTTTGGGCGCGTGCGGCGCTCGGTCGAGGCCGCGCAGGCCAACGTCGAGGTTTCGGTTGAGGATCGGCGCGCGGTGCTGGTCGCGCTCACGGCCGACGTGGCGCAAAGCTACATTGAGCTTCGTGGGGCGCAATCGCGCATGGCCGTCGCCGAGGAAGATGTAGCGACGACCCGTGAGCTGCTCGAGCTCACGCGCCAGCGGCGCAGTGCGGGCTTGATCAGTGAGCTCGACGTCGCGAGTGCGGCCGCGCAGTTGAGTCTGACCGAGGCGCAGGTGCCGGCATTCGATCAGCTGATTACGCAGGACATCAACCAATTGAGCCGCTTGCTCGGTCTTGCGCCCGAGGCGCTGCGCGCGGAGCTCGACGCCGTGGCACCAATCCCGCCGGTGCCGCCGTCGGTGCCGATCGGGCTGCCGGCCGAGCTCGCGCGGCGCCGTCCGGATATCCGGGAGGCCGAAGCTGCTCTGCATGCAGCCACGGCGCAGATCGGTGTGGCCGTCGCACAGCTCTTCCCGCGCCTGACATTAACCGCTGCCGGAGGATTCCAATCGGAGACGGCCGGAGGGCTGACCGATTGGGCCAGCCGCTTCGGCTCGCTGGGGCCGACGCTCGAGCTGCCGATCTTCGATCGCGGCCGCTGGAAGACCGTCCGACTGCAGGACATCCGCGCGCAGGAGGCAGCGGTGGCCTATGCGCGAGCCGTCCTCGGCGCATTGCATGAGGTCGAGAATGCGCGCGCCGCCTACGGCGCGGATCGGGAGCGACGCGGCTGGCTCGAGGCTGCGGTGGCCCAGAATCTCGATACGCTGCTGCTGGCGCGCCAGCGCTACGAAGGCGGGGTCTCGAACTTCATCGACGTTCTGGACGCCGAGCGGGTCCTGCAGCAGAACCAGCTGTCGCTGATCGAGAGCACCAGCGCGGTATCCGGCGACCTCGTGCGCCTCTACCGCGCGCTGGGCGGCGGCTGGGACCATGCGGCGCCAGCCGCGCCCTGACCGCTGTCTGTCGCTATGACTGCTGCCGCGCGGCGCGCCGCTGGGCGAACTGTGCCTGGATACTGGCCAGTACCTGCGGCAACTGGGCTTGTTGCTGGGGGGTCAGCACGCCGTAGAGCTGCTGCTTGATGTCACCGATTTCCTGGACGCGATTGGCGGCCGCTGTCTTCGCCACCGCGAGCGCCGCGGCATAGTTCGGATCGCCAGGATTGCTGAGCGCGGTGAAGTTGGGTGCGTTGGCCTGCCGCTCCGCGGTAAATTGTTTTCGGGCATTTGCGAGGATGGTGTGTACGCTTTGCTGCTGCGCCTCAGTCAGGTTCAACTGCTTGAATGCGCGCAACATTCCAAAGGTCAGCATCCCGGGTCGGCGATGGCCGTGCCATGCCTGCGGGGAGCCGCTGCCGGGACTGACGACCGTGACCGAATCGGTATCGGTCGCGGCCCACGCGCCGCTCGCAACGAGACCGGCGGCGCCGGTCATGCCCAATGCGGCGATCATCAAGCCAGTTCGAATATTCATGGGGTCAATCTCCAGTGTGGTCTGTCGATACCACCACAGAACGCGGCAGCGGTGATTGAGTGGACACGACGAAGCGGGCGAAAAGTTAAATTTCCGACAGCTGGGCCAAGAGCCCTCAGACGGTGCCCGACCGCCGCGCTGCGCCGAGACGGCCTCAGGCCGAAACGGCGTCCGCGCGCACCGCGCGCTTGCGCTCGAAGTCCTTCAGGAACCGCTTGCGAATTCGGATCGAGGCCGGCGTCACTTCGACCAGTTCATCGTCGGCGATGAACTCGACGGCATACTC
>JBIODE010000010.1:0-24545 GCA_044440325.1 Steroidobacterales bacterium
ACCGACCGAGACACATGGTCGACAACACACGGCCGTTTCTGGTGTCCCCGCGACACGACCCCGAGCAGGCGCCGGTCTCCGTGCGCTAAAACGTGTTTCGCGAGATCTACGCGCCGTACGATCAGGACGGCGCCGCGCAGCAGGCGGGCCGCTGCCTCTCGTGCGGCAATCCGTTCTGCGAATGGAAGTGCCCGGTGCACAATTACATTCCGAACTGGTTGAAGCTGATCAACGAGGGCAAGCTGTTCGAAGCTGCGGAGCTGTCGCATCAGACCAACTCGCTGCCGGAAGTCTGCGGTCGAATCTGTCCGCAGGACCGTTTGTGCGAGGGTGCCTGCACGCTCAACGATGGCCTGGGCGCCGTCACGATCGGCTCGATCGAAAAATACATCACCGACGAGGCAGTCAAGCAGGGCTGGCGGCCGGACATGTCCGGCGTGCGGCCGACGAACAAGCGCGTCGCGATCGTCGGCGCCGGTCCTGCGGGTTTGGGCTGCGCAGATATTCTCGTGCGCAATGGCGTCAAGCCGGTCGTCTTTGACCGCCACGCGCGCATCGGCGGCCTGCTGACCTTCGGCATTCCGCCGTTCAAGCTCGAAAAAGAGGTGGTGGAGAAACGCCGCGAGCTGATGGAGGGCATGGGCGTGGAATTTCGCCTCGGCGTCGAGATCGGCAAAGAGGTTGCTTTCGAGCAGCTGATGGCCGAGTTCGATGCGGTGTTCTTAGGCATGGGCACCTATACCTATGTCACCGGCGGCTTTCCGGGCGAAGACCTGCCCGGCGTCTATGAAGCGCTGCCGTATTTGATTGCCAACATCAATCGTGAGCTCGGGCTCCCGGGCGCGCAGGAGCGCTTCGTCGACATGCGCGGCAAGCGCGTGGTGGTCTTGGGCGGCGGCGATACCGGCATGGACTGCAACCGCACGGCCATCCGTCAGGGCGCGGATTCCGTGACCTGCACCTACCGGCGCGACGAAGCGAACATGCCGGGCTCGCGCCGTGACTACAAGAACAGCAAGGAGGAGGGCGTCGAGTTCCTGTTCAATCGCCAGCCCGTCGAGATCTTGGGCACGAGTCACGTCGAGGGTGTGAAGCTCGTGCAAACGCGCCTCGGCGCGTCCGGACCGCGCGGCCGGCGCGTCGCGGAAATCATTCCTGACTCGGAAGAGATCATTCCGGCTGATGCGGTGATCATCGCCTTCGGCTTTCAGCCGAGTCCGCCGGATTGGTTCGCGGACCACGCAATCTCCCTGCATCCGAACGGACGCGTGCGCGTGGCGGCCGCGGCGAATCGACCGTTCCAGACCACCAACGATAAGGTGTTTGCCGGCGGTGATATGGTGCGCGGCTCCGACCTGGTCGTCACGGCGGTGTTCGAGGGCCGCGAAGCGGCCCGAGGCATTCTCGATTACCTCGGTGTCGGCTAACGCTTCCAGATGCGCTTGAGGTTAGGCGCGCAGTGGCGTGAGGTCGCCGCCGGGTGCCCGCGCACCCGCCGCTAGACTGGCGGCGTTCCTGTTCCAGCGCTGGGCGCTGAACTCGGTCAAGCTCCGGCACGAGCGCTGCAGCACGTCGCGGCAGCGCGAATATGCCGCTTCAGCTTCGGCGATTACCGTCGGGGAGAGTGGTGCGCTGATGTGCACGGGTTCGGCAGGGTCCAGCACGCGACCGGCGAGGATGTTTTCACCCGGGTCGCCGTAACCTACGTGGCCGGACTTCGGAAATAATCGATAGGATGTAATTAGCGGCGTACGCAATCCGAGCCATGCTTGGAGTGTGCCGAGCACGATTTCCGGACGCGTCACGATCGCCTCGGCATCGAAGTACAACGCGCGTTGTTGCAACTGCTCGCCCTCGACGCGCAGCCGTTGCAATCTCGCGACGTAGTAGTCGCAGGCGCGATGCTCGGTCCGGGCCACCTCTCCCGGCCCCGGCCGCATCGCCAGCAAACTGCTCAGGGTCGGCCGCGGCGACCGCAAGAAGATGACCACCTGGAACTGCTCCGGGACCAGCAGCAGGTAGGGCGATCGACTTCGATTGTGAAGTATCTTGTCGAGTAGCCAGCGGCCGCGCAGAGGCTGGCCCGTGGTCCTGCGGATGGACCACCGTAGCCGGTACAGATCGGTTCGGCTGTCGCTGCATGGCCATTATGGCCGCGGAGGTCGGCGGAAGCTCATTGGGGTACTGTAATTTTCAATACCGACGGGTGGAGGATCGGTGCAACGCAAGCGGGAGTCCTGCGAATCGGTGTCGACGGGCCGGAGCTTCGCTCGAGGTCGTGGATCGTGCTGCCGATTGCCAGCGCGCGGACAAAAAAAACCCCGCAGCGCGGGGTTGTAGTTTCGACAATTCAACCCGGTCCGCAGCGAGGGGCAAGCAATGTGCTTCAGGCCTGAGCGAGGGGCCAAGAGGCCTGTCCCGAAACCGCGGGACGTGCGCGTCAATTCGCGCATCAAACACTCGCGGCACGCAACAAAGTAAGCATCTGCCGCAACCTGTGCCCACTCGGAGCAGCCAGAGTTTCTGAATTTCTCAGCAACACCAGTTGTCCGATTTACGCAGCGTCCGTGTCGACGCAGCGATGAATTTGAATGATAGCAACTACATTGCTACAAAACTAGAGAAAATCATCGACTTGAGAGATTTTCAAGAACGCGGTGCGAAGTAATTCACATAATTCGTGCGGCCAGTGTGGTGAAGATCACACGGAATGGGCATGCATGGTGCGCGGGTAGTGCTGCTGGCGCCGGAGATGAAGCCGCCTTGCGGATGACACGGGCGGGTCTTCCGGGCGAGTGCGAGTGCAAGTGGGCGACCGATCACTCTGTTCGATACCGTACAGACAATGTTTCCCATGGTTGCGAAGGCGCTGCGGTGTTACACGAATTTCGAGCCGTAACCGCGTCAAGTTGATCGACCGCTGCCTGCAAAAGGCGACGCTGAGGTCGACGCCAAGCGCGACAGAAGCAAAGTCGGAATACGGCGTACGGCTCTTCATCGATCAGATCATCAAGACACTTCAGTTGGAACAGACCTCCGAACCGATGCGAAGCCGCCAGGTGTCCGGACCGTCCGGTGGCGCCAAGTCGGCTTTATCCGAGATCGGTGCCGCTGCCAAACGGCACGGGCACGAATTGCTGCAGCGAGGGCTCACGGTCGATCTGGTGGTGCACGAGTATGGCGACCTGTGCCAGGCCATCACGGATCTGGCGTTCGAAGAAAACGTGCCGATCGAGGTGGATGAGTTTCGAACGCTCAACCGCTGCCTCGACAATGCAATCGCTGATTCGGTCACCGAATTTGCTTACGAGCGCGATCTGTTGGTGGCCGATCTAGGCGCCGATGCGTTCCACGAGCGTTTGGGTATCTTCGCCCACGAACTGCGCAACTTCATCACCACGGCCACGCACGCCGTGGCGGCCATGAGAACGGGTCAAGTCGGGCTGAGCGGGCCGACCGGCGCGGTTCTGGATCGCTGCCTGATCGGGCTGCGCAGTCTCGTCGATCGCTCCCTCACGGAGGTGCGACTGGGAACCGCAATGCCTGCGCGCCAGAAGCTGCTGAGTCTGGCCGACTTCATCGCCGATGTTAAGTTGGCCGCCACACTCGAGGCACAGTCCCGCGGATGCGCCTTCACGGTTGCCTCGGTCGATCCACGCCTGGCGGTGGATGCCGACCGGGACATGCTTTTCTCGGCCGTGGGCAACCTGCTGCAAAACGCGTTCAAGTTCACGGCGCACCAGACAGAAGTTTCACTCAACGCCTACGCGACCGCAGACCGCATCCTGATCGATGTCGCAGACAAATGCGGGGGGGCTGCCCGGCGATGCGGAGCGGCTGTTCGTTCCATTCGCGCAGAATGGCGCCGACAAGTCCGGCGTCGGGTTGGGATTGTCCATCTGTCGGCGCAGCGTCGAGGCCAATCAGGGCGTTCTGAAGGTGCGCGACGTGCCCGGCACCGGGTGCGTGTTCACGGTCGACCTTCCGCGGCACCTACTCGCGGAAAAATTCTTCAGACACTAGCAGCGCGCGATGCCCGCACGATGCTGGGTCCGCGTCCGAAACGGCGGCGACCGTCGCAACAATGGTCGCCACACTAATCCTCAAAAATTCGATCACACTCTGCGCGCGACGTAGATGATGAGCAGAACGATGAGAATAGTTCCAAGAATACCACCACCGATGTACATATCACTCTCCTTCGAACTCTAAGTGTTGCCGGCGTCGCATGCGGCGATTTCAATGATCCCTGTCATCGTGATTCCTATCATGGCCTTCGTCGCGTTGCCCGCCGCGATGGTCGTCCTGTTCGCGGGCGCCGCGATTGTGTTCGCGGTAATGCGAAACGTAAACGTCCCGGTACCAGTTGTCCCGAACGAAGTAGACTGGTTGGCCGCAGGCGTTGTACTGGTGACAGTGCTCACGCCAGTTCTTCTCGTGGCCCGGAGGCACGTGCAAGTAGATCGGTTGGCGCGCGGTGGCCCCCGGCACCCGCTCGATGACTACCGGCCGGCGGTAGATCAACTGCGGTGGCGACACATCGCCGAGGTCGATGCGACCGAAAAAGCCCGGTTCGCCGACGTTGATCGAGACTCCAACATCAGCGGCCAGCGCCGGGCCCGAGATCATCGCGGTGACGGCGGCCGCTGCGAACAGGTATCGCTTCATATTGAAGATCCTCTTGTTTCGAGAAGGCAGCGTGCGCCGAGTTCGCGTCTTGATCTGTGCGCCAGCGTACATGCGCTAGATTGTAGAATTCAGTCTCAAGTCTGAAGGAGGACCTGCATGAGCCGGCGGCGACCCCGCGCATCCTTGTTGTCGACTGCGGCCGCGCTGACACTGGCGGTGGCTGCGCTCGTCGGCTGTCAGGGTGCGGCTCCCGTGAAGCCAGCTGCGCCCGCAATGCGTACCGCGCCGCCACCCTTCGCCGCGCGGCGCGTGCTGGCGCAGGAGGAAGATGAGTTGCGCGCGCGGCTGCCGGCACTGGACGCGGGGTTGGTCGAGACGGCGGATCGGCTGGTGCTGCGCGCGCCCGCGCGCACGTTGTTTGGCGCCGATGAGGCCGAGCTTGGGAGCGAGGCGGCGCCCCTCTTGTCGGCGGTCAGTGAGGTTCTACGCCGGCACGGGGCAACGCATGCCGACGTCGTGGTCTATACCGACAGCATCGGCGGCGTGGCCGCCAATCGTCGCCGCGCCGAGGTACGCGCGGCCGCGATCGTCGCCGCGCTCGTGGCCCAAGGGGTGCCCGCGGCGCAGCTGCGGGCGATCGGCTCGGGCGCTTCCATGCCGATCGAATCAAATTCGACGCCCGAAGGCCGCGAGCGCAATCGTCGAGTTGAGATCGTCCTCGACCCGGGCGCGGGGGCGAAGCTCTAGGCCGACACCGGCAGCAGGTGCCGCAAACGTGTCATCGCGCCCGTTTCAATTTGACGGATGCGCTCGGCCGACACGCCGTACTCCGCCGCAAGCTCGTGCAGCGTTGCCTTGTCATCGCTCATCCAGCGGCGCCGGATGATCGTACGGCTGCGGTCGTCGAGACATTCGAGTGCCTCGGTCAGCCGCCTCGTGGAGTCTGCCGCCCATTCCTCGCCTTCAGTCTCTTCCGCGGGGTCGGCGTTGGCCGCCGGCAGGTAGGCCGCAGGCCCGTAGCTTTCCTCTTCATCCGTTTCCGGCGTCGGATCGAACGACAGATCGCGGGCCGAGAGGCGCTGCTCCATCTCAGTGACTTCGGCCACGCTGACCCCGAGGTCGCGCGCCACTGCGCGCGTTTCTTCCGCGCTGAGCCAGGCCAGGTTCTTCTTCAGCCGGCGCAAATTGAAAAACAATTTGCGCTGCGCCTTGGTGGTCGCGATCTTCACCAGGCGCCAGTTGCGCAGCACGTATTCGTGGATTTCGGCGCGTATCCAGTGCACGGCGAACGACACCAGCCGCACGCCGATCGCCGGATCGAAGCGCTTGACGGCCTTCATCAGGCCGACGTTGCCTTCCTGCACGAGATCGTTCAACGGCAGTCCGTAGCCGGCATAGCCGCGCGCAATATGTACAACGAAGCGCAAATGGGAGAGCACCAGATCGCGCGCCGCGCCGAGGTCGTTGTCGCGTCGGAAGCTCATCGCCAGCGCCTGCTCGCGTTCCCGGCTCAAGATCGGGATTTTCGAGACGCGCTCGAGATAAGCGTCGAAGTTACCGATGGGTCCGGCGAGCGCGAGGGCGCCGGAACTCTGGGCGATCAGCGCAGTTCGTGCATTCACTCCGCGATCCTCCTGGTCAGTGCATGAAGAAACTCGATGGCGCAGTTTAGCACTCAGATGATTAGAGTGCTAACTTAACTCGACGCTCGTTCTGGAATAAACTCATTATAACTTAAGTACTTACGCTAGTCCGAGCGCGGCTCGATGCGCGCCAGCTGTCCGGCCGCGGCGAGCCACGACCCCATCCACCCGAGCGCCGGTGCCCCGGCCAGCAGCCAGCGCAACTGCGCCCATCCAGGGGCCTGGAGCGCGAAATGGCTCCCATAGGCCTGTGCCAGCTTCGCGACCGGCGCCCCGAGTAACCCGACCGCGCCTGCCACGATCGCCCAGGCCAGCAGCGCCGCCACCAGTCCATACAGCACGCCCGTGTACAGGAATGGACGGCGCACGAAGGCATTCGTTCCGCCGACGAGCTTGGTCACTTCGATTTCGGCGCGGCGATTGACGATTTCCAATCGGATGGTATTGCCGACTACCGCGATAACGCCGGCGCCCAGCAGGACCACGGCGACCACGAGCACCTGGCGCAGGACATTCAGGATGGCGTTGAAACGCGTCACCCAGTCGCTGTCGAGCTGCACTGAGTCGACCTCCGGCCATGCGGCGAGGTAGCGCCGCAGCGACTCGATCTCGGCCGGTGAGGAGGCCTCGGGTCTGGGGCGCACCGTCAGCACGTGCGGCAGCGGATTGTCGGTCAAGGCATCCAGGGCTGCGCCGAAGCCCGACTGCTTGCGAAATTCCTCCAGCCCCTGCGCGGCCGTGATCAGCGTCGCGCTCGCGACGCCGGGGCGCTCGGAGGCCGTGTGCGCCAGCTGCCGCGCCCGTTGCTCCGACACCTCCTGCTTGAAGTAGACCGACAGCCCGATGGCGTCGGCAAAATCTCCGGTGGCCGCCCTCGCATTGTCGACCAAGGTGCTGAGCGAGAGCGGCAAGGCCAGGGCCAGCGCCATGACGACGGTCGTCAGCACCGTGGCCAGCGTGTTGCGCGCCAGGTGCCCGGCGGAGGACACGAGCGCGTGCAGATGACGTGTTCCCCAGACCGAAACTGCAACGCCCATCCGCGGGTGCCTACCTTACGGCTTCGATGATCGGCAACGAGGTCGTCCCGTCCGCCGGCAGCCGGCCATGATCGAGCACGATCTCGCGCCGGCCGGATTCGCGCACCAGGTGCAAATCGTGTGTTGCGATGACGACCGTCACGCCGACCTCGTTGAAGCGCCGGAACAGCGCCATAACCTCGGCCGCGAGCGCCGCATCGAGGTTGCCGGTGGGCTCATCGGCGATCAGCAGTGGCGGTTTGCTCACGATCGCGCGCGCGATGCCGACGCGCTGCTGCTCGCCGACCGACAGTTCCAGCGGCGCCAGCCGCTCCTTGCCGAGCAGTCCGACCTGATCGAGCGCTGCGCGCACGCGCCTGTCGATTTCTTTGAGCGACGTATCGGTCACGATCAGCGGCAGCGCGACATTGTCGAACACCGGCCGATCCATCAGCAGCCGATGCTCCTGAAAGACCACGCCGATGCGGCGCCGAAATGCCGGCACGCGCCGCAGCGGCAGCGTGCCGGTGTTCTCGCCGTTGACCAGGATCTGCCCGCGCGTTGGCCGCTCCAGCAGTGCGATCAGCTTGAGCACGCTGCTCTTGCCGGCACCGGAGCGGCCGGTCAGAAACACCATTTCACCGGCGGCTACCTGCAGGCTGATATCGGTGAGGGCCTCGCGGCCGTTTGGATAACGCTTACTGACGCGCTCGAAGCTGATCACGCGGCGTTGCTCTCCGGCAGCTCCGCGCCGTCCACGAGCGCGCTGGCGAAAGCGCGGGCGTCGAACTCACCGAAATCCTCGGCCTGCTCGCCGAGTCCGATGAAGCGTATCGGGATTTTCAGTTTTTGTGCGATCGCCACCGCAATGCCGCCGCGCGCGGTGCCATCGAGCTTGGTCAGGACGAGCCCGGTAACTCCGAGGGCAGCGTGAAACTGCTGCGCCTGCGTCAGCGCGTTCTGACCCTGGTTCGCATCGAGCACCAACAGCACTTCATGCGGTGCGCTGGCGTCCAGCCGGCTGATGACGCGTCGCACTTTCTTGAGCTCATCCATCAAATGCGTCTGACTGTGCAGCCGGCCGGCGGTGTCGGCGAGCACGACGTCGATGCCGCGGGCGTGCGCGGATTTCAATGCATCGAAGATTACCGCACCCGGATCGGCGCCGGCCTGCTGGGCGGAGAACTGCGCCCCGGTGCGCTCGGCCCAGACCGCGAGCTGCTCGACCGCGGCGGCGCGAAAGGTATCGCCTGCCGCCAGCATTACCTTCAAGCCTTGGTCGCCGAGCCGCTGCGCGAGCTTGCCGATGCTGGTGGTCTTGCCGGAGCCGTTCACACCCACGACCAGCACCACATAGGGCTTGCGTGTGCGGTCAACCTGCAACGGCTGCTCGCAGCTGGCGAGCATTTCAGCCAGGCGGGCGCGCAATGCCGCGAGCAGGGCATCGGCATTGTCGAGCTCGTGGCGCGCGACGCGGCGCCGCAGATCTTCGAGGATCGCGGCGGCCGCCTCGGCCCCGACATCGGCGGTCACCAGCCGCGCCTCGAGCTCCTCGAGCAGCTGCGCGTCGATTTTGCGTCCGCGCACCAGGCTGCGCAGGTCACGCGCGAGCGAGCCGCCGCCGCGGTTCAGCCGTGCTTTGATGCGGGCGAAGAAACCTGTGGGTGCGGAGGCGGACATGTGCGCGCTATTGTAGCCGCCGCCGACGGCGACGGGCGCATTGCGCTAGGGTTGCACGCGTGAGGGACAAGTTGAGCACTGAATCGCGCACGCGCGGCGGCCCCGCCGGTGGCGGGCGGGCGGGCGGCAAACATGCGCGCGGCACGCACGCGCGCGAATTGCGTATCATCGCCGGCGACTGGCGCGGGCGGCGCTGGCGCTTTCCGGATGCGGACATCCGGCCGACACCCGATCGCGTGCGCGAGACTCTATTCAATTGGCTGCAGACGCACATTCGCGGCGCACGTTGCCTGGATCTGTACGCCGGCTCCGGCGCACTCGGGCTCGAGGCGCTGTCGCGCGGCGCGCAGCAGGTGGTATTCGTCGATCACAGCCGAGTGGTCACACTGGCGCTGCGCGCGGTGCTGCAGCAGTGGATCGAGGACGCCGCCGACAGGGCCGGGCGCGCCGAGGTCGTGTGCGCGCCGGCACGGCGCTACATCGAGGGGCCGGCCCGCGCGTTTGACCTGATTTTTCTCGATCCACCGTACGCAGCCGGTGAGCTCGACGCGGTCGCAGCGGCGCTCGATCGCGGCTGGCTCGAGGCCGGCGGCTGGATTTATGTCGAGCACGCCGCGCGCGCGGCCTGGGCGCCGCCCGCGAGCTGGCGTGAGATCCGCGCCGGCAACGCCGGTTCGGTCGGTTATCATCTGTTTGAAAGGGAGGCGATCTCGCGATGAACGTGAGCGCGGTATATCCAGGCACTTTCGATCCGATCACGCGCGGCCACGAAGATCTCGTGCGGCGTGCGGCCGGCATCTTCGATCGCGTCCTGATCGCGATCGCCGCCAATCCGAACAAGCAGCCCATGTTCGATGTCGACGAGCGGGTCGCACTGGCGCGCGACGTGCTTGCCGACCAGCCGAATATCGAGGTGCTCAGCTATCAGGGCCTCACGGTGGAATTCGCGCGCACCCACGGTCTCGGCGTGATCGTGCGCGGATTGCGGGCCGTGTCCGACTTTGAGTTCGAGTTCCAGCTCGCCAATATGGGCCGCCATCTCGAGCCGGATGTGGAGACGCTGTTCCTGATGCCCAAGGAGCAGTTCACCTTCATTTCTTCGACCCTGGTGCGCGAGATCGCCACGCTCGGCGGCGATGTGAGCCAATTCGTGCACCCGCTGGTGCAAGCCGCGTTCAAGCGGAAATTCGGCAAGTGAGGGAGGCGCGCCGCTCGCGTTGCGGATCGGCGGGCCCGGTTCGAACGCTGCTGCTGCTACTGGCGCTCGCCGGTGCGCCGGCTGCGCGCCTGCTCGCGGCCGATCTCACTCCGCAGCATGCCGCCATCGCGAGCGCGTACCCGCTCGCGACGCAGGCCGGCCTGGAAGTATTGCGCGCCGGCGGCAATGCCTTCGATGCCGCGGTCGCGATCAGCGCCACGCTTGCGGTGGTCGAGCCGACCGGCTCGGGTCTCACGGGCGGTGGCTTTTATCTGATCCATCGCGCCAGCAACGACGCCGACGGTGTCATCGATGCGCGCGAGACTGCGCCGGCAGCCGCCACGCGCGACATGTTTCTCGATACGGCCGGCAACCCCGTCCCGGGCTTGTCGTTGCGAAGCGCGCTCGCCGCCGGCGTTCCGGGCGAGCCGGCCGGCATGGCGCTGCTCGCGGCGAAGTACGGGCGTCTGCCGGTCGCGCGCAGTCTGGCCCCGGCGATTCGCGCGGCGCGCGCGGGCTTCGCGCTCTACCCACGCCTGCGCGATGCGCTCATGTTTATGCACGAGCGCGGCGCGGTGGATCCTGCGCTGGCGCGCATTTTTTTACGGCACGGGGAGGTGCCGCCGCTGGGCGAGCGTATCCGCCAACCCGAGCTCGCGCGCACGCTCGAATACCTTGCGGGGCACGGCCTCGACGCCTTCTACCATGGGGTGCTGGCGCAGAAGCTGGTGGCCGCGTCGCGCGCGCAGGGCGGTTGCTGGAGTACGGTCGATCTCGACGGTTACCGCGCGCTCGAGCGTATGGCGCTAGTCGGGCACTACCACGGCGCCACCATCGTGTCGGTGCCGCCGCCGAGCTCGGGTGGAGTCGGATTGATCGAGGCGTTGAATATTCTCTCCAACTTCGACCTCGAGCACGCCGATCGCGCGCAGCGTATCCATCTGATCGCCGAGGCGTCCCGCCGCGCCCAGCGCGACCGCGCGGTCTATCTCGGCGATCCGGATTTTGTCTCCGTGCCGGTGAATCTGCTCACCGCGCCGGACTATGCGGCGGGGCTCGCAGCTTCGATCCGCCTCGACCGCGCGACTCCGAGTAGTGCGCTGCCGGGGCCGGAGACGTCCGCACCGCAGGGCCAGCACACGACGCATTTTTCAGTGCTCGACCGCGACGGCAATCGCGTGGCGGCGACGATCACGCTCAATGGCATCTTCGGTTCCGGACGCATGCTCGCCGGGCTGGGTCTGTTCCTGAACAATGAGATGGACGATTTCTCGATCAAGGCCGGGGTGCCCAATGCCTACCGGCTGGTCGGCGCGCAGGCCAATGCGATCGCGCCGGGCAAGCGCCCGCTGTCCTCGATGACGCCGACGTTCGTCGACACCCCCGATCGGCTGATGATTGTCGGCACGCCCGGAGGCAGCCAGATCACGGGCATGGTGCTGCTCGCGACTCTGGACTTTCTGGACGGGCAGGACGCGCGGCAGATCGCCGGTGCCCCGCGCGTGCACCATCAATACCTGCCCGATGTGCTGCGCTACGAGCCACAGGCCTTGAGCGACGCGGAACGCACCGCGCTCGAGGCGCGCGGCCACACGCTCGAAGCGGCGCCGATGCCATGGGGTAATCTGCAGGTGGTGATCTGGAACAAGCGCAGCGGCGCGTTGCAGGCGGCTGCCGACCCGCGCGGTGACGGCGCAGGCTCGATCGAGTGAATGCAGGTCCGGGGAGAGGGGCTGCTGCTGTCGATCACTTTCGCGCGCCGGATCGCCGCGCGGCTCTCTTCCTGAGAGCGGGCTTCTTGGGGGGCGCGGCCGGCTTGGCGGCAATCGCCACGCGCGGCCGCCTGCCGATCCGCGCCGGCAGCCGTTCAGTACGCGAGAGGTCCACCGCACGCCACAGATACCAGGCCGCCATCGTCCGATACGGGCGCCAGCGCTCGCCGAATTTCGCCAGCGCGCGCGGCAACGGCATGCCTGCGAGGCCGTAGGCGAGGCGAAAGCCGTTGCGCACGCCGAAGTCGTCGACCGGCAGCACGTCGCGGCGCCCGAGCTGGAAGATCAGCATCATCTCCACGGTCCAGCGGCCGATGCCGCGCACGGTCGTGAGCCGCTCGATGATCTCGATATCGCCCAATGCGCCGAGCTCGGCGCCGCTCGGCACCACCCCGTCGAGGGTCTTTGCCGCCAGATCCTTCAGCGCCGCGATCTTGGCAAATGAAAAGCCGACCGCGCGCAGGCGGTCGTCCGGTGCCGCAAGCACCTGTGCCGGGACGGGAAACGGCGCGCCAGGATTCAGTGCGATGAAGCGCGCGAGAATGCGTTGCGCCGCGGTGCCGTTGAGCTGCTGATGCGAGATCGCGCGCGCGAGCGACTCGAACGGTTCGCGCTCCATGCGCGGCACGAATGTGCACGGACCGACGGCCTTGATGAGCGCCGCCATGATCGGATCGGTGTTCAGGTGCTTGCGCGCCTGGTGCGTCAGTGCGCTTGGCGTGGTCACGATACTTTCAATGTTGGCACTGGCTGCAGAGATAAGTCGAGCGTTGTCCCTGCGTGATCCGGCGTACCGGCGCGCCGCACACCCGGCAGGCGCGTCCGGCGCGCTCGTAGACGTACAGCCGGCGGCGAAAATAGCCCGGATTCCCGTCCGGGCCGACGTAGTCCCGCAAGGTCGTGCCGCCGGCGCGGATCGCCAGGGTCAGGACGGCGCGGGTCGCGCGCACGAGCTTCGCGCACTCCGCGTGCGTGAGTCGGCCGGCGGCGCGGCGCGGATTCACGCGCGCGCGAAACAGCGCCTCGCTGGCGTAAATGTTGCCGACTCCGGTCACCAGGCGGCCGTTCATCAGCACCTGCTTGATCGCGGCACGCCGGCCGCGCGTGATGCGCCACAGATAATCGGCATTGAAGTCATCGGCGAAGGGTTCCGGCGCCAGATGGCGCAGCAGCTTGTGTTGCTCGGGCGCCTCGCTCGTATAGTGGATGCTGCCGAAGCGGCGCGGATCATTGAGCCGCAACAGCGCACCGTCTTCCAGCACCAGATCGAATTGATCATGTTTGCCCGCCGGCGTCCGGGCGGGCAGGACCCGCAGGCTGCCGGACATTCCGAGGTGCATGATCAGCGTGCCGCGCTCGAACTGCAGCAGTAGATATTTCGCGCGCCGGCCGACGGCGAGGATGCGCTGGCCCGCGAGCTGATGCGGCAGATCGTGCGCGATGGGCCAGCGCAGCCGCGCCTCGTAGATGTGCAGCTCCCGCACGCGCCGACCGACGAGCGCGCGCTCGATGCCGCGGCGTGTGGTCTCGACTTCGGGGAGTTCCGGCAAGCGCTCAACGGCCGCGCCACAATGGCGCAACTTCAGCCGCGACTACTTGATCTTCGTTTCCTTGTACGCGACGTGCTTGCGCACGACCGGGTCGAACTTGCGCGTTTCCATCTTGTCCGGATGCAGGCGCTTGTTCTTCATCGTCACGTAGAAGTGGCCGGTGCCGGCCGATGACAGCAGTTTGACCTTCTCGCGCATCAGATCTTCTCCCCACGCAGCTTCATGTCGGCGAGGACAGCCTCCAGGCCGTTCTTCTCGATGGTGCGCAGTCCATTGGTCGACACCCGCAGCGTCACCCAGCGCTTCTCGCCCTCGAGCCAGAAGCGCTGCGTGTGCAGGTTCGGCAGAAAGCGCCGCCGCCGCTTGTTGTTGGCATGCGAGACGGTATTGCCGGTTACAGGGCGCTTGCCGGTGATCTGACAGACGCGGGACATCGCTTCGTCCTTTTACGATCAAAGAGTTACGTAATTTTCCGCCGGCGCTAACTCGCGGCGAAGGGGCCGCTTTATACCAGCCCCGGCCGTTCGCGGCAACCATGCCGCGAGACGGAGGGCGCCCGCGGGCGCTGAAACAGTACCAAGCCGACCCCGAGCAGGACCAGCGCCGTCGACAGCGCTGCGGCCGGCGTGATCCGCTCGCCCAGCAGCAGGGCGCCGAGCGCCAGCGCGATGACGGGATTCACCAGCGCGTAGGTGGTGACCTTTTGAGGCGCGACGTGCGCGATCAGCCAGGAATAGCAGTTGACGGCGATCAGGCTGCCGAACACCACCAGGTACATCAGCGCCAGGACGGATTGCAGCGATATGCGCGCCGGATCGAAGCCCGGCCACTCGTGATCGATGAGCGCCAGGATCGATTGAAAGACGCCGCCGACGAGCATCTGCAGGCAGGTGAAATTGATGACGCGCTGCGCCGGCACGTAACGCCGCTGCAGCAGGGTGCCGACGCTCCAGGCCAGCTCGGCGGTCAGCACCGCGATGACGTGTATCGGCCTGACGGCACCCGACAGCGAGCGCGTATGGGTGCTCAGAATCACGACGCCCAGCAGACCGATCGCCACGCCGATCACGGCCTGCAATGCCGGGGTGCGCCTGGAAAAAAATACCCAATCGAGCACGAGAATCGAGACCGGCATGGCACCGACGAACAGCGCGGCGATGCCCGAAGGCAGGCCCTGCTGCGACCAGACAACGAGGCCGTTGCCCATCCCCGTGAGCAGCACGCCGCACAAAATGCTGCCGCCGACCCGCAGGCCGGCAAAGGGGTGCGGCTCGCGCGAGCGCAGCCAGGCATACATCAGCGCGCCGGCGATCAGGAAGCGGATGCCGCCGCTGACAAACGGCGGCAGCGTGCGGATGACCAGTGCGATGGCGAGAAAGGTCGTGCCCCAGATGAGGTAGATGCCGGCGAAGGCGAGCAACACGTGCAGGACCGGCGGGCGCGTGGTCATCGGGGGTAGTTTGCACGCGAGCCTCGGACCCGTATAGCCGGCTCGTTAGGGCAGCCCGCGCCCGACGGGTCCATCACCGAACTCATTCCGATTCCTCACCGCGGTATTCGCAAATTGCGCAGGCTCGCAGCGTTGGTTCGCAATGTACTTGCTTTGATAAGTGGCTCCTGTGCAATGCTGCTGGAAATGCGAAGTCCGCTGGTTCAGGATTGCGTTATTCGCCAAGAATTTGCTTGGCGGGCGCGGGAAATTTTCAAGCGGAATGATAAGTGAAAAGCGGCGTGCTTCCGGCTATTAGGCTCACTGGGGTGATCTTGGCGTTGGCGGTTGTTTCGCCGGCTTGGGCGCATCACTCGGCGGCCGCTTATGACTATACCAAGACGAACGCAGCGGTAGTAACGCTCAAGACGTTTCGTTGGGCTTCCCCTCACTGCGCGATGGTGGTCGCGGTAATGGACGCGGGCGGGGAGGAGACTGAACTGTTTATCACCAGTGCTGCCCCACTGGTTTTTGCACGTCAGGGCTTAAAGCCCGATGACTTCAATATCGGCGATAAGCTGTCGCTCACGTGGCACCCGGGCCGAACCGATGAGAGCATAGGGGTGGTCGTTTCGATGACATTGAAGGATGGCCGCACCTACAGAGAGTGAGTGCAATCTTAAGATGATTGGCAGATCGCGGAATCAAGAATAGCTCGGGGTTGGCTTTGACGAACGAACGAAGCGAGCTCCATGAAAAGGGCGATTCAGTGCGCCGCGAGCTGCGAGTCGGAGCTTGCCATTCATCTGCGCTTCGCCCTGAGCCAGCGCTGGACCCAGAGCGATCTGATCAAGGCCACGCTGCAGATGATGGGCTACGTGGGTGCGCCGCTTGTCCGCGGTGCAATACTCGTCGCCAAGCGGACCTTTGCGGAAATGGTTGTGGATAAGTCCCGATGAGGTGGGAGCTCGCAATTGCGGCGCTGGCGATGCTGCTCCCCATTGCGTCCGCCACGGCTCAGGTGACCGGCCGCGGTGCACCCCCTCCGCCCCCGGGCCAGATGGTCGGTCCTGACGCGCAGGGCGAATATGTCGGCGCTGGCGTTCCGGACGATGCCAAGCCGGTATTCGCGGCAAAGGACGGCGCGGCGCCCAAGGGAGTTACGCCGCTGGCGGTCGATCTGTTCACCAGTACGGACTTCTACAAGGACAAGAAATATTGGACAGACCCGCGCTACTATCGATGCAACTCTCCCGCCGGGATCGAGGCGCAATGGGGCGCGCTGGAGGCGCCGATCATCGGCGGCGACCCGCCGAGGTCGGCCGCGTGGGGCTATTGCGACCGAGACTACGCGCGCCAGAACATGATAAGTCCCTATACGTTCAAGACGGCACAGGCGCATTGGGACGCGCTGCTCGCCGAAGCGCGCAAGCATGGCGGCCCGATTCACTATAGCCAGGCGACGCTGCCGGACTGGAGCGGCTCCTATCATCGCCGCCGGGGCAAGACCGATAGCTGGTACAACGGCCACATGACCCAGGTGCCGACCTACCTATCGCTGCTGACGCCCAAATATCAGCGCTATTTCGTGCAGCAGATGTACCACAACGGCCATTCCAACGCGCCGCAGTGGCCGGGCACCTTCTGCTGGCCGGAAGGCTTCATGCGCCGCTTCGCCCATTATGGTGGCGGGTGGCTGCCGCGGCTGGTGATGAATCCGACGATGGTGTTGGACATGCGCGGCGGCCTGTCCGGCTCGCAGGATTTCATCACCCAGATCCATATCGATCGACAATTCGACATGAGCGGAGGCGTGCCGCACTTAAGCCTGGAGCGCCAATGGCTCGGCGACACGGTGGGCTTCTGGGATGGCGATGCGCTCATCACCTGGACGTCCAATATCCGCGGATGGATGTCGCATGGCGCCTTCGAGTTCAGCGACGAGATGCAGGCGATCGGCATCTACACGCCGCGCAAGGACGCGCAGGGCAAGCTGATTGGACTGCAATACGAGATCATTTTCTACGATCCGGAGGCGCTGGTACAGCCGGTGCGCATCATCGAGACCTGGGACAGGCAGGGGACGCTCAACGAGGGCGAGCCATTCCCGATCCTGTTCTGCACGCCCGACACCTTCCCAATCGACGGCCTGCCGCGCTACACGCAACCCGGCCAGACGATCCGCTATGCCGTGCCTGATCTGTACGATCGTCCCTGGGCCCGGAACTGGGAGAGGTATTTCGAAAAGGACATGGCGCGCCCGAAGGATGAGCAGAGCGTTGCGCCCTGAGGGCTGGCAGTGGGGCCGACCGGCATCGTCCTCGCCTCCCACGATCGTCGGTATGCATTCGCTGCGCGACGCGCTGCTGCAGGACGTGGCAAACGCGCCTAGCTAAACACATTCGGGGCTATCGTGACATGAACGAGATCGGAAGGACGAGATGAGGATATTGAATGGAAAGGTCGCACTCGTCACGCGCGCATCGCGGGGCATCGGCAGGTCGATCGCGACGGCGGCAGCCTGTACCGATGGCGCGACGCCGTCCACGCCAGCGATAGCACAGCGGCCTCGACATGACCAAATGGGGAGGGATGGGGGCACTACCGTTAGCCAACAGTGATGGTCAGCGTGCCCAATTGCTCGATCGTCCCGACCATGCGATCTCCGGAAACCACGGGGCCGGAGCCCGCCGGCGTGCCGGTGTAGATGATGTCACCCGCCCGAAGGTCGATCGACTTTGACAGGAAGGCGATGATTGAGGGCACGTCATAGATCATCGCGCCTATGTCGTCGTCCTGGTGAACCTGATTGTTGACCTCGAGCCGGATGCGCCCCTTGCTCAGATGGCCCACCTTCGACACCGGGAATATCGCCGAGCACGGCGCGGACTGGTCGAAGGACTTGCCCGGTTCCCAAGGCATCTTCTTGCTCATCCCTTCGCCCTGCAGGTCGCGGCGGGTCATATCGAGCCCTACGGCGTAGCCGTAGACGCAGTCCAGCGCCTGCTCCTTGGGGATGTTCTTGCCCCCGCCTTTCAGTGCGACCACCATCTCCAGTTCGTACTCGAAATCCTTGGTCAGCAGCGGATAGTCGACCTTGGAGTTGTTCTGCACGATCATGTTCGCCGACTTCTGAAAGTAGAACGGGGGGACTTTGAATCCTCCCTTTCCTTCATCGACGTGCGCCGGATAGTTCAGGCCCATGCAATAGATTCGCCGGACGGGGAAGCGGGCGGCGGAGCCCATGACCGGCAGCGATGGGATAGCCTCGGGAAGGATCACATAACCGGAGCCGGCGGCCTCAGCCTGCGAGGACAGCGCTATCCCGGCCGCGCCCAGGGCGGCGACATGGAAGAATTCGCGACGATTACTCATAGAACCTCCTATAACGACAGTTGGCGTCCTCGCATCCAGCCGGTGCGGGCGCCGTTGCCCAGGGCGACCGCCAGCTGCCGCAGGTCCGAGGCGTCGGGGGCAGAGGGCGAATATGATATGTATCGCTTAGCCTGAATGCGACTAGCGCCAAGACGCAGGGAGACGCGTACAGGTGGGAAGTGAACATGGCGAGTCCTACGGCGCTCTCGCCGCCACCGGAGCGAACTTAATCCGCATATTAGATGAGTCCGCGTTCGGCCAGCGACACGCAGCGGTTGTCCGCCACGATCAGGTGATCGAGCGTGCGGATGTCGACCAGCTGCAGGGCGTCACGCAGCCGGCGGGTGATGATCTCATCGGCCTGGCTTGGCTCGGCGACTCCGGACGGATGGTTGTGCGCGAAGATCACGGCGGCGGCGTTGCGCGCCAGCGCCTGTTTGACCACTTCGCGCGGGTGCACGCTCGCGCCGTCGATCGTGCCGCGAAACAGCTCGTCGAAGGCGATCAGCCGATGACGGTTGTCGAGGTGCAGGCAGCAGAACACCTCGTGCGGCGTGTCGCGCAGCTTCGACACCAAAAATCGGGCGGTCGCGGCCGGCGTATTCAGCGGCGGACCGTTGCGCATCACCTCGTCGTAGTGACGTCGCGCGAGCTCGAGCGCGGCCTGCAACTGGCAGTAGGCGACGGTGCTGATGCCCGGCTCTTTCGATAGTGCGGCACATTCGGCGCACAGCAGCGCCCGCAGCGAGCCGTGACGAGCCAGCAGATTGCGCCCGAGCGTCACGGCGTCCAGTCCGCGCCGGCCGGAGCGCCCGATCAGTACCGCCAGCAGTTCCGCGGTCGACAGGTTTGCCGCGCCGGCGGCGAGCAGACGCTCGCGCGGCCGCTCGCTGCGCGGCCAATCTTTAATCGTCAGGTGTGGCGGCTGGCTCAAAGTGTGTCGCAGTCTGCAGCGATATAGCGGCCGCGAGGGATCGTCATATCGTGCGCGCATGCGCGGAAAGACCGATAATAAGATTATGAAGGGCAAGCGCATTTTGCTCGGCGTCACGGCAGGCATCGCGGCGTATAAGAGCGCCGACCTGGTACGCCGGTTGATCGAGCGGGGAGCGCAAGTGCAGGTGGTCATGACCGCCGGTGCGCGCGAGTTCGTGACGCCGACAACCTTCCAGGCGCTCTCAGGCCGGCCGGTGCGCAGCAACCTGTGGGATCCGGCGGCGGAAGCGGCCATGGGGCACATCGAGCTGGCGCGCTGGGCCGAACTGGTGCTCATCGCCCCGGCGAGCGCCGATTTCCTCGCGCGCCTGGCGCATGGGCTCGCCGATGATCTGCTGACGACACTGTGTCTGGCGACGACGGCGCCGATCGCCGTCGCGCCGGCGATGAATCAGCAGATGTGGCAGAACGCCGCAACCTGCGCGAACCTCGAGCTGCTGCAGCAGCGCCGCGTACGCGTCCTCGGTCCCGGTGTCGGCGATCAAGCCTGCGGCGAGACCGGCCCGGGACGCATGCTCGAACCGCTCGAGATCGTGGCATTGATTGGGCCGCGGCTGACGGGGGCGGCCGCGCTGCAGGGGCGGCGCGTGCTGTTGACGGCCGGGCCCACGCGTGAATGCATCGATCCCGTCCGTTTCGTCAGCAACCGCAGCTCGGGCAAGATGGGCTTTGCCGTCGCCGAGGCGATGCAGGAGGCCGGCGCCGACGTCGTGCTGGTCAGCGGTCCGGTCTCGCTGCCGACCCCGCCCGGCGTGCGGCGCATCGATGTCGAGAGCTGCGAGCAGATGCATGCAGCCGTGCTGAGGGAGCTGCCCGGCACGCAGATATTCATCGCGACGGCGGCCGTGGCCGACTATCGTCCCAAGCATGTGGCCGATGAGAAAATTAAAAAGAACTCCGATTCATTGCTGCTCGACATGACGCGCACGACTGACATCCTCGGCAGCGTGAGCGCGTCGCCGGAGCGCCCGTTCGTGGTCGGCTTTGCGGCCGAGACCACGGCGGTGGAGCAGCATGCGCGCGAGAAATTGTTGCGCAAGAATCTCGACATGATCGCCGCCAATGAAGTCGGTCACAGCAAGGCCTTCGACTGCGACGAGAATGCGCTGATCGTGCTGTGGCGCGGTGGCCGTGTGGAGCTGCCGTCGTCGAGCAAGCGCGAGCTGGCGCGGGCATTGACGGGTGTCATCGTCGAGCGCTACCTCGAGCATGAATCAAAGGTGGAGCCCGCATGGATGTCGCCGCAAACCGGCCGTTGAAAGTCCGGATTCTCGACGCGCGCATCGGCCGTGAATTCCCACTACCCACCTACGCGACCACCGGTTCCGCGGGCCTGGATCTGCGCGCCTGCATCGACGCTCCGCTGCGCCTGGGTGCGGGCGAGGCCGAGCTGATTCCGACCGGATTGTCGATACATCTGGACGACCCCGGCCTGGCCGCCGTGATTCTGCCGCGTTCGGGCCTGGGTCATAAGCACGGCGTGGTACTCGGCAACCTCGTCGGCCTGATCGATTCGGATTACCAGGGACCGTTGATGGTCTCGTGTTGGAATCGTGGGGCCAATCCGTACTCGATCGTGCCCGGCGAGCGCATTGCGCAGCTTGTCGTGGTACCCGTGGTGCAGGTGGCGCTGGAGATCGTCGAGGAATTTACCGCGACGGCGCGCGGCGCGGGCGGCTTCGGTCACTCCGGCAGCTAGCCTCTACTGCGCGTGGCGCGCGGTCAGTTCACGGTAACGGGTGATGTCGGTGTCGAATTGCGTGCGCACGTCAGCCGCTTCCGTGCGCTTGGCTTCGAGCGCCAGGCGCTGCGAGCGATTTTCGTTCGAGGTGCGTACGAGCTCTTCCGCGAGCTCATCGGGCATGCGGCGCGCATTCGGATCGTCGCTGTAGGGTTTGAAATGCCGTGACCGCTCCTGCAGCGCCTGCAGGCGCGCGGCGAGCGAGTCGATATAGAGCGAGGAGGCCTTGATCTGGCCGTCGATCTGATCGAGGCGTTCATCGCGCAGCTGCTCGATGTCCTTGGTCGAAGCGTAGGTCGCCAGCAGGAATTGGTCGTGCTGCGCTCGCAGCTTGGCGGCTTCCCCGGCGCGCTGCTGCTCGGCGGCCTGGGCAGCGTTGAGACGCCCCTCGACGCGATCGATCTCTACGCCCTGGGAATTGAGCACCGAGCGCTGGCTCTGCGCATATTCGGGCGGAACGCTGTCGCCGTAGTGCACGACGCCCTTGTCGTCGGTCCACTTGTAAACCTGCCCGCCCTTGGAAGCGCCAGAATCCGGCGCTGGATAGGCAGGCGGCGCCACGCTGCCAACGGCAATCATCGCCCCCAGGATCCAGTATCGATGTCCAGCCACTATGATGCGTCCGCCCCCAGGCCGCTCTGCGCCCGCCACGATGTCCGCATTGTGCACGGCTGGAGGGCGCCTGCAAGCGTTCATCCCGCGACCCCATATTTTTCTCGATAGGCCCGCAAGGGCCCGGCGGCCGCCGGGCCGCCGGACTGCTCCTCCAGGCCGGCGATCAGGCTGCTCAAGCTCAGAATGCTGATGCAGCGCAGTCCATACTGCGCTTCAACTTCCTGCACCGCCGAGCGCTCGCCTCGGCCGCGTTCCTGCCGATCGAGCGCGAGCAACACCGCCGTGGCGGTTGCACCGGCCGCCGGGATCAAAGCCACGGATTCGCGGATCGCCGTGCCGGCGGTGATGACATCATCGACGATGACGATGCGGCCAGTCTGGGGGCTGCCGACGATGTTGCCGGCCTCGCCGTGGTTCTTGGGCTCCTTGCGGTTGAAGGCCCAGGGCACATTGCGCCCGTGCTGCTGCGCCAGGGCGATCGCTGTGGTCGTCACCAACGGGATGCCTTTGTACGCCGGCCCAAACAGCATGTCGAACTGCTGTCCTGACGCCAGCAGCGCTGCCGCATAGCACTTTCCAAGCGTTGACAGGGCGGCGCCATCGTTGAATAGCCCGGCATTGAAGAAATACGGGCTGACACGTCCGGATTTGAGCGTGAAGCTGCCGAAGCGCAGCGCTTTGTGCGCGAGCGCGAGCTTTACGAACTCCTGCTGATAATCGTGCATGTCGGACCGACAGTCTAACGAACCGGTCGGCAAGGCTCCCACCGCCGCGTGCGCGCTGTCAACGCGCGCTATCATCTGCCATATGCGAGCCATTGACCTGATCGCGCTTTGAACCGTGCCCCCACTGCGCCGGATTCTCCACCGTCGACGACGGGTGGGCCGAGCCGGCCGGCACGGGCCGGCTGGGGGCAGGCGCTTCTGGTCTACCGCCGTCCGCGTGTGCTGTCGATGCTGTTTCTGGGATTTTCGGCCGGGCTGCCGTTCTATCTGCTATTTCAGACATTGTCCGCCTGGCTGCGCCAGGCAGGAATTCAACGCTCGACCATCGGCATGTTGGCCTGGGTTGGCATTGCCTACACATTGAAGTTCCTGTGGGCGCCGGTGATCGATCGCGCCCCGTTGCCGTTGCTATACCGGCTGTTCGGCCGCCGCCGCAGCTGGATGCTGCTCGCCCAGGCCGGCATCGCCGTCGGGCTGTTCAACCTCTCGCTCAGCGATCCGGCGAGCAGCGTGACCCGCATCGCGGCGTGGGCCATGTTCGTCGCCTTTTGGGCTGCGACACAGGACATCGCGATCGACGCCTGGCGCATCGAGTCGGCTGCGGTGGAGCTGCAGGGAGCCATGGCCGCGGCCTACCAGGTCGGCTATCGCACGGCGCTGATCACCGGCAGTGCCGGCGCCTTCGCGCTGGCCGACCGCTACGGTTGGCACGCGAGCTATTCGGTCATGGCGCTACTCGTGAGCGTGGGGGTGGTCACGACGTTGCTGATCCGCGAGCCGTCGATGACGACAGCGCGCCAGCCGGCGGCGCCCGGCCGTGGCGCGGTCCTCGGTCCCATCGTTGACTTCTTCAGTCGCTACCGCGGCGGGCTGGCGCTCGCGATCCTGGCTTTCATCGGTACCTATCGCCTGACCGAGTATGCAATGGGCTCGATGGCGAATACCTTCTACATTGATCGCGGCTACACGCTGACGCAGATCGCGACGGTGGTGAAACTATATGGGCTGTCGATGTCGATCGTCGGCGTCGTGCTCGCCGGCATGCTGATCGTAAAACTCGGCCTGGTGCGCTGCCTGGTGCTCGGCAGCGTATTGATCGCGCTGTCCAACCTGGGCTTCGCGGCGCTGGCGACGGCGCACGCGCCCTCGCTGCTGGGCTTGGGATTGGTCAACGGTCTCGATAACATTGCGCAAGCCGTGCACGGCACTTCGTTGATTGCATTTCTGTCGAGTCTGACGAGCCCGCGTTACACGGCCACGCAATACGCGCTGTTTACTTCGCTGTACGCGCTGACTGGCAAGATTTTGGAAGGCACCTCGGGCTTCGTCGTCGATGCGATCGGCTATCCGGCATTCTTTTGCTACACGGCGGCATTGAGCCTGCCCGGGCTGCTACTGATCTATGGACTCAATCGATCTCGAGCGCGTACTGTGCCGACTTGAGGAGTTGCCTGCCGAGGGTTGCCGGGAATTTCGTCTCGGCGCCGGAGCATGGCCGCTCAAGGGTTTCGTCGTGCGTGTCGCCGACGGTGTGCGCGCCTACGTCAATCGCTGCGCGCATCTAGCCTATCCGCTGAACTATCTGCCGCAGGAGTTTCTGAGCTACGACCGCAGCATGATTCAATGCTACGTGCACGGTGCAATCTTCGAGAAGGAAACCGGCTACTGCGTGGCCGGTCCGTGTTCGGGGCTGTCGCTCGCGGCGCTGCCGGTGCGCATCGTCGCCGGCTTCGTGTTGCTGGCCGACGGCGTCGATATCGAGGAACTCGCGGCGCGCTACGCCTGAGGGCGGCGCCGGCGCATTTCTATCAGCCTATTCAACTGGCCTATGCAAATAGGCCGAATAGGCTATTCAAATAAATCCAGGCCGTCGAGCGTCGACATCGAACGCCGATCGTTGTCCCGATCGGTCGCGATGCCTGGCTGCTCGTCGTCATCGTTGTCTTGATCGAAGGAGCCGCTCGGATCTTCGGGCGCCTCGACATTCTCGATGTCGCCGCGACTGCGCTGCGCATGCCATTCCACGAGATCAATTTCTTCCACGGTACCGTCGAAGTACTGGACCTCAACAGTACCGTCCTCTTCATCCACGGCGACCACTTCGAATATGGCTCCGCCGCTGATGCGATACCACTCGCCGATCCCGGGCTGTTGCACGCTCATCGTGACGCTCCCG